>JAZQCF010000001.1:0-172157 GCA_045546075.1 Candidatus Enterousia sp.
TTTACACCCATAATGGTAACAAAAAAGGAACGTTTTTGTCCCCCTTTTTTGGGACTTTACGGTTGTTGATTTTACTGAATAATTTTTTCTAAAAAAGTACTGGACAAAAACGTTCGTTTTTGACCACCCCGCGCATATATAAAAAAACCACAGAAATCCGCGGGTTTTTGCTTATCACCAACCCTTGTCCCACGAAGCACGGCGTGCGAAGTGGGAACTAACCACTAACACCCGTCGCGGCCGCGGCCACCGCATTGCGGTGCCGGGACGGACTAACCACTATAATATATGTCTTTTCCCATTCGGGTCGGGGGCGCTGACTATGCCTTCTTGTTCCATACGTTCCATAAATCCGGCGGCCTTGTTATAACCGACACTTAAACGACGTTGAATATATGAAATTGTCGGTTTTTTATCGCGAATAACATACTCTTTGGCCTGGGCATACAGGTCGGCATCTTTATCACCACTGGATGCGGGCATACCCGGAATTGATGCCGCGCCCGCACCGGCGGATTCACCATCAACGACACCGGCGACATATTCTGGTTCGCCCTGGACCCGCAAGAAATCGGCCACCTGGGTCATTTCGGCGGGTTCAATAAACGCGCCGTGTATGCGAACCGGAACGCGTCCGGCCTCGCTGAACAGCATATCACCACACGCCAACAAATTCTCTGCGCCCTTTTCGCCCAGCGTTGTCATACTGTCAATATTACTGCGCGCCTGGAAAGAAATACGGGTTGGGAAATTCGCCTTGATAACGCCGGTAATGGTTGTCGCATCCGGTCGTTGTGTTGCCATAACCAGGTGGATTCCCGCCGCACGCGCCTTTTGCGCCAGGCGTTGAACACAGGCCTCGACCTCTTTACGGGCAACACCCATCAAATCGGCAACCTCGTCAATGACGATAACCATATATGGCATATCTGACAAATCAACTGTTTGTGTTTCATATTCCAATTCACCGGTTTCCGGGTCTGTGCCAACGGCAACTTGTTTGGTTACAACTTCGCCCGACGCACGTTTTTCTGCAACCGCCTGATTATACGCCTCGATATTTTGAACACCAAAGTCCAATAATCGTTTATAACGAATTTCCATTTCTTGAACCGACCATTTCAACGCATTGACCGCCGCATTCGGGTCCAGTTTTATAATCGGTGTAATCAGGTGCGGAATATCATCCCAGAATCCAAAGTCAACACCCTTGGGGTCAATAATCATCAATTTGCATTTGTCCGGCGTAAAATGATACAGCACCGACATAATAATAGACTGCACAAATACAGACTTACCCGAACCGGTACGCCCCGCAATCAAAACGTGTGGCATTTTTGCCAAATCAAAATACATCGGGTTGCCGCCAATATCAACACCCAACGCCAATGGTATTTTATATTTGGAATTTACAAACGCATCATTTGCAACCAGACCCTGGAACCGCACGGTTTGCCGATTCAGATTCACCATTTCCACACCAATCAGCTCTGTGCGCGGAATATGTGCAATACGGATATTTTCGGTCGCCATCGCACGTGTCATATCTTTGACCGTTTTGTTTATATCAACCATACGCACACCACTGTCGGGCATAAATTCATACAAAGTTACAATCGGTCCCGGGCGTATACCGGTTACACGACCGTTCACACCATATTCGGCAAAATGAATTTCCATCGCACGCGCATTCTGTTTTAATTCCGGCGTAACGACACTTTTACCAAAATTAGACTTTTCCAAAAATTCCGGATCCGGCAATTCATACTCTATCGATTCGCTGGTCTGGGATGCGGCGCGTTTGCGTGCGGCCTTGCGACGCGGCTTTGGTTTTTCTTCTTCCGTTTCTTCTTCCTCTTCCGCCTCGTCTTCTTCAACCTCTTCTTCTGGTTCTTCGTCTGTTTCAATCGGGCGCATTAAATGAAACGCCGTCAACACATATCGTATCATACGCCATACAATCCGGACAATACGCATCACATCAGTAAAACTTATATGCAACAACACCCCCGCAATAACCAAGAACCCTGCAATACACAAGACCCCAATGGGTATTGCAAATCCACCAATAATACCGGATACATCGGCGGCAACAATCGAACCAATCATTCCACCAAATGTTGTGCGCGGCGCAATCATCCCGAATCCGGCGGCACCCAAACACACACCAACAAACCCGCGCAGTATATTATATTCCGGCGTTGAATCCGCCCCAAACCCAATCAGTAATGTAATTCCATACCGTGCCAAACACATCAGCAAAAACATCGCGGGCACGAAACCGACCGTATATCGCAATACGCCAACCACATTTCCCATAATTGACTGATGCCCGATATTACCCGCCGCCGATATACCGTCCAGATATGGGTTATGAATAAACAGCGCCAACACGGCCCATACCGCGACCAAGAAAATAACGATACCCAACAATTTGCCAAGCATAGTCTTTAATGCACCGGACATACTGTCGGGCAAAAATTTAGATTGTTTGCTCATGATATGGGCATTGTATCATAAAAAAAACAAAAATAACAGTCCGCCATATTATTTATTTACACGGCGCACCATCCAGGCGTGAATTACGTCGGCGCAAATCATCCCCCAAAAAGCCCCAAATATAACATCGGTTGGCCAATGGAAACCGGCGCAGACCCGTGATACGGCAATCACAATCGCCAAAGTCCACGTGAACCATTTTGCACGCGGGGCCAACATTCCAATCATAACCAACCCGGCAAATGACGCAAGCGCATGCCCAGATGGCATAGAATGAAACGCCCAATCATTTGCAAACGGAAAGAACCCGGTCATACCGACGGCCTCGTAAAATATTGGACGGGCGCGACCGATTAGAAACTTTAATAACGCACCACTGGATACCGCCAAAAACACCGAAGAAAAAATCCAAAACGCATTACTGGACTTAATCTTGTTATAGAAATCACTAAAACTAAATTTTGGTTTTTCTTGAATGCTCTTTTTTACATAGAACACAATCAGTACTATCAAAGACACAACCAACCAATTTTTGGCAGAAAAAATTATACCAAGCAAAGCCCAAAATCTGTAATCAAAATGCCGCAAAAAATTATATAACGGAATATCAAACCAAAACACACCACATAATACCAACAACGCTGTTATAATCGCACCCAGCAAAATTTTAGACCAATTCAATTTGTTTTCATTTGTCAAAAACATATTCTATCCCTTTCTTTTAATTCGTCATATTTAATAAACGGCTGTATAATTTCGAATCGGTCAATAATTGAACCGCAACAGACCGCGACAACAAATCTTCATCTTCACCACTGGTAATTGTGGGGCATCCGCGGCGTACCGATTCGACATCAATATCTTTTTCCCCGTTAAAATCGCGCGCATTAAAATCGTGATTTATCACGTTCAAGAAAAATGCGCTCTGTTGTGATGCGGTCCGTATATTGGACAAACACACCAACGGGAATATGCCACGCCCATCAATTATACGACCATCGGTGGCCTTGATAGACTTATTCATCAATTCCAACATTGCCCCATTATTCAAATTGACACGTGATGCGATTCGCGCCGCACCGGCGGTCGGTGTTCCAATCAAAACCCCACGCCCGTTTTCATAGAACGCATTGGCAATCGCCTCGGCGGTGCCGCGTGTCATATTTGAAACAACGACAACAACCGGGGCATTTGTTAATGCCGCGCCACTTGGGATAATTTCTAATTCTTCGCCGGCGGTTTCAACAATTCGCATAATTGGTTTTGGCCCGATAAACAAACCCGCCAATTTTGCCGCCGCGCGTTCATCATCACCAAACGCAGAACGCAAATCCAAAATTACACCCGATAAATTTTGATGTTGGTTTAATGCCTCGTTCACAATCGCCGCCGCATTATTAGAAACACGATTCACAACAATTTCCAAAACACCGCCGTTATCATTATCCATAAAAACAACATCTGCATCCGCCAACACGATTGTCGCACGACGAACAACAACACGACGCGTTCCGCCCGGTGTCATCAGTGTCATTTTCAATGTTCCAGAATTAAAGCCCGACATCATCGATGCCAACACCGAATCAGATAATTCTGCAACCAATGTGCCATTGATTTCACCAATTAAATCGCCCGTTGATATACCCGCGTTATCGGCCGGCGAACCCTTGTACACGCCCAACACACGAAAGTTTCCACGTTCATCGCGCGCGCCTTCGATACCAACACTGGTCAGTATTCGCCCATCATCGGTAACCGCGGCATCGGTTGAAAAAACGTAACGTCCACTTTCATCAATTCCACGCATTAAACCATCAACCGCCGCACGATAAATCTCGCTATCGCCGGCGGCACGCAAACGTGCATCGCGTTCACGCAGTTTCAAAATCAATGCGGTTGTAATTTCACCAAATGCGTCCCAATCACGTGCGGCCGGCCGCGGATAGTTTGCAACAATGCTGTCGCCCCAAACCAACACAACACGTTCATCTGTCGCGGCGATGTGGGCATTGCTGTTCATATTTTCCAAACTTTCAATCGCGACATTTATACTTTTACCGCCCCACTTTACACCATCCAATTTTTCATAAATCTCGGCAAAGTCGCGGGACATTTGGACGACATTTATGCCGTCCCTGATTGGTTCGTCTTCAAAGAACAAATCACCCGCATACGCCCCCAGGGTGGATAAAAAGATTCCACAAAAAATTGTTATAATTTTTATCATCCGTTTTCCCTCCCTTGGCTTTCTTTATCGCACACCGAACATTAATATTTTGTTTCACGCAAATTAAAGTGATACAAAATAACGTTCGATATATAGATACTGGTCAACGTTCCCATCACGACCGAGAATGTCATCGCAATCGCAAAATCGCGCAATGCCAAACCACCAAACACGAATAACCCCAACAGGGCCAATATGGTTGTAATACTGGTCATCAATGTTCGTGACAACATTTCATTAACAGACAAATCAATCAAATCATCCATCGGCATTTTGTGATATTTTTTAATATTCTCGTCGATTCGGTCATAGTTAACAACCTTATCATTAATCGAATACCCCACGCCCATCAAGATAATCGCGATTGCCGTCTGGTTAAATTCCAAACCAACCAAGGAAAAGAATCCAAACATTAAAACAAAGTCCAAAACCAACGAAACAAATGAACCGATTGCATACCCCCCGCGATAGCGAATCCAAATATAAACCGCCATCAATATAAAGGACACCAATACGGCCAAAATACCGCCACGCACCAATTCACCACCAATTTTTGGTCCAACAATTTGCACCTGGGAATATTCAACGCGGTTGCCCAAGATGTCTTTGATTTCACGCACGCGTTCATTTTGTTCGGCATCGGTCGCACCCTTGGGCAAACCGACACGAATCAAAATAGAATCATTATCCACAGATTGCAATTCTGGATTAAATGCCGCCAAATCGTGACGCATTTTATCTACGCCATAATCGGCCGATACCGATTTAACCTCCATCGATATACCACCGGCAAAATCGATACCATAGTTTAATCCTTTGACCGCCAACGACACAATCGACAGCAGAACCAGAATACCGGAAATCCAATAAGACAATTTACGATACTTCATAAAATGCAGTTTCATAACACAACCCTTTTACTTTTTAATTCTTACATAACCAATTTTTTTATTTTTGCCACCCATATACCAATCTATCAATACGCGCGACAACATCAAACAAGTGAACAACGTCGTCATAACACCAATGGACAGCGTTACCGCAAACCCGCGAATTGGACCTGCGCCAAATTGGAACAGAATCAACGCACAAATCAAATTGGTTAATTCGCCGTCCAACACGGTTTTCATTGAACGATTAAACCCGGCATCCACGGCACGCAGCGGTGTTGCGCCGGACCGCATTTCATCGCGCACGCGTTCAAACGGCAATATGTTTGCATCCACCGCCATACCCAACGTCAACACGATACCCGCAATTCCCGGCAAAGTTAATGTTGCGCCCAATAATGCCGACACACCAATAATCATCGCCAAATTGACCATCAAAACAATGTCTGCGATTAAACCGAAACCGCGATACACCATTATCATAAACAGCAATACAAACAAAACACCAATCGCCGAACCAATTTTACCCTGGGCGATGGTGTCGGCACCCAATCCTGCACCAACGGTGCGTTCTTCGATAACCTGTAACGGTGCCGGCAATGCGCCACTGCGCAACAGAACGGCCAAATCTTTTGCACCCTGTAAAGTGAAACCACCGGAAATTTGTCCGCGTCCACCCGGAATCGGCTCACGAATTGTTGGGGCAGACAGCACGCGTCCGTCCAGCACAATCGCAAATCTTTCGTTCACGTGTTCGGTGGTCAGTTTTGCGAACCGCCGTGCCCCCGCCGTATCAAATACAGTTGTTACAACCGGCATATTGTTTTGGTCAAAATCGGCCTGGGAATCTTTCAGTGATTCACCCGATACTTCTACGTGTGAATATACCGGAACCATATTCCACGGCGAATCCATATACGGCAAGAATTCTGTTCCTGCGGGCGCGACACCGGATACCAACTGGTCCGGGGTTACGTTTTCGTTCACCAAATGGAACGTCATCTTGGCGGTTTGCCCAATTAATTCTTTGATATGTTCGGGATTATCAACACCCGGTAATTGCACCAAGATATATTTTCCGCCCTGGCTTTGAATTGACGGTTCTTTGGTCCCCAGCGCATCAATACGGCGACGTACAATTTCTATACTGCGCGACAATGCATCGGCGGCCATTTCTTCGCGTTGTTTATCGGAATAAGATAAAGTAATTGTCCGCCCCGATGTCGATATATCAACGGTGTTGCCAAATACGCTTTTCAAACGTCCCTTGGCATGCGACATATCTTCGCCTTCGCGCAGCGTCAAAGACACAACCCCATCATTGTTACGCAGGTTCGAAAACCGAATCACACCTTTGGACCGGTCAATCATCGCACTGCGCACCTCGTCATACAACTGAACAGATTTTTCTTGGAACATTGTTGCGGTATCAACCTCAAGCAACAATTGTGCCCCACCCTTCAAATCCAAACCCAACGATATTGGATGCATCCACGATGGGAAATATTTGGATGCGCCCGGCACCATTGTCGGCACAGCCAACAACACGCCAAACACCGCCACAAACACGACCAGTAATTTTTTCAACATAACGTACGCCCCTTATTTTTCAACCGCGCCGATGGCATTTTTATTAACCTCGATAACAACGCCTTTGGCGATTTCCAATTCAATTTTATTATCTTCAATCTTTTTTACTTTGCCATAGATACCGGCGGCCATAACGCGGTCACCAACCTTAATTGAATCAATCATTTTTTGATATTCGGCCATACGTTTTTTATTTGGACGCACCATCAAGAAATATACGATTGCGAACACCACCAGGCAATACACAAACAACGTTCCCCAACCGCCCCCTTGTGCGGCAACATTTCCAGAATTTGCGACAGTATCAACGACTTGAACTTCTTCCATATGTTTTCTCCTTTTTATTATTATGGCCCCAGAATAGAAAAAAAAGCCCAAAAAGTAAAGGAAAAAGTGGTTAGTGGTTACTATCTTTCAAACCAGGTATCCATTTCACTTAACGGAATAAATTTATACACCGGCCGGCCGTGATTACATTCGCCGCCGTGTTCGGTCCGTTCTATATCGCGCAACAAAGCGTCCATTTGATTTATATCCAATTTTTGCCCCGCCCGCACAGAATGATGGCACGCGTGATTTGCCAATTTCAAATGCAATTTTTCATTTAACTGGGCCGAATGTCCATATGCACGAACCTCGTCCGCAATGTCGTGCAAAACATTTGCCCAATTCATATCCCAATCGGCGGGTTTTTCAAAAATCGCGATTGCGTCTTCACCGAACGCATCCACCGCCAAACCGGATGCACGCATTTCATCCGCAACCGATAAAATCGCCGCAACATCTTCGGCGCGCATTTGCACCACAATCGGTGTCAACAGTGGTTGAGATTTTATTTCGTGTTTGCGCATTTTTTCATATGTTATGCGTTCGTGCGCGGCGTGTTGGTCAATAACAACCAAACTGTCCGCCGTCGCCGCCAGAATATATTTATTTGCGATTTGCCCAATCACGCGCCCCAGGGGCCGATTTTCAAAAATATCGTCCAGTTTCGTATCCAACCGTGGCGCAACAATCGGCGACGGCCTGTCAAAGTCCGGATTTTTATTATTCGTAAAAAGACCACCGCCCGCCGGGCGTGGTTGAAACACCGCGTGAACCGCGCCATCCACCGGTGCATTTGTGTTCGATATAATCGGCCCACGAAAAGACATTTTGTCGTTATTCGTAACGGGCGCGTTTGGCACCAATGTTTGCGCCAACACATCGCGCAGACTTTTTATAATAAACGCGCGCACGTGATTTGGTTCCAAAAAATGAACATCGGTCTTGGTCGGTGACACATTTACATCAACCGCGGATGGCGGCAAAGTTAAATACAGCGCACACAGCGGAAATTCCCGCGCATGCATAACATCCATATACGCGGCACGCAATGCGCCAACCAAAACCTTGTCTTTGACGGGCCGGCCGTTCACAAACAAAAATTGGTCCACCGATGATGCGCGCCGCAACGTCGGGTTTGAAATATATCCCGTTAATTTCATTCCACCCGTTGATGATGATTCCGCAGAAACCGCGTGCATCGCCCCACGCACATCTTCACCCATAACGGCAACGATTCGTTCCATCAACGGTTGATTTTTTGGAAAACGCCATTTGTTATTTAACACAAAACCAACATCCGTTCGCGCCATGGCCAGGCGTTTTACTACATCCAATACCGCCATATTTTCCGCCCGGTCGGTTTTCAAGAACTTTAACCGTGCCGGCGTTTTCGCGAATAAATTTTGGACACGAATACGCGTGCCACTTTGCCAATCGCTTGGCCGAATTTCGCCCGTTTCACAATCCAGATGCCACCCATTTGAATCTGTGCCATTGCACGTGTCTATGGACATTTGGGACACAGACGCGATTGACGGTAATGCTTCGCCCCGGAAACCCATAAAGTTTATATTCATCAAATCATCATCGGGCAATTTAGATGTCGCGTGCCGTTCGATACATTTTGCCAAATCTTCGCGCGACATTCCCGAACCATTGTCCACAATGTTTATCAGTGTCCGCCCACCATCAACAACATCTATGATAATTTGGTCCGCCCCGGCATCCAGTGCGTTTTCGATTGTTTCTTTGACAACGCTTGCGCCATTTTCAACAACTTCGCCTGCGGCGATTTGATTGACCAGGTAATCAGGCAACAAGCGTACCGACAAATTTATTTCCTATTCTTTGAATTTAATGTCCAATATTTCATATTCGCGTTCACCGGACGGCAACCGAACAACGCACGTATCGCCAACGCATCGACCAATCAACGCACGCCCCACCGGTGAAGTACACGAAATAACCTGTTTTCCATCCGATTCTATGTCGGACAAAATACGGCATTGCATACGGTTTCCATCTTCGTCTTCGCACAGCACGCGCGCACCAAACACAACACGGTCGCCCGACAGATTATCAACATCTATCACCGATGCGTTATTGATAAAGTTTTCAATATATTGAATACGTTTATCAATTTCGCGTTGCCGTTCACGGGCGGCACTGTAATCGGCATTTTCCGACAAATCCCCAAGCGAGCGCGCCCATTGCACAACCTTTAATATTTCCGGTCTATCAACTTCTTGCAGTTGTTTTAATTCTTTAACCAGGGCCTCAAATCCCTGCTTTGAAATCGGTTTCTTATCCATCTTGATTTTTTCCTTATATTTTACGTGGGTATTATAAATATTCATTTTAATTTTGCAATTAGGAATTAAACAGGCTATAATTTTTTGATTGATATCAATAAATTAATAAAAAATGGCACGAACACGAATTTTATCACGCTTTCTTTTTCGCCGATTTTTTGGCGGCGTGGGTCTTGTATTGTTGATTGTGTGCGGCATTATATTTGCGGTTACATTTGTGGAACGGTTGCCCAGTAATCCAACAATTTTTTCCGCATTAAATGATGCGTGGGTTCGCCTGATTGAATATGTACCACTGTTTTTGCCTTTGGCGGTATTTATGGGAACTTTGGTGGCGTATTATACCCTGACCCGGTCCAGTGAAGGCATTATTATATCGGCCGCCGGCCTGTCGCCGTATCAAATGGCACGACCGTTTTTGGTTGGCGCATTCTTAATCGGGACGTTTGCGACAACCGTTATAAATCCATATGCGGTGGAATTGGGTTCAAAAAATATCACAGATGAAAAATTAAAATTGGTTGATGATGCGGTATGGCTGCGCGAATCATCGCCCGATGGATATATCACTCTGGTTGCAAAAAATATGAAAAAACACGGCGATAATCTGGTGTTCTTTAACACGACAATATATGTGCAAAATAACGAATTCAAATTAACCGAACGCATTGATACAGATGAAATAACATTATCTAATTCCGGACTGGCCAGTGATAATGCACGTATACTGGATGCAAATGGAAAAACACACGGCGGCGCATGGCACGTCCAAACCCGTATAACGCCACAAACCGTCCTGGACAGATATTTACAACCCGATCAAATATCTTTCTGGAAATTACCAGAATTCATTAACAAAATGTCCAACATAGGCATTTCTGTACGTGGCCATTTGGTTCAGTTTTGGACACTGTTGTTTTTACCGTTAACAATGATTTCAATGGCGACATTGGGGGTTGCGTTTTCGCAAACCCGCCAACGCCGCAATCACAGTTTTGGGGTAAAATTCGGGCTTGGGATACTTACATGCTTTATATTATATTTTCTGTTAAACATATTCAGTGTATTGGGTGCAAATGGAACATTACCAACACTGTTGGCAATTATTGCACCGCCACTTATTATAATATCTGCGGCGGGTGTATTTATTACGGGATTTGATACAATATAGAAACAAAGGTGAATACTATGCCATTACGAAAGAAACACACCACACGGAATAAAATAATTATATGGACACTGATTATTATATTGGTCGTTTTAATGATAATATATTTTCCACCGGTCCAACAGGTTACCGAGGTTGTTTTATATCAATAAATCACTATATATAGATTATGAATTATATTGATGTATTTTTAGAGGCCATGTCCGCCGAAAAGGGGCGCAGCACAAATACGCTGGTGGCGTACGCAAGTGATTTGAACCACGCAGATGCGGCATTGCCAAACGGATTATTGGGCGCAACGCCGGCGGATATTCAATCATATCTTGCCGGTGGTAACGTGCGTCCATCTTCGGTTGCCCGCCGCGCAAGTTGCCTGCGCAGTTTCTATAAATTTTTAATGTTGGAAAAAATCATTACAACCAACCCAACAACCAATATTGAACTGCCCAAACGAACGAAACCTTTGCCAAAGTTACTGACCACCCAAGAAATAGAATTATTGATTTCTTCGGCGGGCGACGTGCGCACTTCTATTCGGTTGCGGGCGATGATTGAATTGCTGTACGCATCTGGTCTGCGCGTGTCCGAACTGTGTGAATTGCCGATGACGGCGAACCTGGGCGACCGATTGTTAATTCACGGCAAAGGTGCCAAAGAACGGATGGTCCCGGTTCACGAATCTGCGCAAATTGCGTTAAAGAAATGGTTGGAAATGCGTGGCGACACGGATTCAAAATACGTATTTCCGTCAAATTCTGCATCAGGCCATATAACCCGCGATGGATTTTTCAAGATATTAAAAAAATGCGCGGTCCTTGCAGGGATTGAACCAAACCGCGTAACACCGCATGTGTTGCGACATTCGTTTGCATCGCACCTGTTGGCGCATGGGGCAAACCTGCGCGCGATACAAACAATGTTGGGACACGAAGATATTTCAACGACCCAGATTTATACCCACGTGTTACCCGAAAAATTGTCTGCGGTTGTTACCGAACACCACCCATTGTCCAACACCAAGGTTCATAATAAATGATAAAAAAATGTGATTTTCCCGGATGTCAAAAGGCGGGCACGTGCCGCGCCCCAAAAACACGTGACCTGCGTGAATATTGGAATTTTTGCCAAGAACACGCCGCCGAATATAACAAGAATTGGAATTTCTATGCGGATATGAGTCCCGAAGAAATCGAAGAAGATTGGGAACGCCAAACATTTGGCGAACCAATAAAAAAACGCTCGTCCCAGGATTCCGCCGATTACATAAAATTCTTGAACGATTTTATAACGGGGCGCAGCACATTTGATAAAATGCCGCCTAAAAAATCTGTCCCGGCCGACATAACCATCGCATTCAAAACGTTGGGGCTGCCCATTACGGCATCGTGGCGCGAAGTTGGTGTAAAATACCGCGCATTGGCGAAAAAGCATCACCCGGACACCGCGCGGGATAAATCCGCCGGCAACGAATTTGCCCGAATTTCATCGGCGTACCAGACACTAAAAAAATATTTCGGCAAACAAGAATAACAACCAATTTTTTATGGCGCGCCACGCGTGCTTGTGATATGTTAAGACACACAAAGGAAAATAAATGATGTATGATGTTATTATATTGGGCTCGGGCCCGGCGGGATTAACGGCGGCAATTTATTGCGGTCGCGCGAATAAAAACACCCTGGTTATGGGTGGTGACACATTGGGTGGTCAAACGGCGGGAATCGCCACACTGGAAAATTATCCGGGCTGGCGCGGTTCGGGTTTGGAACTGATTGAATTTATGCGGTCCCAGGCGGAATCGTTCGGTGCCAAGATAGTGATGAAAACGGCGGCACATATCGAAAACGCCGAAAATAACACATTTGTTGTTACCGACGCGCACGGCGACAAATATGAAACACGCAGTATTATTTTGGCAACGGGCGCATCCCCACGAAAATTGGAAATTGCGGGCGCACGTGAATTTTTTGGACGGGGCGTTTCATACTGCGCAACGTGCGACGGATTTTTCTTTACCGACAAAACCGTATTGGTCATCGGTGGCGGAAATTCTGCATTGAACGATGCGTTATATTTGGCGGACATTGCGAAAACGGTAAAAATCATTTATCGCAAATCGTCTTTTACCCGCGCCGAAGGAATCCTGCGCGACCGTGTTGCGGCCAAAGAAAATATTGAATGTGTATTTAACACCGAATTAAAATCTATTGCCGCGCGACCGAATTCAACGGATGGCGAATTGATTGCAACAACAACAAATGACGAACAAATTATATGTGATGGAATCTTTGTCGCCATTGGGCACGAGGCAAACACAGATTATTTAACCGAAGACATTAAACGCGATGATATGGGGCGCATCGCACCCGAAAATTTACCGGCGGGAATGTTCATCGCGGGCGATGTTCATTCAAATATTAAAATGCAAATCGCAACGGCGGTCGGCACGGGTTGCACCGCGGCAATGGATGCAATCGCATACCTGAATAAAAACGCACAATAAAACATAAGGACGCAAAAATGTTGGATATAAAATTTATTCGTGAAAATCCAGACATTGTAAAAAATGCCTGTCGGGTTAAGAATTTTCCAGATGTGGTGGATGATATATTGTCTTTGGACGTACGTGTCCGTGAATTAAAGACAATCACCCAAACCAAGACCGCAGAAAAAAATAAAATTTCACGTGAAATTCCAACGGCAACCGATAAAACGTCACTTGTTGCGAAATCAAAAGAAATAAGTCAAGAGATTGCAAACGATATGGCCGAATTGGCGGATAAAGAGGCCATCCTTACCGACCTGTTGCACCGCGTTCCACAAATTCCATCCGCGGATGCGCCGATTGGTCCCGATGATTCCGCAAACGTGGAAATCCGCCGTATTGGCACACCACGCAAATTTGATTTTACCCCGCGGCCGCAATGGGATTTACTGGATATGAACGGTTGGTGGATGCCGGAAAAAATCGCAAATATTTGTGGCACACGCACGTACGCATTGGCGGGTGAATTGGCGGAATTATCTTTGGCGGTGCAAACATATGTAATTCAAAAACTTATCGGCAAGGGTTTCACATATATCGAATGTCCGTCTATTTCAAAACCGCAAACCATATTTAACGCCGGGCATTTTATGGGGGCCGATTTATCGGTGATGAATGACGATGTGTTTATGTTGACGGGCACAGACCGTTGTTTAACGGGCACGGCGGAAATTGTTTTGAATTCACTGCATGCGGATGAAATTTTAACCGAAAAAGATTTACCGATTAAATACGCCGGTTTTTCACCATGCTTTCGCAAAGAGGCCGGCGCCGCCGGTCGCGACACCCGCGGAATTGTTCGCGTACATCAATTTAACAAGGTTGAACAATATGTATTTTGCACCCCGGAACAAAGCGATGAAATGCACGAACATTTGTTAAACAACCTGTGTGAAATAATGGCGGATTTTGAATTACCATATCGCGTAATTGCAAACTGCACCGGGGATATGGGTTTTAACAAGGTTAAAATGAACGATGTCGAAGCATGGTTCCCATCGGAAAACGCATACCGCGAATTGGGTTCTTGTTCATCGATTGGCCAATTCCAGGCACGTCGCACGAACACACGTTTTCGCCGTGGCGATGGAACGCTGGACTTTGTTGCAACATTGAATAATACGGGAATCGCCCTGCCCCGTGCATTGGTGCCGATTATTGAAAACCATCAAAACCCAGATGGCAGTGTGAACATACCGAAAAAATTGCAACCGTTAATGGGTGGCCGAACAAAAATCGGTGGCAAACATTAAACACAAACACCGCCCATTTGGGCGGTATTTTTTTACAATTACAATTTTTAATGTGCGCGTGCAGAACGAAAAATGGCCGCCATACGCATAAAGAAATTTTGTTTTTTACTATTATAAAATATATTATTCGCTATACGCACGATTTCCTGGGCTTGCGTCATTGATGCCGCCAATTCTTGTTTATTCCCCGACGTGCGGTTATATTCCCAATTCATAACCAATTTACAAAAATCGAGATATTCACATGACAACTTATTGTTAAATATCGCATTGGTTGTATTTATATGCACCACATCTGCGGGACTCCACACAAAATTATGTGCATCGTATTCATCACCAATTGGTAAATTATGTTTTTTGGCATATTCCATCGCACGCGCATCCCAATCTGCAATTGTCGATTCACGTGAAAAATATTTTTCCGGGTTTTCTGCGACCGCATTCATATATGCCAATGACTTCACCACGGTATCACAGCCCGCAGCATCCAATTTCTGTTTTCCAGTATCTTTCATTGCGGTGTCAACAAACCACGCCAATACTGCGCGTATGACGGCATACATTTCAACCGTAGAATTTGGCTTTTCCGCCAAGACGCGGTTTAATTTTCCTTTTATTCTTAATTCTTGCAATTTATTCATTTGCAACCTCTTTTTTTAACCCATTTATACCAAACCCGCGCAAAATGTCAATTTTTTGTAAAAAATCCGCTATAATTTGTTGAAAACGTAAAAATATAGTATAATCTATACCCTTGGGTCAAAAAAAGGGTTATGTATATGAAAATAAGAAACATTGCGATTATCGCGCACGTTGACCACGGGAAAACAACCTTGGTTGACAATATGTTGAAACAGGCGGGAACATTCCGCGAAAACGAACGCGTTGATGACCGTGTTATGGACAGTGGCGACATCGAACGCGAACGTGGCATTACCATTTCGGCAAAGCCGACATCTATTACATGGCGCGATTATAAAATCAATATTGTGGACACCCCGGGACACGCAGATTTTGGCGGCGAAGTGGAACGCATTTTGTCCATGGTTGATGGGGTCGTCCTGTTGGTGGACAGTGCCGAAGGGCCCCTGCCCCAGACAAAGTTTGTATTATCCAAGGCATTAAAATTGGGATTGCGCCCGATTGTTTGCATAAACAAAATTGACCGTGCCGATGCCCGCCCAGACGAAGTTTTAAGCGAAACATTTGACCTGTTTGATAAATTGGGCGCGGACGATGCGCAACTGGATTTCCCGTACCTGTATGCGTGTGGGCGCGATGGTTGGGCGGTGCGCGAATTGACCGATGAACGCCGCGATTTGACACCCCTGTTCCAACTGATTGTGGACCATGTGCCGGCACCGGATTGTAATGGTACGCGTTGCCAATTGGATGCGCCGTTCACTATGTTGGCGACAACCCTGGAATCAGACCCATATGTCGGCCGCATTTTAACTGGAAAAATCGAATCTGGAACCGTGCGCGTCGGGCAAAGCGTCAAGGCGATAAATATGAACGGCGAATTTATCGAAAACGCCAAGATTACAAAAATTATTGAACACCGCGGAATTGAAAAGGTTTCACTTGATTCCGCATCGGCGGGCGATATTGTCGTTGTTGCCGGCTTTTCCAAGGCGACCGTGGCGGATACACTGTGCGCGCCAGAGGTTACCGAACCCATTCCGGCAATGCCGATTGACCCCCCAACCCTTACCATGACATTCTTTGTGAACACATCGCCATTGGCGGGACAAAGCGGCAAAAAATTGACATCGCGTATGATTGGCGACCGCCTGTTCAAAGAGGCCGAAACCAACATCGCCCTGCGTGTCACACAAAGCGAAAACAAAGAATCTTTTGAAGTTTCCGGCCGCGGCGAGTTACAGTTGGGAATTTTAATTGAAACTATGCGCCGCGAAGGATTTGAATTATCTGTATCCCGTCCGCGCGTTGTTATGCAAACGGGTCCAAACGGCGAAACACTGGAACCAATCGAAGAAGTTGTTGTCGATGTTGACGATGAATTCAGTGGCGTTGTTATTGAAAAAATGACCAAGCGCAAGGCAACAATTACCGAAATGAAGGCATCTGGTGGTGGTAAAACCCGCATAGTGTTTTCGGCACCATCACGCGGTTTGATTGGATACCTGTCGGAATTCCGTACCGACACACGTGGCACCGGAATTATGAATCGCGTGTTTGATAAATACGACACATATCGCGGTCCAATTTCCCAATATCGTCCGGGTGTTTTGGTTTCTATGGAGAAAGGCACCACCGCAACATATGCGTTACACAACCTGGAACCGCGTGGCGTATTGTTTGTCGGCCCGGGAACTGATGTTTATTCGGGAATGATTATTGGCGAACACAGCAAAGAAAATGATTTAGAGGTCAACCCGATTAAAGGCAAAGAATTGACCAATGTGCGCAGTGTAACCGCCGATGAAAAATTATTCCTGGCCCCACCGCGCAAAATGTCTTTGGAAGAAGCATTGTCTTATATCCAAGACGACGAATTGGTAGAGGTCACACCGGCGACAATTCGTCTGCGCAAAAAAGAATTGGACAGTGGCAAACGTAAAAAACTTGCCCGCGGCAAAGAAGAAATATAAAAACCACACCGGCATTTTGCCGGTGTTTTTACAATGTTGAAAAAATCAAAAAAATTTGATTTAATATAAATATGAAAACAAAACGATTATTCCTTTTTGCAGGATATGATGCAAACGGTATCATTGATGACGCGATTATATACTATGCCGAACAACTAAATAAATTTGGCGATATTATTTTATGTATGGATTGCGATGCAAAAAAAATAGAAACCGATAAAATAAAAAATTACTGCCTGGCCGTGATTGCCAAACGCCACGGCGAATATGATTTTGGTTCATATAAACGCGCATACACTTTTGCACGCGATAACGACATATTAAAAAATTATGATGAAATTTATTTGGTAAATGATTCTGTCTTTGGTCCAACAACAGATATAAAAAAAATGTTTAATCAAATGGAATCCACCAAATATGATGCAACGGGGCTTATAATATCAAAGCATCGAACACATTCATATATGGAATCTTGGTTTGTGCGGTTAAATAAAAAAATTGCCACATCAAAATGGTTTAATGATTTTATAACATCTGTCGCCGTGCAACCAACCAAGAATCGCGTTACCGTTAAATATGAACACGGTTTAAGCAATATAATTAAACAGAATAACTGTTCGTGGAATGGGATGCACATAATATGGGGGCGCACCACATACAATTATCCAAAATATTTATTCAATCGCGGTTGCCCGTTTATTAAGCGCGCGTGCTTTACACGGCACAACGGTGCGGCGGGCAGACAAATTAAATATATATTAAAACATTCCAACAAACGTGCAGTGAACGCGATATTAAAAACCGCGAATCGTATATATGGAACGAAATATATGAAATGGTTGATAACATCAAATCCTTTCAAGATAATTATGCGCAAATTAAAATATGCACGACACAAAATTATTGGTGATAAAAAATGAAGAAAAAAATTGCCGCCATAACAATGGCACGAAACGATGAATTTTTTCTATCCCGATGGGTCGAATATTATGGTCGCGAATTGGGAATAAAGAACCTGTATATCATATTAGACGGGGACGACCAAAACGCACCTAAAAATGCAAAGGGGGCAAATGTTATAAAATTGCCACATATGGAAATGTCCCGTGCAGCCGGCGATAAATACCGCATTGGTGAAATATCAAATCTGGCGGAAAAACTGTTCGAAAAATATGACATAGTTATTGGATGTGACTGTGATGAATTCTTGATTGTGGACCCGGACATAAAAAAATCACTTGGCGAATATTTATCTGGATTAAAATACAAAACAACGGTATCAGGATTGGGATTGGATGTTGGGCAAAATATGAATACCGAAAAGGCACTGAATACAAAAAAACCAATGTTGGAACAACGCGGATACGCCCTGCTGTCAACCCGATATACAAAACCGGTTGTATTATTTCGCCCTGCCCGCTGGGGCAGTGGTTTCCACAGTGTTCACGGCGCAAACTTTCACATAGATAAAAATCTGTATTTATTGCACTTTGGTGCGGTTGATATGAAAATGTTGATAACCAAGGCAACAAAACGCGGTCCCGATTGGGTAAATCACCTGCGGCGACGTGGAAACGGAACAATAAACGCGGTTACAAAAAAATATGCACATGGTGAAACATACATAAAATTTGCACGTATGATTCAGCGCATCTGTCGCCCAATATACGCACTGGACAAACCGGCAATGTTCGGGTTAAAAATTGTCGCAAAAATTCCAACGCGCTTCAAGAAATCCGGCGTATAGAACGATTTTACGCACCAACAAACTTTATAATTTCGCGGCGTAATTTTCGCATTTTACCGGTGGGTGGAAAATCCATTACACCGATTTTGCAAAGTTTTGAAAATTTTTCACGAATCATATTCAATGCGGACGCATCCGTTACAAATTGTATATTATCAAATGCCATATTTATATATGACCATAAAATTTTCTTGTTCCACATTTGAAATTGATATGGGTTCGCATTATCGTGATACAACGTAAATGCCTGCTCAATCCCCGCACACAATCCATTTATCATTATAACGCGTTCATTGGGCAGTATAAATTTATCAAATTTTGGCGTGCAGTAATACAACGGCAAATTCAATATGGTCGCGCGCGGATTTTTCAATATAACGGCACTCCACCACGGAAAATCTTCGAACAAAATACCATCAATAAAATTTATATCTGCAACCAAAGAACGCCGATACAAATGTTTGCGCACATCACAGTTTTTAATCAACCATTGCCGATTTGGATTAAATATGCTGCCCGATTGTTCTGTTACATATTTAAGAATATTATTCGTCACCAAACTGCATACATTTTCCGGCCCATATCTGCGATTTATTCCCCACGGTGTAATTTGGTTTATGTTCATACCGAAAAAATGTCGTGCCTTTAGACGAAAATTATAAACATCATCATAAGAATATGAAACAACATCCGAATCATCCCGACGCGCCATATAATATGTCATTTCCATTGTTTGTGGATGAATAAAATCATTACCATCCAAGAACATTATATATTCACCACTTGCGTGTTGCACACCGATATTTCGTGCATCTGCACGGCCGCCGTTTTCCTGATGAATAACGACAAAACGCTTATCACGACGTGCATATTCTTCGGCAATTTTGCCCGAATTTCCCGGATCGCCATCATCGATACAAATGGCCTGCCAATCGGTAAATGTTTGATTCAAAACGCTGTCTAAACATCTGCGCAGATATTTATCGACCGCATACATTGGTATAATTACAGATATCGCTTGTTGCATAAAAATATTCCTCTTGGGTTAAAATTTCCTCAAAATTTTGCGCCAATAACCTAAGCACCACACAGATGCGTCAAAATCTCTGTTTGTTTATCCTTTTTATATTTTTAATGGTACACCACATGGGTATTTTATCATAAAATTCAATTAAATACCAGTTTAAGCGATATATTCATAAATCTTGTTTCGTAACTCAAAAAATTCATTTGGCACATTATCCAATACACCATTTGATTTCAGTTCTTGTAATATTTTACGCGCCTGGGATTTTTCTGCTTTGGATTCAAGGTATTTTGTTTTATTAAATGCACGCCATATAAAATGCCACAAGAAATTTTCACCAAAGCATTTCATTTGATAATCGGTCGCATTATCACGATACAACGTGTATACGGCGGAAATCCCCGTACACAGCGATTGCATCATTCGCAACTGTTTCGCCGACAAAACGATTCCACCAAAATTTGGTATGTAATAATACAGTGGTAAATTTATAATTGTTGTACGTGGATTTTTCAGCATAACGGCACCCCACCACGGAAAATCTTCAAATAAAATCCCCTTGATAAAAGGTATGTCTGCAATCAGTGAACGGCGATACAGATTTTTCCAAACCTGACAATGTTTAACCGCCCAACGTTTGTTTTTGACATTGTGCGTACTTTCGGTTGCATATTCAAAAATATCATCTGTTACACGGGATTCAATTTTTTTCAAATTATACTTTTTACCAAATCCCCACGGTACAACATTATTTGTATTCAGGCCTAAGAAATGCCGCACCATCAAACGCGGTCGATAAATATGGTCATACGTAAATGCAACAATATCCGCATTATCACGCCGTGCCATATAATATGTGATTTCCATTGTCTGGGGGTGAATAAAATCATCACTGTCCAAAAACATTACATATTCACCGGTTGCATATTTCATACCCGTATTACGCGCATCCGACAGACCACCATTTTTCTGGTGAATAACGACAAAGCGTTTGTCGCGCGCCGCATATTCTTGGGCGATTTCCCCCGACCGGTCCGGCGAACCATCGTCAACACAGATGGCCTGCCAATCGGCAAAGGTCTGGTTCAATACACTGTCCAAACACCGTTTCAGGTATTTTTCAACCGCATACATTGGTATAATTATCGATATTTTTGCCATATGCACCCCCAAAAAATCAAAGAAAGATTTTTATAAATTTTCTAAATACCCATAACGTGTATACGTTGTGTTTCCTGGCATACACCGATTTATATTGTTTTGCAAATTTGTATTGTTCTTTTAATTTGCGTCTGTGTGCCGCATCCCGATTATTCAATGCCGATGTGTCGTTAAATATATAATGATAATTAACATTTGGCACAATGATAACCCGGTTTGCAACGGCAATCGCATCTAAAACAAATATCGCATCTTCTTGGGATATCAGTGACGTATCAAACATCAGTTTATTTTTTTTAATAAAATCCGTGCTAAACAAATACCGCCAAACAAAAGATTTTACCAATGCCTGGGTCCAAAATAATTTGCCGAATAAACCCATTAAATTATGAAACCGTTTATATCTAAGGTTTGATGAATATTTACTGTTTGAAACAAAGCCTGAACAGACCATATCCGCGCCACGCGCCCCAGATATCATCAGTGCATAATATTCATCATCAATCACATCATCGGCATCCATAAAATGAATATACTCGCCACGTGCCCGTTTAATTCCATCATTACGCGCCGCCGAAACACCCGCGTTTTTTTTATTTATTACGGTAAAACGTTTGTCGCGTGCCGCATATTTATCCAGTATTTTTTGACTATCGTCCACACTGCCATCGTTTATACAAATAACCTCAAAATCTGTAAATGTCTGGCCCAATAAACTGTCCAGGCAACGCGCCAAATATTTTTCGGCATTATACACAGGAACAATTACAGATATTTTTGGCATACGCATTTCCTTTCACATCTTATTTACCATTTCATCGGCAAACGTTCCGGCCTCTATCTTTTTAACCCATGGACTGTTATAAGTGGTCTTTTGAAAAAACGCACCTGATGTAACCTTATCAAAGGTTTTTTGATTAAATGGTTTGTCACCATACGCCCACCACAGCGCGTGCGTTGGGTCTTGGTCAACGTGCGGCATTTTATCGAAATATTTTTTTGCACGCACATCATTTTGAACCAATGTTTTGAATAATAATTGATGCATAAAGTAATCAAAACTGTGATTTTCGTGCATCCAAAAATCCAACATCATTGCACGCCACGCGTCCAACAGATATGCACCTTTGCGTGCACGTATAAAACAGTTTTGCATAAAACTGTATGGACTTCCCACTTTTTGTCCGGCCATATACACAAAGAAATCTTGTTTGATTATCCAATCTGGAATCGGTTCGGTAACAAAGCATGTAGAATCCAACCAAATGCCACCATGTTCATACAACAATTCCACACGACAGATGTCGGCAAAATGCGCGTGTTTAATTTTACCCGCACGCCGTTTTTCCATAATTTTGTCCGGCAAAGTTATATAGTCAAAAACCGTTTTTTCATCCAATACTATCAATTCTTGACTGCAATGCCGGCGAATACTGCAAAAACACGCCTTGACCAACGGCGGTGCCTTATCTTCGCCCTGAAGCCACAGGGTGAAAATTTTTTCATTCTTATCGTCTTTTACCACCCGGCGTTCAAGAACCCCCGCCGCGGCCGGCAAATATCGCCGAAAATATTTGGGAATTGCATCGGCCAGTATTTCACAACGCACCGCACGACGCGTGGCACGATCGCGCCAAAACCAATTTAGTATATGTGCACGCACAATTATATTGGCCAACGCACACGTCCGTGCAATTCCCATTTTTACCTCCTTGGGTAATTAATTATTCTGCATCAACCGAATCGGTATCGTCATCGACCGGCCCGGTTGTCATTTCTTCGGCGATTCCATTTGCACGCGCCATAATTTTATCCAACAATTCACTTTGCGCCTCTGGATGGTCACGCAACCATTGACGGGCATTCGCCTCGCCCTGGCCTATGCGTTCATTGTTATATGAATAAAAACTGCCGGCTTTGTCGATAAAATCGTATTTCACACCCATATCCAGAATTTCACTTATACGGGAAATACCTTCACCATACATAATTTTGAAATCAACGGTCCGGAAAGGCGGCGCTACCTTGTTTTTAACAATTTTGACACGCGTTTCATTACCAATAACATTTTCTTTGTCTTTAATTGCACCCGTCCGGCGAATATCAAGGCGCACCGACGCATAGAACTTTAACGCGTTACCGCCACTGGTGGTTTCTGGGTTGCCGAACATAACACCAATTTTCATACGAATCTGGTTAATAAATATCAACAATGTATTACTGCGTGAAACAGACCCGGCCAATTTTTTTAACGATTGACTCATCAAACGTGCGGTTGTGCCAACAAAACTGTCGCCGATATTGCCTTCCAATTCCGCCTTGGGCACCAGCGCCGCAACCGAATCGATAACCACAACATCAACCGCACCCGATTTAATCAGCGTATCAGCGATTTCCAACGCCTGTTCGCCCGAATCGGGTTGTGATATAATCAGGTTTGCAACATCCACGCCCAGTTTTTTCGCATAACTGGGGTCCAATGCGTTTTCTGCGTCAATATACGCGCACGTACCACCTTTCTTTTGTGCCTCGGCCACGGCGTGCAGTGCCAGTGTTGTCTTACCACTGCTTTCTGGGCCATATATTTCAACGATGCGACCACGCGGGTATCCACCGATTCCCAACGCGATATCCAACCCCAAAGAACCGGACGATATCGCCTCGATATTCTGTTGGGAACCATCGCCCATTTTCATAATTGCTTCTTTACCGAATTGTTTTTGAATTTGTGCCAGCGCAGATTCCAATGCCGGATTTTTTGTTGCCGGTGTCGCCGCCGCTTCTTTCTTTGCCATAAATAAACCCCTTTCTTGTTAAAAGGATAATACAAAGAAAAAATCCAGGGTGCAATTACTTTTTCGCCATTAAAACCCCAACCGACAATACCCCAATCGCAAACGTGACCAACCACACCGCGGACGTTGTACCAAAGAAAGCGATACACGCCGCACCGGCAACAGGTGCAATAACATTTGGGAAATTGACACTGGTGCGGAAAACACCATAGAATTTAGACTGCATATTTTTTGGCACATTGTCAAAGAACAACAAATCGTGTACAGGTTCCATCAATGCACCCGAAATCTGCCACAGAACAAATATCGCCAAAACCGGAAATCCCGTTGCAAGCGTGGCCCATGCCGAAAATGCCGCAAACGAACCAAAACCCAAAACCAACCATATTCTTTTACCGAATCGCCGCACAAGGCGCGCCATTACATCGGATAACAACAAATACGGAATTATTCCCAAAGACAAAATTAAACCCAATGTATCTTTGGAAAATCCGTTTTCTATCACAACGATTGGCACATACAGGTATCGCATCGCGCGCAAAGAATAAAAACCAAAATTTACCGCATACGCACGCAACATTCCCGGGGTTTTGAAAAATTCGGCCGCGTTACGAATCAGTGCCCTAACGGTGCGGCGTGGATTTACCGGTTTTATCTGTTTATCTTCCTGGCTTAATCGTAAATACTTAAAGAACAACCACGCGGCCATATAAATCGCCGAAGACAAAAAGAACGCAGACCGATTTCCAAATCTGGTTGCGACCATAACCGCCAACATTGGTGCCAATAACGCCCCCACATTAACCCACAGATGATACCGCGCATTCAACCGCGCCATACCCGTATCCCCCGAAAAATCAGACATAAATAACGGTATCAGCATCGCCGTCAATGTAATTGCGAAACCACTGGTATAATCCAGGACAATAAACGTTCGTGGCAAAACCGAAAATCCCATCATCGCATAACATATAACAAGCATCAGCAACGCCATGTAAAACACCCGAACCTTGGAAAACAGGCGGAATATTTCTTTGGCAAACAGGCCCACAATCACACAAAACACAGAATAAATCGCAACATAAATACCAACAATCGCGGAACTTTTGAAAATTTCCAATATAACCAAAGAATACACGGCATTATAAATACCATCGGCAAACCCGGTAAAAATCCCCAGATTCGCAAAAGAAAAGCCGCTTATCGAACCGCGCCCAGAAATATATTTATCTTTGGCCATAAAATCTCTCCCCCCAAAAAACCTTATGATAATAATATCACAAAATAACCCGAATCGCAAAACCCAGCAAAAAAAACGCACCACCCGGTGCGTTTATTAACAAGCAACTTTAACTTTATGCTTTTTGCTGATTGCGCTTTTCGTACATATCGGCAAAATCAACCATTTGCATCGCAAACGGTGGGAATCCGGATTCTGCGGTCAGGCGTGTAACCAATGCGCGCACAGATGGGAACAACAATGTCGGTACATCAATCAACAAAGTACGTTTTTTGGCCTCTTCATCTTTTTCGGCTTCATCGATTTGAACCAAACCGGTATATGTTGCCTCAATCAAGAATATAGATTTAGAATCGGCCTTTAATTTTGAATGAATTTTTGTAATTAAATCAACCATATACAGATTTTTTTCCGAACCTTTGACCTGCATATCGATATTTATTTCCAATTCCGCCTGGCCATTATCCTGCTTAAAAAATAAATCTGGGACATTTGGACTTTCGAAAGAAATGTCTTTAAGGAATTGGGATATAATATTGAACTTTGCCATTGCGATTGCTCCTTTTTTTATGACTCGTTTTATGATAATATAGCATAGAAGGGAAATTTTACAAGTGGGGGAATAAATAAAATGCAAACAAATGTTTTTAAGTGGATTTTGCGTGGTGCGATATGTGGATTGTGCGGGCTGTTTTTGGCATCGTGCGACCTGTCGACACCAACGCACAGTGGGGACGATTCGGTCGTCCCGGGCGAAAATTTGAAGAAAGTATCTTATGCCGACCTGCCGGATTGGGAAAAAGACGATGTCCGCTATGCGCTTCAGGCGTTTCGTAATTCGTGCAAGGCGAAAATTCAATACAAAGGCCGCGTTGTTCCGGACCGCGCGCTGTTCGAAGAAAAATGTAATATGTTGCCCAGTGCCAGTGCAGATGTTGCAACGGTTCGCGCATGGTTCGAATCGAATTTCCAACCATATAAAATCTATAACGATAACGGAACCAGCAAGGGGACATATACCGGATACTATTCGCCGGTGATTCCGGGTTGCCGGACCAAGACGGCCGAATGCAACGAACCGTTAATGGGCATCCCAACCGATGGACGTAATTACAAGGGTGTTTCCAAAAAGCAAATTGTTGAAAACAAAATTGGTCGCGTCCTGTATTGGGCAAACATTGTTGATGTCCAAAACATCCAAATCCAGGGCAGCGGTATGTTAAAACTGGCGGACGGCACAATGGTAAAATTGAACTTTGCCGCCGTAAATGATTTACCGTTCAAATCCATTGGTGAACAATTACGCAACCGGGGCATCCGGCCCGATGGCGGATATTCGGCGGATGCGGTTTGGACGCATTTGAAAAAGAATCCAAAACTTGCCAAAGAAGTTATTTATAACAATCCACGTTATGTCTATTTCTATGAATCGGTCCCGCCGGATGTGATTGGTAAACTTGGCACACCGCTTTCGAAAATTCGCAGTATTGCGATGGACGATTCGCTGTATACGTTGGGTTTACCCGTATACATCGATACAAACCTGTCAAACGGACAAAAATTTAGACGTTTAATGGTCGCCCAAGACACCGGCAGCGCCATCCGCGGTTTCGTCCGTGCCGATATATTCTTTGGCAAAGGCGACGAAGCATATAAATATGCCCACGGCCAACACGCCCAGGGCGAGATGTATATTTTAATGCCGAAAGAATACAGTTATGTCAAACCCAAAAAGTAAAGATTTATCGGTACGCATAAAACGTCCGCAAAGTATTGCGGGCGCACTGGGCGGTCTGTTCAAAATATTTGGCGTGCGCGCGTCTGATTCCGATTTGGTTGCACGATGGCCGGAAATAATGGGGCCCGAAATATCAAATATGGCGGACATTTGCGCGATAAAAAAAACACGCACCGGCGAATATAATATCGTCTTGCGGCCACGAAATCCGGCGTATACATTAAAATTATCGTATATGACAGACGATATAAAAAAACAAATCAACAAATATTTTGGTACAGACTGTGTCGCAAAAATCAGTTTCAGGAAATAAAAATGGCAAAACGAATTTTGGGTATTGACCCCGGACTTTTACATACCGGTTGGGCGGTAATTGAAACAAACGGCAATGCGCGCAAATATATTGCCAGCGGTGTGATTTTACCAAAAAAGACCGGTCCCTTACCCGAACGTTTGGCCATTATTTTTAACGAAGTCACAAAATTGGTTGATGCGTTTTCACCGGACGAATCCAGTATGGAAATAACATTTGTAAATAAAAACCCAACAACAACACTTATTTTGGGTCACGCGCGCGCGGCGGCAATGGTTGCGATATCTGTTAAAAATATCCCGGTATTTGAATATGAACCGAATCGTGTTAAAAAGATTCTTACCGGTGCAGGCCATGCAGATAAAACGGCGGTCGATAAAATGGTGCGCATATTGTTGCCGGGCGCGAATCCCAAAACCCCGGACGAAAGCGATGCCATCGCAATCGCCCTGGCCCACGCCAATACAACCCAATTTGAAAAATTTATAAAATAAAAATGCGGGGCAACGCCCCGCACACTATCCACTAACCACTAACACTAATCACTAATTTGCGGCGGTGAATACCTTTTGCACATCGTCATTGGCATCCAACGCGTCAACCAATTTTTCGATTTTTGCGTATGCCTCGTCATCTAAATCCATCGGCATATTTGGAACCCATGTCAATTCTGCATTTTCCGGTTCGCCCAACACGTCCGCGATTTTCTTTTGAACATTCATAAAATCATCCGGCTTGGTTGTAATAATGAAACCTTCTTCGGTCGTTTCCAGGTTTTCTGCATCCGCGTCCATAATGATTTCCATCACTTCGTCTTCGGTTTTACCGATTGTTGATGGGTAGAATATTTGCCCAACGCGTGTGAACATAAACACAACCGAGCCCTCTTCACCCATATTTCCACCATTTTTGGCAAAGATATTACGAACCTCTGGCACTGTGCGCCGTGGGTTATCGGTCAGGGCCTCGACAATAACGGGAACGGCACCCGGGCCATATCCTTCGTAACGCACGGCAACATAGTTTTCGGTGTTTGAACCCGACGCTTTATCAATCGCGCGTTTAATATTATCGTTCGGCATAGAATTTTTGCGTGCCTGTAAAATGGCAAGGCGCAACCGCGGATTGTTATCGGGATTTTTATCACCCAATTTTGCCGCCATTGTAATTTCACGTGCCAATTTTGTGAACAGACCACTGCGTGCCGCATCGGCCAGTCCTTTTTTGTGTTGAATATTATGCCACTTGCTGTGTCCACTCATTTGTTTGACCTTTTGATTTTATTAGATTAAAATAATATGGCATAAGGATAACAAATGATTGGAAAATTGCAAGGCATTGTTGATTATATTGGCAATGACCACATAATTTTGATGACGGGCGGCGTTGGATATATGGTCTATACGCCGGAAACACTGACATTGGGAACAAACATATCCATGTGGATTGAAACGGTTGTCCGCGAAGATTCGATTCGTCTGTTTGGGTTTATGAACCAATCGGGGCGCGATTTGTTTAATATGTTGACGGGCGTGTCGGGTGTTGGCCCACGGGTTGCGATGTCTATAATGGGAACGATAAAGACCGATACACTTATGACCGCGATTGCAACGGGCGACGCGAAAACGATTTCGACCGCGCCGGGTGTCGGCAAAAAGATGGCGGAAAAAATTATCGTTGAATTAAAATCACGCGTTGCGGGCGCGTCTGCAAGCCTGTTTACCCCCGATGTATCATCAACCGGTGCGTTGCCGGATTTGCTGTCTGCGTTGGAATCATTGGGATACCGGCGTATGGATATTATCGATATGGCGCAAAAATTGGTTGCACAAAACCCAACCGCAGACATAACAAAACTGGTCCCCATGGCATTACGGGAAATAAGTGGAAATAAATAATATGAACAATAACGATACAATATTTGCATTATCATCCGGGCATGGGAAATCCGGCGTTGCAGTGATTCGCATATCGGGCAACAAATTACAAGACTTTGCACAAAAAATTATTGGGCGCGACGGTATCAAACCAAGGCATGCATATTTTACAAACCTGGCCGACAATGCGGGGGAAATAATTGACCAATGCGTTGTTATATACTTTGCCGCCCCGCACAGTTTTACCGGCACCGATGTCATAGAGATTCATTCGCACGGCGCGCCGGCGGTTATAAATAAAATATTTGAATTCCTGGGCGCACACGATATGCGCATTGCAACCCCCGGCGAATTTTCACGGCGCGCGTTTTATAACGGCAAAATGGATTTGGCAGATGTTGACGGACTGACCGCGCTGCTGGATGCCGAAACCGATAAACAACGCGCCGCGGCATTAAAATCTATGATGGGTGGCGATGGTGCGGTTTATGCCGATTGGCGGCAACAAACATTGGAAATTTCCGCCTATGCGGCGGCAATGACCGATTACCCGGCGGATGATTTGCCGGCGAACATAGAACACACCGTTTACGAACGTATAAAAACGCTCTATACGGCGATTTCCGCCGCATTGGCGAAGTATAAAACCGCGCGTGCAATTCGTGGCGGCGTGAATATAGTATTGGTCGGCGAAACAAATGTTGGTAAATCTTCGCTGTTTAATCGAATCGTTGGTGCAAACCGCGCGATTGTTTCCGACACGCCCGGCACAACACGCGATGTGGTTTCCGCGAACCTGGATATAGATGGATTCTTGGTAAATTTGTCGGACACGGCGGGCATTCGTGAAACCACCGATTCGGTCGAACGAATCGGCATAGAACGCACAAACCAAGAGATTGAAAACGCGGATATTGTTTTGCATATTATCACACCAAACGGCGATGCGGCATCGGTTGCGCCGGGGGAAATTCTGGTTGTCAACAAATGCGACACGGTCGATTCGCGCAACATAGAAAATGCAATCTATGTATCGGCCAAAACTGGGGCGGGATTTGATGAAATGATGCAGATAATTCGCACGCGCATAAACGACATTACCGGACGTGGCGAATCGGTTTTAATGATAAACGCACGCACGTATGATTTATTGACAACCGCGGCCCGCGAATTAGAAAACGCGATGACAAAATCGAACGGCGATTATGATATACTGGCCGAACACGTCCGCTATGCCGCCGATGCGATTGGCAAAATACTTGGCACAATCAATACGGCGGAAATCCTGGATGCGACATTTTCACAACTGTGTTTGGGAAAATAATGTATTGCTATCTACAGTACACTGCCACCACAATCACATACACCACTTGGGTTACACTGCAGCCCTCCACCAGTACAACGCAACCCATTACAATCCGTCCCGCTGCTACAAGATACACTAACTTCAACTGTGGTATTTTCTAAATTCCACAGAATGCAATTTGGATCTGTTTGTGGCGCGCCGGCCGCCCACGCGGTACAGGTTTTCGTGGTTACGTTTTTTGTCGGCAGCCTGGGAACAGCTTGCGAAATTACGTTTCCCAACACACCCCGCGTAACCAGATAATCATCCACACAATCCCCATCTGCATGTGTCACGGCATCACATATAAAACGTTCACCAAGTACACCGGCATCAGTGGTGTATGTAACAACGGATACACCACCACCGTTTTCTTCGTCATTTACACCCGCCGCCGGGATAGTATTTTGCTTTATTTCATCAAGTTCATCATAAAGTGCTGCATCTTGGTTATCAACGTAGGTTTTTGATGTAACGGTTGTATCCGCGAAAACCTGATTAATTGCGATAATTGATGCAACCGCACCAATGGTAAGAATTGAAATCCTCATATTCCTTTCCTTTTTGCTTGTTTGTTAATCTCTCCACCGTCATCCCGGGCAGGCCGGGACCCAGGCCGAGCGACAGCGAGGACCTGCCCCGCAGGGAATTTGGAACGCGCTTTGCGCGTGACAAACATTCACTGTCTGCGACGCAAGTTTACGGCGTTGCCGTAAACTGGATCCCGGCCTGCGCCGGGATGACGACTCTTTTGTCGTGCCTGACGGCGTTGTTTTATGTTTATAATGGTAACAAAAAAGGAACGTTTTTGTCCCCCCACTTTCCGGATTTTTCAATCGTTGATTTTACTGAATAATTTTTTCTAAAAAAGCACTGGACAAAAACGTTCGTTTTTTTTGACCACAACGCACAAAGAAACACCCGGAAATCCGGGCGTTTTTGCAATCACATTTGAATTTTTACTCTTTACGCATTATATATTTGCCATCAATCAAATTCTGGCGAACGATATGATGTTTGACCTTTTGCGTACTGGTCATCGGCAAATCATCCGTCGTCATTGCAAAGTGTGTAACCCATTTATATGACGCAACTTTCTTATTTGCACGTGCAACCTCGGCCGCCAATTTTTCCATGGTCATACCCTGCTCTACACTGAACACGCCATATGCAACGGTTTTATCTTTGACGCGATGTTCAAACACCGCGACATTTTTTACGCCCGGAATTGTGATAAACAACCCCTCCAATTCATCGGGATAGACATTTTTACCACTGTCCAGAACAATAACCTGTTTTTTACGGCCGGCAAAGTGCAATTCGCCATTTTTATCCATTGACACCATATCGCCGGTATTAAAGAACCCACGGTCATCAAACACTTCCTTGTTCACGGCATCATTGTTCATATAACCACCAAACACCTGGTTACCCTTGACCCAGAGTATCCCGACACCATCGGCATTTTTATCGCGAATTTCGACATAATTATTCCGTGTCGGTCCACCAAATGCGAACGGAACACGCCCTTTGCACGGTTTTGAAATACAGATTGGTCCAACGGTTTCCGTCATACCAAAGCCCTGGATAAACCCAAGCCCCAGTGATGTAAAGAACGTTTCAATTTCCGGCTTGGTCGCCGCGCCCCCGGCAATCAGCAACTTTACGCGTCCACCAAACACATCCAACACCGGTTTGCGCGCCATATCCACCAATTTCCCAAGGCCAATTTTCTTTAACCATCCGGCATTCTTCATAAGGAACGAAAACATCACCCATTTATGCTGGGATTTAATATTATCAATGATTTTGTTACGAAAAACCTCAAACAAACGGGGAACCGCCGGAATCACGTGCGGACGATATTGTTTGAAATCCGCCAAGAATTCTTTGGGATTCACGGTCGGCTGTAATACAACCCCCGCCCCATACTGCAATGTCGCCAAAACTTCCACCGCGAAACCAAAGATATGATACATCGGCAAAAATCCATACATAACATCGCCAACCTCAAAATATTCGTGCATATCCAACAAAGAATTCGCACATTCGGTCAAATTATAGTGTGTCAACGGCACAACCTTGGGTGTGCCGGTTGAACCCGATGTGAACGACAATGTCGCGATATCTGTATCTTTTAATTTGGCAGGTTTAAGTTTTGGGTTCACATCCCCATCCGCCGTTGTGATTTCAAAGAAATCAAAAACATCTGTTTTATAAAAGAAAGATTTTTCTGCGCATATAAACCGACACTTGGTAATACCCGCCATATTGTCATATTCGAACGGGGTCAAATTCGTATCCAGCAATAACACCGTCCCACCAAGGTACCATACCGCGAACAATGTAATTGGAAACGCAGGTATATTATGCGACAAAATACCAACAACATCACCCGCACGAACACCGTTCGCGTGTAATGTTGCCGCGCGCCGCCGAACCATATCCATAAAGCCGGCAAAAGTAACCTGCTCGCGTACAAGATACAATTCGTCCGGCCATTTCGTTACGGCACGGTTCAAAAAATCCAACATATTCATAACTAAAAATCCTTGTTGTTTTTATAAATCACAAAGACTATTATATTCATAAAAGGAAATATTGCAAATATGAAAATACTGACACTGAATATAAACTCTATACGTGCACACATTGAATCATTTTTGGATTTATTAAAATCCGGCGAATACGACACAATTTTGGTCCAAGAATTAAAGGTCGAATCCGGAAATTTCCCACACACACTGTTCGAAGAATACGGATACAATATTCGGGTTTTTGGACAAAAAAGTTGGAATGGTGTCGCGGTATTTTCAAAATTCTCAATCGAAGATGTTATTCGTGGTATGCCGAATTATGGCGACCCAAACGCACGATTCTTGGAATGCGTTGTTGACGGACGCGTGCGCATTATCAATGTATATATGCCAAACGGCGACAATATTGAATCGCCCAAGTTTCAATATAAATTGGAATGGATGCGCGCATTTACCGATTATATATCCCAATACTTGGACAGCGAAGAATCGGTTATAATCGGTGGCGATTTTAATGTCGCAATAACCGACCAAGACATATGGAACCCCAAAAATTATGTGGGTTCCAGTATTTCTGCCCCGGCGGCACGCGAAATTATGCAACAATGGATAGATTCAGGTTGGATGGATGTTTGGCGCACTATGCACCCGGACGAAATTGACTATACATGGTATGGATATCGTGGACGTGATACAATCGGCAATGGCCAAGGTTTACGTCTTGATTATTTCTTGGCGAATCGGGCGGCGGCAAAACAAATCAAAACCTGCGAGATAGACAAATCGCCCCGTATGGCGGACAAACCAACCGACCATTGCGGTTTAATGATTAAAATTTGTTAATCACGCTCGTCCGCGCGCGCAAAGTCATCATATTCTTTATACTTTACATCACCGGTTCGACGATATTCATATCCAAAATTGCCGGATGAATATGCCTTGAACAGTTCTGTAACCTTGAAAACCGCAGCGTTTATCATTTCATTTGTGGTCGCACCATCATATTGAATTGGGCGCACATCCCCGGCGCGTAATTGTAAAAATTCCATTGTCGGCATAAAATCTTGATTCGCCCTATACGGCGGGAATCCGCCATTTTTCAGCATATATGCCTCTAATGGTAACTGTGGCATATTGCCCAACGATAACTGATTTTTATTCGGGGCGGAACCCGTTTTTATATCCAAAACACCGGTTTCCCAAATTCTATCTGCACGTGCGCGAACTGTGCGCCCCGCAATTTTGATGGCACCTTCAATTTCATTTTTGGAATTCGGTGTACGTGCCAACATATCAGCAATCGCCGGTGCCATTTCAACAAAACGCCGATGCCAAAACCAGAATATCAAACTGTTACGCCCCAATTTGTCACGGGCACGCGCGTCCATTTCTGCAACCAAATAATCTGCCGTACACGTAGAATCCGCGTGTTCAATTACATCATGAACCAAATTACCAAAATCCCGTGCATCGGGCGGCAACCAATAATCATCAATTTTGCGCAGGCGCAATATATGATGCACATAGAACACATACGGGTTGTGTATCAATTTTTCAATTTCTGTAACAAATACATCGGTCAAATCGGCCGGTGGAATCGGGTCGCTATAATCCAGTGGGACAAAGTCTGTATCATCACGCGCCCGCACAGATTTCAATATTTCTGCACCCGTGGCGGTATCAAATTTTCCGCGTGCCACAATCACACGCGATATAAAACGTGATTCCATCGTTTGCACGCCGCCCGATGTAGTGCTGCGCGTCCAATACACATCCGCACCGCACGAAAGATTCATAAAATCCAACGCCATAAGCGAAACCTTGTGATCCGGTGACGGCAGGCCTATTTTGTCTGCAACCGCGCGTGGCAGCCACGGGTTTTCATAACCACGCGCCGGAAACATACCATCATTCAATCCGGTCAATATCACAACATCCGCCGTCTGCATACGTGATTCTATTGTTCCCAAAACAACAACCTGGGCAGAATCATTCATTGTCCCACGCACACGTACCCCGGATAACGCGTCCGCAATAAACGCACGCGCATCATTTATATCAACCCGTATTTTTTGCACATCTAAACAGTTCGATAACTGTTTTATTTGGGTCCAAATTTGAATACTTGCCGCATCTTCTATATCAAACCGCGGCGACAAATTATCCATTTGGTTTTCAACAATATATGCGACCGTTTCAAATAAATCACAACCACATCGATTGTATATTTGTTGAAAGTTATCCGCGCCCGAATCAATCCAATCATCTAAAACATTCAGTATTGCGCGCCCCACCGGCGTTGCAGTTCCAATTTGTCCACCGGAAAAATCTGCGGTAATTTTACGTGCATCAAATTCAGTCATCAAACGTTGGTTACCCGCGGAATCCGGCGTTATAATCAAAACAGATTTATTTTCTGCGACCGCGCGCGCGGCAATATCGGCAACGGCGGCGGCCTCTTCGGCCTCACGCAAGGCAACAACCAAATGACAATTCGATAAATTGTATTCACCAAAATCGCTGTATACGTTGGAAAACGCGCGATTCATAAAATCTATGTGTGATTTTCCAACATCAATTTCCTGAACAGATTTATAATCAACACCTATTTCACACAAGAATTTATATTCCGCATTATATGGATGTGTGTCCAATTCAAAATCACTGCACGCACCGGAAATCCGCCCAGACAGAATAATTCGCCCATTTGGCAAATTCGCAACAACCGACATCAATTTACGCGTTGTTGGAACACTGGCCGTGGAACCACAGACAATAACCAAAGAATCATCAGCCGGCATTTGTTTAACATAATCACACCACGCGTATGCATCGCGATTCCGGCGTTTTACATCTGTTTCACGACCGCGAAAAACATCAACAGATGCACGCGCAAGTATATTCAAAAGTTCGGCTTTGTCCTGAAAATGTTTTGCATATTTTTCATCAACCAAGTTTGTCCAATCTATATCTGCAATATCTATGCCGCTGTTTTCCAGGTAATCTTGCATAGTAATCAATGTTCGCGCAATCGGCAATGCGGTGGAAATATTTCGAATATTTGGCAACGCGGCAATCATATACGCCACAACAACCACACGTTCCAATTCAGGGATTGTATCATTATAATTTTCATCCGCAATATCATCCAACCCTTCGCCCAACGGAACTATCCGTGGCAAAATCGCCGCCCCGCCCGATTTTTCCGCAATCATTTTTTCAACACTTCTTGCGGCGCGACGACTTGGGACAAACAATAAAATATTTGGAATTGGAACGCCTGATTCGGTCATAACACGCCACAGACCGTCCATAATCTTGGCGGGATTCGATACACAAAAAATATTTTTATTTAATTCCAATTATCGCCCTTATACTTTCGATTCCGCGCTTTTTTTCCGCCGAAGTTTCCAATATATCGGCAATCATTGCGGGGTGTTGCATATGATCCAATGCAACCTGATTTGTTTCGCGAACACGTTTATCTTTTTTGGTGTAAACAATTTGGTATGGTATTCCGTTCAAATCACAAAAATTCATCAGTTCTATATCGGTATCACGCGGCCCGATTCGCGAATCGATTAAAATAAACAGTCTTTTCATTTGTCGGCGCGTGGTTATATATTCTTGAAATCGCACCAGCCATCGTTCCGCATCCGTCCGCGACACACGCGCATATCCATAGCCCGGCAAATCAATAATTGTTACTTTATCGTGCACATTAAACATATTCAGTGTCTGTGTCCGCCCCGGCGTGTTCGACGTTCGCGCGACACTTTGTCCCAGAATTGCATTTATCAACGAAGATTTACCAACATTACTGCGCCCGGCAAACGCATATTCCGGGAATTGAGTTTCCGGCAAATCACACACACGTTCAAAACCGCCAACAAACTTTATCATTTATCCCCCGTTTTGTTCAGCATACGTTTATATGCCTCTTTTTTAGATATACCGGTGCGCGCCGCCAAATCCGCCGCCGCGTCCTTGGTAGAATTTGCCACAACATCATTCACAATTTGCGATATTTCCGCATCTGTCATTTTATGTTCTGGGGCGGGCGCAATAACCAAAACTATTTCACCACGCGGGTCATCAATATTCATTAAATCGGCCGGATATCCAATAATGGTTTCTTCGTGAATTTTTGTAATTTCGCGCACAATGGCAACCTTTCTTTCCGGCATAACCCGTGCGATTGCGGCAATGGCAGATTTTACACGATTTGGACTTTCGTAATAAATAATAGTATGGCGAATTTTATTGTCTTCACGTAATTTTTTTTCATCAAAGAACCCACAAAACGTGAACCGGTCGGTTGGAAAGCCCGACAACACCAACGCCGATACCGCCGCCGTTGGCCCCGGCACAACAAACACCGGCAATTTTGCATCACGTGCGGCACGAACGATTCTAAATCCGGGGTCGCTGATTCCTGGCATACCGGCATCACTTACCACCGCAACCGATGCACCACCACGAATTTTTTCTATTAAACCATCAATTACATCACGTTCATTATGTTCGTGACAGGATACACGCGGTGTCTTGATATCAAAATGCGATGCGATTTTGCCGAACACGCGTGTATCTTCGGCGGCGACAATGTCCGCATTTTTCAAAACATCAATCGCGCGCGGCGACAAATCGGCCAAATTACCAATCGGCGTTCCAACAATGTAAAGCCCTGTTTGCATTTCTAAATCCTTTGTAGTAAAATGATACAGAATAAAATGGATTTTTCAATGTATATTATAAAGCATTTATTTCGATTAATATGTATATCCGCAATTTTGGCCGGATGCAGTGGCACGCACAATCGATGGTATTCTGAATATGACCGCGCAAATGTATCCACGCCCGCACAATTACAGTACGGCAGTTTTAGTCACGATATGTACGGCACAGATTCAACTGAATCCATCGCGGTATTATTACCAACATCGGGTCCAAACGCGAACATTGGAAAATCTGTTCGTCCCGCGATTGAGGCGGCGGCAATGCAATTCGCATCAAACGGCACACGCATAGATTTTTATGACACAGGTTCGGGCGATGTGACACAAACGATTCGCACGGCGGTCGCATCAAATCCCGGCGTTATTATTGGACCGGTCTTTGCCCAAAACGCGCGCATTTTGCGCGATATTAAGCCAACCGACATACCGGCATTGGCGTTTACATCCGATATATCGGCGGTCGGGGACGGGGTTTTCAGTATGTCACTGTTGCCAACAAACACGATTGAATCAACCATTACCGAAATGCGTGCACGTGGCGGAAAACAATTTATAATCATTGCACCCGACAATACGTCGGGTCGAACAATGGCGGGTGCGGCCAAATCTTTGACCGGAACATATAACATACGAAATACCGGTGTGTTTTATTATAATGAACACGACACAGAATCTATTAAATCAACGGCAATGGCGGCGGCGATGTATACGGCACGAAACGCGGCAAACACCCGCGCCAAAGAAATTTTGGCGGACATATTAAACAAAGAAAATTTATCGGCAACCGAACGCACAAATATTGCAAAACAATTAGAAAACATAAATCGTACCGATACATTGGGCGATTTACCATACGATTCGATATTATTTATGGGAACGGGCGATGATACAAAATCATTGGTATCATTCTTGCGCTATTACGGGTTGGGTGCACGTGATGCCGGATTTTATGGCACCCCATTATGGGAAGACGGTGATATTGCAAACGATGTTGCAATGACGGGCGCGATGTTTGCAACAATGCCGGAAATACCCGCAGAATTTGCGAATATTTATCAATCTGCAACCGGCACGCCGGCGACACGCCTTGCGGCGATTGGTTATGATGCGACAATATTGGCACTGGGGGCCGTGCGCGCACACGACAACGCGGCGGCATACCTGATGAATCAAAGTGGCTACATAGGTGCGAACGGTCTGTTCCGTCTGCGCCCAAGTGGTTCAAATGAACGCGCATTGCGAATCGTACGCATCAATGGCGATGGCACAACAACAACCGTAAAACAACCCGCCGCCGCGTTCACAATTCCAATATACACATCTACGGCAAATTATATCAGTCCCGCCGAACCAATGTCTTTGATGACCGATGGCGTTAACCCAATGAAATATATTCACATACCGGAACGCCTGCGCGGAAAATATACCGCAAAAACATATGGTGCAAATCACAGTGTTGCCACACCGGACACGACTTTCTCATCTATAACGATATTACCAAATCAAGACAGTGAATTTTCAATCACCGCGGAAAACTATGCACCTGTGCCATTGGAAAATGTTCAACGCACATATATAGATTCTGTTGAAATAAATGAATAAAAAAAGAGGGAATGTAAATATGAGAACGATATATAAAATCTTTATCGCGTGCCTTTTAACCGCCATTGTTACCGCGTTTGTCACGGCCCACGTTGTTCGACAAAAATATGAATGGACAGACACAATGGAATATCTGTGCAAAGACGATGCCGCCCCAGATTTGAATGGATGCTGTCCGGGTGAAACATATACAGATATGGGTGAAGCCGGGTTTAATTGTTGTCCAACCGATGGTGGTGATTGTTTTCCACCGATTGAAAAATAAAAAACTTGCTCTGGGCATTATTCTAAACTATCATATTTTTTGGAATCTTATGGGAAAAAGTTTCGGGACCTTCACAAGTCCAAAACGGAAGTCGCAATAATTTAACAGTTATTGTTTTTCCCACGTGGTGATTTACACCACACCCCCAATTTGCTGTTGGGGGGGCGTTGGTTATACAACAGGTGCAAACCAAAAGCCAACGGGATTACTGACTTCTGTGATTTTGTGAACTCCCCCAACTGCCATTAAGATTCTGGCAGTTTTTTTTCACAAAAATATCAGGAGTCATAAAATGCAAAAAATAGATTTAGTTTATATGTGGGTTGATGGTAACGATAAAAAATGGCAACGCGAAAAAGAAAAATATCTGGCCGGCGAACGCGGCAAAACAAACCTGCCGCCCGATGCGACCGTGGATGCCCGTTGGCGCGATAACGATGAATTAAAATACGCCCTGCGCAGTGTGGAAAAATACATTCCGTGGATAAATCATATTTATATTATTACCGGATTTAACCAGGTTCCAAAATGGCTGAACACCAAACATCCAAAAATTACAATTATCCCACATCAAGACATAATGCCAAACTATGCAATGCCGACATTTTGTTCCGACAATATTGAAATGTGTATCGGCAATATCTCTAATCTGGCAGAACATTTTTTATTATCAAATGACGATATGTTTTTTGCACGCCCGCTTGCCCCGTCTTTCTTTTTTGATTCCCGGGGGCGCGCGATTTTCCGTTACCATAAATCACATAAATTTATTCAATGCATTGGTTTCGCATTAGAAAAACAAACAGATTACCGGCAAAGATTAACCATCGCGCAACAAAAAATATATAAAACATTTAATAAAAAACTGTTTACATACCTGCCATCACACGGAATTGATCCATATATAAAATCCACAGTTATAAATTGCCGCAATCACCCACTTATAAAACGTGATATTGATTTACAGTTATTTGATAAATTTCGCCACGGCAATCAAATTCAAAGAATTATTTTTAACCTGTACGACAAGATACACGGCACCGCAAAATTCATCCGCACCCGAAACTATAAACAAACAAAATGCAAATTATGGAATAAAATATATAACGCAATTCATTGTCGGTGCATTAAAAATTCGCCGTGTTATTGTACCGATGCAAACAAGGCAAATTTATATAAACGTACACCACCGATTGTCTGTATAAACGACACTGCAATAACAACCGATGAAATGCGTGAAAACAATCGAAAGTGGCTTGAATGGAAATTCCCAACAAAATCCAGTTTTGAAAAATAAATTTTAATCTAAATCACGCAAACTAACATTGTCACCATCGACAATTACAATTTTGCCGGATTTGACATCAAACATATTTGCAACCGTGGAAAAATCGCGCAATGCGAACAAATCCGGCGTATAGACAGATTTTACACCACGCAGTATACATAATTGATTCGCAATCAAATCATTATCACATATGGCGATAATCGGCACATCGGGCCGACGACATGACACCATTGTTACAGAATCTGTATCACGTGCGAACACAATTATTGCCGATGCGTGATTCAAATGCGCCATTGATGACACTGAACGCGACCAATCATTCTCGTGCTCTGCGCGTGTCCAATCACCCGAATTTTCAATGGCATCCATATCGGTATAAGACAAAATCTTGTCCATTGTTTCAATAACCTTTACCGGGTTTGCGCCAATGGTTGTTTCTTCGGATGTCATTGTTGAATCGACACGCAAATATGCTGCGTTTGCGACATCACTTATTTCTGCGCGGGTTGGAAATTCACTTGCCACCATAGACCCCAGCATTTGCGTAGCCATCATCACAGGCCGATTTAATCGCCGGCATTCACGAATAATTTTACGCGAAATTGCCGGCACCTGCTCGAACGGTAATTCGACCGCCAAATCGCCCCGTGCAATCATAATTCCATCGGCGGCGGCGGCAATTTCGGCGATTCGTTCGACCGCGTTTCGTCTTTCTATTTTTGCCATAATTTTAATCGGTGCCGCCGTGCGGGCGGTAATAAAATCCCGAACCGCGGCAATATCTTCGGGCCGTTGCACAAAAGACACCGCAACCCAATCCGGTTTTTTTGTTATGGCATATTCTAAATCCGCCCTGTCCTTGTCGGTTAACACAGACGTTTTTATCTCTGTATCCGGCAGGTTAAATCCCCGTCGCGACCAAATTTCTGTTCCACGCACCACACGTGTTTTGACCACGCCATTTGCAACGTCTGTAACCTGCATTTCTATTTTACCATCGTTCAATAAAACCCTGTCCCCGACATTCAGTGATTTTAACACATCGGCATCCGGCATATTTACCCGGGTGGAATTACCCGGTGCCGGATTTTCATCAAACGTAAATGTTTGCCCAACCGAAATCGGGTATTTTTCTTCGGTTTCAAAATTTCCAATACGATGTTTAGGTCCCTGCAAATCAACTAAAATTCCAACCGGAATATTCAAATCGCGCGAAATACGGCGAACAGAATCAATTTTATTCCCCTGAACATCACCGGTATCATGACTGAAATTTATTCTGCACACATTTACGCCCGCCAAAATCATTTGACGCAGAACGCTTTCGCTGTCGCAACTGGGGCCAATGGATGCCGTAATTTTCGTCAATCTGAACATTTTTTACTCTTTCGGGTTTGATTTTTACAATTTATGGTATATCATAAAACGTACATTTTAACAAGGGGAAAACATATATGAAAAACGCAAATCACGGGGCACTTGATAACACTCAGTTGCTGTCTATAATTGAACGTATCGAAAAATTAAACGAAGATTCTGCCGCCATTGCCGCAGACATCAAAGAAATTTACAGCGAGGCTAAATCCGCCGGATTCGACCCAAAATACATCCGTCAAATGATACGCCTGCGGAAAATGGACCCGGACGAATTGGACGAAACGGACGAATTGACCCAAATGTATCGTAATGCACTTGGACTGTGATGAAAAAATTTACCAAAACCATCGAAGATTTTGTTTGCGCCCATTGTGGCGCGATGGTTTTTGGTAATGGCTATACAAATCATTGTCCACATTGCCTGTGGTCACGACACGTAGACAACAACCCGGGCGATCGTGCGTCAAATTGTGGCGGAATGATGACACCAATTGCCGCGGCACCGGCGGGCGACGGTTTCGTTATAACGCACAAATGTGAAAAATGTGGAAAAACCATAAATCAACACTCATCAAGCAACGATAATACCGATGCGATAATTGCATTAACCACAAATTCAAATTTTATATTTGGAAAATAATTTTAACTATGCGCGATTGGATTGATGCACAAAAACCAAATGTATTTTTATGGGCGCCAATTTTTCTGGCGTTGGGAATGGCGTGTTATTTTTCCATTGGACCGGAACCAAACCTACAAAAACTGATTTTTGCTTTAATCACCGGTATATTTGGAATAATATCCTTGCGCAAGATTCCATTTGTCGCATTGATAGCGTGCATCTTGTTTGGATTTGGCTATGCCGGTGTTTATGCGCATATAAAGAACACACCACAATTATCAAACGATTTACACGGTCTGGAAATAACCGGACGAGTATTGGACACCGAACAAACAAATGAAAAAATCAGGATACACATTAAAACAGAAGATTTTGGTATTGTGCGCGTATCCACGACAGACAATATAGTATTAAAACCCGGTGACATTATTTCCGGCGATGGCGGTCTGTTCAAACCCAAACCCGCGAACGTACCGTATGGATTTGATTATGCGCGACACGCATATTTTAATAACCTGACTGCGACCGGATACATCGAAAACATTAAAATTGTCTATACGGCGAAATCCGGCGCATACAGCATACGTGACACCATCAAGAATCGTGTAAAATCTTTCCTTGCCAATTCACTTTTGTTGGGATATAAAAATGCTGTCCCAATCATCCAACGCGATATATGGACACAAAACGGCGTTGCACACCTGTGGTCAATCAGTGGTTATCATTTGACATTAATTGCAGGATGGTTGTTTATGGTATTTTACATTATATTCCGTTGTATTCCAAAAATCGTCCGGCGAATTCCTGCACGAATTCCGGCCACAATATGTTCATGGCTTGGATTGGTCGGTTATGTATTTTTATCTGGTGGTGGCATCGCAACATTACGCGCATTTATTATGGCAACACTGGTTATGTTGGCAATCATCATTGGTCGCAGCGCGATGTCTATGCGTATGGCGGCCGTGGCATTTATTATATTGGCATTGATAAACCCATATAACATTATGCGCGCCGGATTTCAGTTATCGTTTTCGGCAATATTTGGGATTTTGTGGTTATGGACAATTATTTGTCCGGCATTACCGAATCGAAAAATAATCCGGTATTTTTATACTGCAATTTTAACAGCATTGGTTGCAAGCATATTTACGGCACCATTTGTCTTGGCACACTTTGGCACGATACCATTATATGGAATTTTGGGAAACTTGATATTTTTACCATTGTTTTCCTTTATACTTATGCCCACCATAATCATTGGGACAATATGCGCATTGATTGGCATATACAGCCCAATCGCATTTGCACATAATGTGTATGATATATTGTTTTCTATTGCGGAACATATTGCCAATTTACCATTTGGAAATTTAAGCCTTGGCACACCACCAAATGTCAGCCTGGTCTTTATGATTATAGGGCTTTCGTGTTTGATTTTTATGCGTAACGTCGATAAATTCCGGACAATATTCACACGACACATAAATGTATTTATATCAATATTTTTGATTTGTATTGGAATTGCGATATGGTTGTCATCGCCCCGCCCCATATTTTACATATCTGCCGACCATAAACTAATCGCGGCATCAGTTAATGGGAAATTAAAGTTTAACAAATCACGCGACAGTGGAAATTATTTTGCATTTGATAATTGGAAGAAACTAAATCGTGAAAAAACCGGCACAGAAAATGAACGCTTAACCAAAGAATCCGGTGTATACACCATTTCACGGCCGGGATGGAAAATTATTTATTTACCAAATTTTGCATCTGTTTCCAAAAATATCACTGCTATATGCACGGACCCAAACGTGCGATATGTCGCATCATATTTTGATATAGATTCTACCAAATGTGCCAAGAAAATTATTTATGGTGGTGCGGTAATTTATAAATCGGGCCACATAGATTACATACCGTCTAATCGTCTGTGGCATAATCCGCCCGAATAAAATAAAGGCCCGCCGCCGGTGCGGTTGCGCCCGCCGCCGAACGATTACGCGCGTCAAATATATTGGCGATATTATGTTTTGCGCCCAAACCAATTTCAACCAACGTGCCAACAATATTTCTAACCTGATGATGCAGGAATGACCGCGCCGAAAATTCGAAAATCACTAAATCACCTTTTTGCTCTATACGGCACGAATCTAGGGTTTTTATCGGGCTTTTTGCCTGACACTGCGACGCACGAAACGATGTCCAATCGTGTTCGCCGGGCAATAATTTTGCCGCGTTGCGCATCGCATCTATATCCAATTTTTTCGGCACCCACCAAACCCGATTCGCATCCAAAACCGGCCGTGCCGAACGATTTAACACAATGTATTTATAATGCCGCGCAATACAGGAAAAACGCGCATTAAAATCATCGGGCACAATTTCGCAATTCAATATTGATACCGGTGCATTATTCAAATAAAAATTTACCGCCCGCATAACGGTTGCGGCATCAAAATCTTTATCTAAATCAAAGTGTGCCGTCATCGCAACCGCATGCACACCGGCATCGGTCCGCCCCGCCCCAACAATATCTGGCCGCGCACCACAGAATTTTTCTATTGCGTCTTTTAGCAACGATTGCACAGACGGGCCTTGGGTGTTTTCCTGCCACCCGATTAAATCCGTTCCATCATATTCCAAAATTACTTTATATCGCGTCATTATTCACCATATTTAATCTCTGCGCCGTGCAGGCCGTTTACAAAACTCTTCCAATCCATGGGGCGCCGCCCCACAGGCTGAACAGTAATAATTTCCAACCTGTCGCCGTTCATTTTTGTCTTTAATATTTTAACATCTATGCCGTTTATTTTTGTGCGACCCGCACCAAGTGCACGCACCAAATTATGTATTTCAATCGGCGATTTTTTCCAATCGATAATTTCGTCGTATACAGTGGTTTTCGCCGTATAGACGATTTTTCCACTTTGTGGAATCGGTGGATATTTTTGTGGATTTTCCATATATTCAACAATCATTTCGCCACCGATTTTCGAAACTTTGTCTTCCACCGTTTCATTTGTATCATCAATATCAATATTGAATTTTTTACACATTAAAATATCGCCGGCATCCAATTCATTTGTCATTTTCATTAAACACACACCACTTTCAGCATCACCATTTTTAATCGCGGTGCGAATTGGTGATGGCCCACGATAGCGTGGCAACAGACTTGGGTGCAGGTTTACACACGGTGCAGAATTCAAAACATTGTCGCGCAATATCGCGCCATATGCCGCAACGAACACCATATCGGGCGCAAAGTTATATTCGGCGGGCTTATGATATACCGGAATCCCACGCGATTCCGCCCAAATATGCACCGGCGATTTTGTGATGATATGTTTTCGTCCCACGGGTTTTGGTGCACGTGTAAAAACCGCAATGACTTCGTGTCGATTTGCCACGGCATCAAATATTGGCACAACAAAATCCGGGGTTCCCATTAAAACAACTTTCATTTGCGCCGCCTTACCTTGCGCATAACCATTTCGCGCTTTGCACCCGTCAACAGGTCGATAAACAGCACACCGTCCAAATGATCTGTTTCGTGTTGCACAATGCGCGCCATTATGCCCGACATTTCGGCGGCATATTTTTTACCGTCCACCCCCATCCATTCTACACTGACAACCGCCGGACGCGACACATTGGCATAGACCGGCAAATCATCCGGCCCCAGCACCGACAGGCACCCTTCTTCCATAACAACGGTATCAATCGAACGGGATGTAATAACCGGATTTATCATTTTGAAAACTTCTTCGGTTTCCGGATTCATCATCACCAAGAATCGTTTAGTCACGCCAACCTGGGGCGCGGCCAGGCCGACACCACTTTGGTCGCGCATCATTTTGACCATTTCATCCATGTTTTTCAAAATCTCTGGGGTAATATCGTCCACCGGGGAACACTTTTCCCGCAACACCAAATCACCACAAAGTTTCATTTGCAACATACATAAATCCTTTTATAATGAAATGATAGCAAAGGATTTCCAAATGACAACTTATATTTTAATTGTGATGTGTGCGGTTATAATCGTGATGTTGGGCGCATTATTGATGCGGCCGGCTCAAATAGATATGTCGGCCCTGCGTGAAGACAACACACGCCTGCGTGAAAGATTGGCAGAACGTTTGGGTGTGTTGGCACAAAACGCGAATGAATTAAAAAACATCAGCGCAGATATCGCAAATTTCAAAAACATCCTTATGGGCAATAAACAGGCGCGTGGCACATTTGGCGAACGTCAACTGGAAGATTTAATTGCAGACATTATGCCCCCCGAAACATATGCGTTTCAATCTGTTATGGAAACGGGTGTCCGACCCGATTGCATAATTCACCTGCCCTATCCGCCGGGCGATATGATTATCGACAGTAAATTTCCATTGGAATCTTATTCCCGCATGCAAAGTGGCGACAACCCAGAATTGTACCGGAAACAGTTTGAATTAGATGTCCGCAAACACATAGATGCCATCGCCGAAAAATATATTATTCCCGGTAAAACCGCCGAAAGCGCGATGATGTTCATCGCAAGCGAATCAATATTTGAAACATTACACCGTGAATTTCCGGGCGCGGTTGAATACGCCGCGCGCAAAAAGGTCTTTATTGTTTCACCATCAACATTATGGGCGACATTGAATACGATTCGTGCGGTCTTGGCGGATATCAAGATTAAACGTGTCGCGGGTCAAATCAAACGGGAATTGGATATGTTATTGACCGACCTTTCACGCCTTGCCGAACGCGCGACCAAGGTTTCACAGCACTTTAATATGGCACAGACCGACATAGAACAATTACAAACATCGGTAAATAAAATCACCCCCCGCGCAGAAAAATTAAAAGAACTGGATTTTGATAAATAGTGATTAGTGGTCAGTAAAAAACGGTGCATATCGCACCGTTTTTTGACTCGCCCACCTCAAAGAAAACATTACCTAGAACCCTCTAACAGGAATCTCCAATATACATGCTTTAATTTCATCATTTTTATTTATATATTCATCAAACCCATATTTATAATTAATACTCTTATTTTCTAAATTTGAAACAAATTGAGCAAGCTCTTGACACGTTGAAGCATTTATATTCTTGCAATAAGTTTTTGTATTATCATCTATACTGTAATCAAAAAAACCACCGTAAAGAATGCACGCTGTCCAATGCGGGCTAAACACCCCATACGATTCTGTTTCATTCCCATATGGAAACACTTTATAATAACCATTATAATTAACAGCCAACCACCCTTGTTCAAAACCATACCCATCGGCATACGACTCCAGAATACTAACATGTATATTATCGATGCCTAAATACTTTTTTATGAGCTTTTCACGTTTTATATTATCTTTCATATCACTATATTCAAAGAAATAATCACAGTAAGCATTTACTATTTCTCTATCATCAGATTTACACGGATTGATTGGCACACAACGTTGTGTCTTTTCCACCCAAACCAATTTATCTGGATGTTCTAAACAGGTTTCTTTTATTCCCGCATTTGCGGAACCGATTACGGCAACGCCCGCCAATACAGACAACAAAGTTTTTTTCATTTTTTCTCCTTTTTATTTTTTACATTCTTCTGGCGGTTCAATACCCAATTTTACAAATTCGTTACACGAAGATTCATCGCGTTGTTCTTGCGTTTGGGTATCTGCCACCGTGCCAGCCCCGCCGGAACCACCGCCGGCATATCCACCACCGCCCCGGCCTTTCAGTAATTTCTGTTTCTCGATTTCTTGTGCAAGTTTTATATTTCCAACAACACCAACACCCGTCGCGGTCAGTGTCGATATTCCCGCAATCTTGAATCCGCGTGTGTTTTTCTCACACGCTTCTAAATCACTTTTCAATTTATCGCGTCGGGATATCAATTCATTTATTTGCGCGTCCAACTGCATATCTATATAATCAACCGTATCCGCATGGGCGGCACAAATCATTAGGCAACCGACAAAAATTATGATTTTATTTAATTTCATCTTTCTTGTCCGTTGTTGTTGGTTTTTCGGTTTTGCCGGCTGATTCGTTTTCTTTCTTCAATTTATTTAACTTTACGCCCTGCACTATCGCCGCAGTGCCGGTCGCAACCGTGCCCGCCGCACCAACCCATGTCGCAGTGCGCCAATTTTTATTCTTGCGGGTACATTCGCCCAGTTTGATTTCTAATTCGCTGATTTCTCGTTTAAGGGATGCGATTTGCATTTGGCGGGATGTATCAATCATCATCTCGTCCGCGTATGCAAACGACACAGAAAGTAATATAAATAAAAACGCCCCCAAATGTTTGCTCATTTTTTTCTCACTACCCCACCGGCTTCGCCGGTCCCCCATTCACAATGTGAAGGGGAACAAAAAAACCACTTAATATTTCAAGTGGTTGGAGGTTGAAGACTATGTTCTAAGAAAATAGTGGGCTTATTCTATATATTCACCGCCCTCCAACCACACTTTGGTTGGAGGAGTTTTATGTCCCCACGGACACTTAGAACCAGGGGTCTTCACACCCCATCGGCGGAACACCCACCGACACAGGCATTATATCATAAATACACAGAAAAAGAAAATAAAAAACACGGGTGCGACTGCACCCGTACTAACCCTTGCCCCACGAAGCCTTGGCGAAGTGGGGACTAATCACTTACACCCGTCGCGGCCGCGGCACCAAAGGTGCCGGGACGGACTAACCACTATCGTGGCAATCCGGTTTTGGGGTTTATCCAAATTTGTTGGTCGGCGATTTCCATCATTGGTAAATCGCTTTTGCTGTCCGAATATGCGCGGATAACATTTGGTATAAATTTATGTTCGCGCGCCCACGCGTCCATCATCACAACTTTATTTTTACCCCAACAAAATGCTTTATATTTCCACGGCTGCGCCGAATCCATTTGCGAACAGATTACCGCATCGAACCGCATATCAACCACCAATTTTGGAATCAAATAATCCGGTGAAGCACTTAACAACACAACCATATTTCCGCGTGCGCGTTCATCGGCAACTTTGTCCGCCGCCCAACCGAATCGGTTTCGAATATGCGATTTTATAAAGTCCGGCGCGAATCGCGTAACCATATCACGCGTTATAAAACGGCGAATATTTTGCCGCCACCAAAGCCCGCCCGGGTTAAATATGCGCACAATAAAACAAACAGCAATTAACGGCAAAAACAACCACGGCCGAATCGAATGTCGAAAACAGTAACGCCCGAACGCCATATTCGAATCGGGCCAAGACAATGTTCCATCAAAATCGAATAACACAACATTAACACGCTTTAACATTTTCATCCTTTTTTATTCACCGCATTATATACATATAAATAAATATATCAAACAAAAACGGGGCCACGCCCCGTATATTATTTACGATTTTTTAATTTTTGGCGCAACCGTTCCAACGCAAAGAACAACGCCGGTGTCAAAGTAAATGTCCATATCAATGATGCCAACATACCACCAATCATAACCGCCGCCATCGCAGATTTCATACCATCGGCACTCCACAGTTGCGGCAACATACCCGCCATAACCGCGATAGAAGTCATCAACACCATATTCTTTTTTGCGTTTAATTCGGTCCACAGTGCGACTTTCAGGTTTTGCCCACGTCTTATGCGCGCGATTGTTGGTTCCAACACCAAAATATTATTATTCACAACCAAACCAACCAACATAACAAATGCCAACATCGCACCAACGTTTGTCGATGCCCCCGACAAGAACAGCAATATAAACACACCGGCAAAACTGGTTATAATAGATGTCGCAATCGTGAACGGGTGAATCAGTGAATTCAAAATAGCCGCCAACAACATAAATGTCAAAATTGTCGCCAACAAAAATGCCTGACCTATTTCACCGGTTGTTTCGCTTTGAATTTCTGCCATACCACCAAATTCATAACTGTATCCGGCATCCCATTTAATCCGGTCCAATTCTTTAACAATTTTTTGTTGGACGGGACCACTGGTTGACTTACCGATATTGATATCGATTTCGGTTACGCGGTTTTTATCCAACCGACGAATATCCGGTGTCGCCGGCACGCGTTTAATTTCACCCAAATCCGCAATGGCAACCATACCTTTTTGTGAATTCAGCAACACATTATTAAACAAAGACGCGTCTTGGAAGGGCCGTGCGAATTCCAATATAATCGGGTATTCTTCGCCGTTTTCTTTGTATTTATATGTATCGTTTCCATACAGCGCCGTTCGCAACGCCCCGCCTGCATAAGAATTTTTTATTCCCCAAAAATCCATTTTATCGGCATCGGGCATAAACCGTATTTCATCACCCGGCGTTTGTTGGGCAAGTACCGCCGTTTGAACCTCTGGAATATTATTTATCGCGTTTAATGCCCGTAACGCATATTCTTGACGTTTTGCGTCATCTTCACCAAATATATTCAAAACAATATCGGCCGATATGACACTGGATACCCCCTCGCCCGCGCGGACCTGGATTTCCGCATCTGGAATTTTATGCAGTTCCGGCAACATCAATCGTGCGATTTCCTTATCACTGTGCCGGCGGTCTGATTTTTCCACCAATTTTATTTTCACCGCAATGTTTTGCAGACCACGTTCACCGATTTTAACAGATGTTGATTTTACATCTGGAAAATTTGCCAAAGTATTTTCTATTTTTGTGGCAATGTCCCTGGATTTTTCATATGTTGCCCCCATTGGCGCACGTGCGGTAATATTTATCTCGTTCGCATCGGTTGCAGGACTAAATTCATTTCCGGTGAATCGCATTAAAAACGCCGACGCAATCAGTACCCCAACCGCCATCAAAATAACGCGACCCGAATGTTTATATTGATATGCAAACCATTTTTCCATTGGGGAACGTTTTGCCATATTGATTGATATGTGTCGCATCCGCGGCAGACGTAAAATCTTGGCAATCATCATTGGTGCCAACGTGAACGAGAATATCAGCGACAGCACCGTCAAATAAACAACCGTCATACCAAATTGCAACATAAATTTACCGGCAATTCCGCCCATAAACGCCAACGGCAAGAACACCACAACGTTCGTTCCAACGCCGGCGAACACAGAAACCGCAACCTTTTTGGTTCCGTCCAACGCGGCGGCCTCGGGGTCTTTGCCGCTGCGCATTTCTTGCAGTGCGGCCTCAATCAAAATAATCGCATTTGACACCAACGTTCCCAATGCCGACGAATACGCCAACAAAGTCATCGCGTTTATTGTAAAACCACTGGCATCCACAAAGAAGAAACCTGCAATCAAAGATGCCGGTATCACAACACCTGCGATAATTGTTGAACGCCAATTTCTTGTAAATACCAACAACACAATTATTGTCAACACAACACCAAGCACTATTCCGTTAATTGTACTGGACGTTTCATTTGAAACAACAACAGATGAATCAGATATTATTTCCATTTGTGCATCCGGGAACCGCGATTTCAAATCGCGTGTAAAATTCGGCAATTCTTTGTTTAACGCGCGCGATATTTTTATTGCATTTCCATCTGTTGCCTTGATAACCGATGCGATAACAACATCTTGGCCATTAAATCGTGCACCGTTTTCAATATCACGCGCAGAATCTGTCACACTCGCAATATCTGCAACGCGGAACTTTTGTCCTTCGGCGGTTGTGATATGCAGATTTCCAATCGCATCAACCGATTCGAATTCGCCGATAAATCGCACACTGGACGAATCTGCGCCCGCCTCTATCTTGCCGCCGGGCACGTTCATATTACTGGCCCCAAATGCGGAAACAACATCCATAATCGTAACACCGTGTGCCGCCATAGATTCCGGATTTAACGCCACACGAATCGCGCGTTCTTCGCCACCGAAAACCGATACACTGGCAACACCATTAATACCTGTTATTTTGTTTGCCAATGTGTTATCTGCATATTCCTTCAAATCACGTAAAGACGCGCCCGATAACGCAATATCGACCACAGATGTTTGTAAAGGATTTAATTTTTCAATAACAGGCTGTTTCAAATCGGTTGGGAATTCCGATGCCAAAGCATCAATTTTAGATTTAACTTCACTGGCCTTGTCATTAACGTTTACACCCAAATTAAATTCCGCCATAACATATCCACCGTTCTCGAATGCCTGGGACGTTAATTTCTTTAATTCCGGCACTTGGGACATTGCGTCTTCGGCTTTTTTAATAACCTGGGATTCTATTTCGGCGGGTGCGGCACCGGGGTACACAAATGTCGCAGTTACCATTGGAAAATCCAACGCCGGTGTGCGCTCTATATTCATTTTGGGGAAAGAAACCAACCCCAACACCACCCACAGCAAAACAAACATAACTGTTGTAACAGGCCGCTTGACAAAGAACTTTAACATAATAAATCCCCCAAAAATTATTTACTGACTTTTTGATTATTTGAAACCTTGGACAAAATCACGATGTCCCCATCGTTTATTCCACCCGATATGCACGCGATGCCTGAATCTTGGGCCGCAACATTAACATTTTGCGAAACCGCAATTCCCGATTTTTCAATCATAACGACACCGTCACGCACGGCATAGACCGGCACAAAATAACCGTTGCACGGAATTTGAACATTGTTTACCCCATCGGTTGCGCCACGCGTTTGCACAACATACATTCCCGAATCTAAATCCAACGTTCCCGACACAGATACTATCGTTCCACCACCGGAAATATTCTGTCCCGCGCGCAATTTTGCACGTGCGCGCCCCGAAACATAGGCACGATTATTTTTTATTGCGATTGGGAAATCTATTGTTCCAGTTTTTTTATTTACAACAATCGTTTCCACAATGGTCCCATTTTTATTCGCATCACGCACAGGATTAAACACAACCATACGTGATTCAATCGCGACCATAACAAACCGATATATAAACCACGCAATCAAAGCCACTAAAACCGCCGTATAGACGTTTTTCTTGACCTTTTTATCATCAAATTTTCGTCCAAATATTCTCATACTATTCCCCTAACTTTTTCACCGATTCCGCCGACATTAAAATCTTGTATTTCGCGTTCAGCAACGCCATATCTAATTGATACAAACCCGCCGAAACATCCGCCAATTCAACAGCCGATGTTTGACCCGCGGCAAATCGATCACGTGAAAAACCATACGCCCGCGCCGCCAAATCCCGCGCATTTTTCAATCCACCAAGGTTTTCGCGCAGATGATTGTATTGCTTGATTGCATTGGAATATTTTTCCGTTGTTAATTTTCTAGACTTGTCTAAATCTTGGCGTGCGGCCTCGGCATTCATGGCATCAACCGTGGCATTCGCGCGATTTAGACCGCCACTGAAAATAGGAACCTTTAATGCCAACCCCCAATATGCCGATTGTGATGCGTTATCATTAAACATATTCTTGAAACTTTTATCCATCGTAGAATAGTTATATGACCCAACCGCCGCCAACGTTGGATAACCGTTTGCACGTTTAGATGATGCCTGGGCCTCGTACATCTTGACCTGTTGGTCCAACACCATCCATTCCGGAGTATTGGTCAATTTTTTATTTGCCATTTCCGGAAATTCATCCGGGAATTCATCAGTCAGGTTTAATTCTTCATCAACATCGATTCCCGCCAATATTTTTAACATACGATGTGCGGTATCCCGATTAAATTCTGCATCACTAAGGTTAATTTCTTTGGTTGCAATATCGGATTCAATTTTAACCAGGTTTGACCTGTTTGCGCGCCCGGCCACCGCTATATTCCGTTTCGCCTCTTTTGCATAATCCAAATCCTGCTTAGATATTTTGACGATTTCATCGGTCATTTTTGCGGTCCAATACATATCGGCGGCGGCATATTTAACCTCGCGCATAACCATCTCTTTACTGTATTCGCCCATTTTAATTGCGCTGCGCACGCTGTCCACCGCGTTACCAATTTTTCCAAACGTATAAATCGGCTGTGTAATCGTAACACCCGCCATAAAGATATTATCTGGAATTTCAATATTATTTATACCGGCCAACTGGGGCACCAATCCACCAATTTCCGGCGGCAGTTTTACATTATACGAATCCAGTGGTTTTTCCACATTTACCAAATTCATATATGTCGCCGACCCTTCAATACTGAACCACCGATTGGAATTCGCCACATCCAACGATGCCTGGGCCTTTTTCAGGTTTGCATCGGCCTTTTTCAAATCATTCGATTCGGCAACAATTTTTTGCACCGCATCGTTCAAAGACAAATCCATCGCATACCCGTCTATGCCGCAAAATCCGGCGTATAGCGCAAAACCAAATACAATACATTTACGCATTTTTTGACTCCATCTTCATCAAAATACCGTTCATTGTTTTGAAAGATTTTATTAATTCTTCTTCATCATTTTTATCAATATCTTTGAATATTGTTGCAATCGCCTGATGAAACATTTCTATAAATTTTACTGCAACACGGGCACCGTGTTCCGTAACCGAATACCAGGTATTACGCCGGTCATTTTCATCCACCATACGCAGAACCAAACCGTCACGTTCCATTTTACGAAACGCAGCACATAAATTCGGTGCCGGCAAAAATTCCCGCGCCGCCAAATCCTTTAACCGCACGCGCCCGCCCAAATACAGACGAATTAAAAATTGCGCCTGTTGACGGGAATATTCACCAAAATTCACCAAATCCCGGTTAATACGTTCAGACAATTTTGCAAACAGCAAAATATTTTTTTCTAACAAACTAACCAATTCTTTACGAACCATATCGGCCCCCTTTTTGTGAACTTTTTATTAAAAGCGACAATTATTATAATTTTTAATAATTATAAATCAAGTGCAAAAAATGAAAAAATTCATTTTATTATTGAAAAAGCCGGAAAAACATATATAATTCAAATCACTTTTGGGGTGTCGTCTAATGGTAGGACAAGAGATTTTGGTTCTCTTTATCATGGTTCGAATCCGTGCGCCCCAACCAAAAATTCAACCGGCTCCACCGGTTTAATTTTTGGTCTGCGCACGGATGGGTGCGACGCGTCAGCGCAGCACCAATACGAGAATACACAATTAGAAAAATCTTAAAAAATCGACTTTGGAGAATTTTTTTGATTTTTGTTATTGTGTATCAAGGCACCCGTGCGCATTCCAGAGAGCAAAAAAAACAAATTTTCGCCAAGTTCGAAAGTTTGGTTTTGAAAAATGGCAAAAAATTGGTGTTTTCAAACTCTTTGTGATATAATTATGCCAAAGGTTATTTTATGAATAAGATTTTTTATATATTTAGACATGGTCAGACAGATTACAATACTGAAAAACGGGTACAAAGTATTTTAGATGTACCATTAAATCAAGATGGTGTTAATCAAGCAAAACAGTTAGCAAAAAATTTATCTGATGTGCAATTTGATTGTATTTATAGTTCTCCTTTATCACGGGCTTTGGATACAGCAAAAATTGTTGTTGAGAATCGAGATATAAAAATTATAACTGATCCAGGATTACAAGAAAGGAACCTTGGTGCACTTTGCGGGAAAATAGTAAAAACAACGGATGCCCCTGTTAACACACAGTTTGATATAAATGCAGATATGATAAACATACCTTTGGCTCTTTTGTCTGACGATGATTATGCGCCACCAAAAAATGGTGAAAGCTATAATATGTTTGCTAAACGAGTTCTTGATACAATGTTGAATATTGCAAAGAATACACATGCAAAAACAGTCGGTGTTTCAACGCATGGTGGTGTTATGAGTTTTTTAATACGACATTTTACTGATTTTGCACATGGCGGAACCCCAAATACAGGTTATATCAAAATGCAGTGGGATGGGAAAACTTTTACTTTACTAGAAACTCCCGATTGGTTGTTAAAAATTAATGCTTTAACACAATCTGGACGGCAATAATATATCTTTAACATCATCTATCTCTCTTACTATTTCCAATAATTCAGTTCGCGTTTTGCCAGCACCCCCCAACCAAACATTCAACCGGCCCCAGCGGTTTAATGTTTAGGTTTGTGTGACGCACGAATACACCAGAGCGACGCGCATTCCAGAGAGTAAATAAATTTTCCCAAGATTCAAATGGTTGGGTTTTTGAAATTCAAAATTTATTGAACTTTCAAACTGTTTATAATAAAATTAAACGACAACCAAAGGAAAAAAGATGCAAATAACAATGCGACCAATGACGGTTGATGAAGCATGGAATTATATTCTTGAACGGCATACAGCATTTCATGACAGCTTAAAAAATTTTGGGTATAAATATAACCTTTGGGTGCCGAAACCGAATAACGAATATATCAAGGCAATGTTCGAAAAAGATAAGTTAACAGACCAAGAAATAAACTTTTATAAAAATTTCTTTACCAATAAAATCTATAATATTGATGATTTGCGACGGTTTGATGGTATATTCGACGAATTTGTAAAACCTATGTTGGAAAGGAGTATAAATAAATTTTTGGTTCCTTTGTTACCAAGTTGGAACGCGAATTTGCCCGAAAAGTTAGAAATTTTATGTACCTATGGTGTGGGCGCGGGATATGACCGTAAAAGCGATGAAGTTGCCACAATAACTTTTCGTATGTCAAGATATCCAGACAACAAGGAAAAGATACTTGATACTATGTTGCATGAATTTATTCATTTATTAATAGAAAAACCAATAATACAACAATACGATGTTCCGCATAATTTTAAAGAACGAATTGTTGATAACATAGGGCAAATATTTTATAACAGATACCCCCAAGAAAAATTTATAAATCCTTTCGTCGATAAATATATTACCGCCACGGCAATCAAAACAGATTTACCTGGCGCGGTAAAAAAGATGATGACAGATTATAAAATGTTGCGGCAGAAACAAATTCAGCAAGGACAAAGTTTTTAATATACTTTTGCGGTTTTGCACTATCTAATGATTCGAGCCGCGTTTCGCCATCATTTCGGCACATGCCAAAGGTTTTTTATCAAATAACAATTAAACAGCCCCGGTGTTATACTGGGGCCGTATTCTTATGGGGGGGCGACATGTACGAATATTTAATAATTTATGGATTGATGATAGTCAAACTTGTTTTGGCAATTGTATCTGTTGTTATCTTTATGCATTTTTTCAGTTCATCCGGCAATCTAAAACAATCCACCCCGCTTTCTGTTATAATAAACTTCCTGCTTAGTGCGATTTTATCGGGTTTTATATTAAATGACCGCATAAATATTCTAGAATTTACAATTGTTGTTTTGATATACGGCGGAATAATCAGCGCCCTAAACCGATTGGCGTTTTACACTAATTTTGGTCGTCGCATGTTCGTCGGCATACCCAAAGTATTGGTCCAAAACGGTCAATTAAACACGAAACGAATGCAAAAACTTAAAATATCTGCACGCGATTTAGTCGTCGCCATGCGAAAACACAAAATACGTTCTCTTGACGACATTGAAATGGCCCAGATTGAACCCACCGGCGAATTGACCATTGTAAAGAAAGGCGCAGAAAAATATTCAATTGTATTGATTGATAACGGAATTATCGACCGTATCGCATTAAAGAAAATAAACCGTACCGAAAAATGGCTGCGCCAAAAATTGCGTGAAAAAAAGATAACAACAACCAATAATATTTTTGTCGCCCAATGGCACCATGGAAAACTGTATATAGTAAAAAAGAACAAGGGATTAAATAACGCCACGCCCCCGACACAAAAATCTAATACATAAAATCCAACAGGTCATAAAACTAATAACATTCTTTCATCAAATACGTTTTACGACCAATATATATTTGTTTATTTTTCAACCATACCGTCCGCACAATCCATTGCAACCGCGGGCGATAAAATACCAACACAAAACAAACCAAAGCAAAATTTTTTCATACTTTTTATTTTTTCCTTGGCTCTACGCATTCGCCGTCGCCTTCGCGGGGACAGCACGCAAATTTCATCTGGGAAACTTCTTTGAACTTTTCACCCGTACAGCATCCAAACCGATTGGGTTTTGCCCCATCATCACACAGGCCTTTGGCGCGATTTTCTTCTATTTGCGCCAATTCAGCCGCCAATTCTTCGGGCGTTTTTTCTGGTACCGGTTCGGGTTCTGGTGCCGGTTCTGGTGTGGCATCAACCTCTTCTTCTACAACTTCTTCTGCAACCTGGGGTTCAACAAAATTTTTGGCCGGATTTACATTTTCATAGTTATGAACCGGTCTGCGCCGCGCGCGTGCCGCACACACCGTGCGTTGCCGCGACAACATATATTCTAAATCGGGGGCCAATTCCGGATACGCCTTGATATCTTCGCGCAGTTCTTCAACGCGTTGATTTATGTCGGCGCAACTCATCCGCTCTACCACCGCGCGTGGGGCGGGAACTTCTTCCACCGCGGCGGTATCAACAACTGTGGTTTCTGCGTCATCCGCAACAACCGATTCCAGGTTTGATTCATCCGCCAATGCCGGCGCACACACAAATACGCCAAGTATCGCAATTATTTTTATGTTCATTCCGCCCCCCTTTGAATTTTTTATTCTTCAATTATGCGTTGCAATTCCAATATAAAATCGATTCCCGGATTAACCATTTTTTCAACTTTATTCAGGTATTTTTTTGCTTCGTTCTGCATTTGCAGTTTTTTATAGGTATTTATCGTAGAACGAATTTCACTGGTATCAATATTTGCATCATTAACGCGCACACCATCGGCAATTTTTAATTCATCCAAAGCCTTTTGCGCATATTTCTGGCGATTTTCCGTACAACCATCTTCCGCCATTTTCGAATATATCTCGGCATTTTCTAAATGACAATTTGGTGAATCGCCACAATTCTGTATATTAGATAACAAATTTCTTTCAATGACGGCACATGGACTATCATCAACAATATTCTCATCAAAAATTTTACGCAAAACTTCAAAGGTTGCAAATTCTGCATCTCTCATTTCTTTATACTTGTCGGTATTTTCGTCACAGCCCCACTTTGCCAACCTGTCATAAATATCGGCATTATGTCTATGGGCCGTTGTTGCCCATCTCAGGTCTGCATCATTTATGTTATAATTCAGTTGTGCCAACAATGCATTTTCGCGCATTTGGCAACCACTTAATTCTGTCTGTACGGCGGAATCCGGCGTATAGACGGTTTTTGCCTGCCAAATAAACGCGCCCGCCATCATACCACATACAAATATTCCAATCAATGCGACCCAGGCCAAAATTCTTTGACGGCGCGAATATGTATAAACTTTTTCATTTACGATTTTTTTATTCTCTCTCATTTTTTCTCCCCTTTATATTTTATTTAACGATGCCTTTTTTAATTGTAATCTGGCGGTCGGCACGGTTGGCCAACGACATATCGTGCGTCACAAACAACATTGCCATTTTATTTTTCCTTACCAAATCCAACAGCAATTCAAAAACGCTGATTGCGTGATTTGGATCCAAACTGCCCGTTGGTTCGTCCGCCAACAATATATCCGGCGTGTTTGCCAACGCGCGCGCAACCGCGGTGCGTTGTTGTTCACCACCCGACATTTGCCCCGGCAGATGTGATGCCCGATGCGCCACATTGGCGGATTTTAACAGTTTCATCGCGCGTGCGTACGCCGCATCCGCGTCCATACCGTTTGCCAACATTGGCAACATAACGTTTTCCACCGCCGTAAAATCAGACAACAAATTATGCCGCTGATATACAAATCCCATTTTGCGCCGGCGAATCATTGTCCGCATTTCTTCGTTCATTGTGTGAACCGGCGTGCCAGAAACCAAAATACTGCCCCCCGACGGTTTATCCAATAAACCCACACATTGTAACAGGGTTGATTTCCCCGAACCCGACGGACCAACCAGGGCGATAATTTCACCACGGTGTAAATCAAACCCGCCCCCGGTTAGAATATGCAACGGTTGACCACCTTCTATAAAGGTCTTTTTAATATCGCGCACCGACAGGACCACATCGCCCTGCTTTGCCCGTGATAAAGAATTCAATATAGATGCCATTATTTTATGTCTCGCCCTTTATTAGTTTTTATGATAGCATTTTGTTTATTTTTTTCCAATGCAGAAATTATCTTGTTCGCTGTTTCCGGTGCCAACACATACCCAGTCATAATTCCATATGCTTTAATTTTATCATACAATTCTTGTTCATTCTTTAAAACAATATCTATATGAATACCTTGCTGAAAACGCCCGCGGCAATAATAATCTATCTCTTTTGGCGCAAACCCAAATATTGACCCATATATAATATCATTACGTTTGCTTGGTATGTTTGGTAAATCCGGATTCAATTTGATTATCTTATCATATTCCAAAGATAATTTTTCATCATAACTTTTACTTTTTGATTTGATGTAATCGATAACCTGCAATCTTGTTTGTTCATCTGGTATACTATTTTTAAAATCCGTTTGAAAACCAAACCTATCATCACCATTCAGCATTTCAAAATCTACATAAAAACCATACAGTGCAATTTTTTTCATATAATCTGCCTGTGTCACATTGTCCGGCATTTTATATTTATGAAATAATTTTATATTGTTAATACCGATTTTCTGTAATTGTTTTTCCAAATCTTTTGCAGACGAATTCCATTCTTCGCCATATGCATACGAATACCTTAATGCAATTTCGGCCAATTTGATTTCAATTGATTTATCTAAAGACTTATTCATTTCGCAACACCTCTACCGGGTCAGTGTTTGCGGCACGCCACGCCGGATATATGGTTGCCAAGAACGCCAGTGCGATTGCCAGCACCGCAATTCCAACAACCGTTGTAAATTCCAAACGCGATGGCAATTCAGACAAATAATACAATTCCGCCGGAAACAAATCGCGACCTGTTGCCCATTGAAAGAATTTGCGAATCGGTTCAATATAAATTGCCACAACCACGCCCAATATCGTCCCCAGCGCGGCACCAATCACACCAATACTGGTCCCCGACAGGATAAATATCTTCATCATTGAACGGCGTGAAACACCGAATGTCCGCAACACCGCAATATCGCGCGATTTGTCTTTGACCAACATAACCAAAGACGAAACGATATTAAACGCCGCCACAATCACAATCAGCATTAAAATCAAAAACATAACATTTGTTTCAACCTGCAACGCACCAACAAATCCGCGGTTCAAATCACGCCAATCACGCACCACATACCCATCGGGCAATGTTGCAATTAATGCCTCGCGCACGGGGGTTGTGTCTTCGGGATTTTTCAAGAATAAATCTATATGCGTTACCGCATCCCCCAGGTTCAAATATTTCTGGGCGGTTTCCAACGGCATAAATATATATCCCGAATCATATTCATACATTCCCATAAAGAAAGATGTCATCACCGGATAAGACATAATTCGCGGCATCGTTCCAAACGCAGTCGGTGTCGCCCCATTTGCCGAAACCAACGACACAGTTTCCCCCATATGCACATTCAGGTTTCGCGTCAAAGATGCACCCGCCACCAATTCACCATCGCGAATATCGCTAAGTTTTTTACCATACATCCGTGTTCCGGTTGCGGTCTTGGCCGCCAAATCGGTCATACGAATTCCACGCACCATCGCACCGGTGTTGTTCCCATCGTGAGTAACCATAACCTGGCCTTCGGCGATTGGCACAATGGACGACACGGCGTTTTTCACAGTTTTGCCGCTTTTCATTTGTTCTATTAAAAAATCATAGTCCGCGATTGCGCCATCTTGGTGATATACAACAACGTGCCCGTTCATACCAACAATGCGCGACAACAGCGTATCGTGAAAACCGCCCATAACCGACATAACCACAATCAGTGTCGCAACACCCAACATAATCCCAATCAACGACACCCACGACACCACGGACCCAAACCCGCGTCCCCGCGCCCCCAGGTATCTAAATGCTATTTTTCTTTCCAATTTGCTGAACATCATACTACCTATTCTATCATCCAAAATTATTCGCGCAAGAAATTCCGCAATGCATCCCCGACCAACTGCGGTTCATCCGGAATATCATTTGGGTTTACAATCGAAACAATCCGTGGCGACATAAATACAACCAATTCTGCAAACGGACTTATCAATGTTTCCGGTGTTGTAACAAACGAATGTGTTGGAATACCAATTATGACATAGTTATCACCGACACTGGACGGAATTGTAAATGATGTCAATTCGCCCTTGCTGGTCCGCAGGACGATTTTCGCGTCTATCTTGTTTCGACCGGCGTAATCGCCGTATTTCGCACTGGCCCCCACAATCAGGTCTGTTTCTATACGGTCTTCTTTGCTGCATTGACCGATATCGAATCGGGATTGCCAACCGTCCGGCACCACAAAATGCCCCTGGGATATAAGAACAACATTGGATTGCGCAGACAAGAATTCTTGTAATGTTTTGGTGTTAACTTCGGGCCCAACAACCAACGCACGCCCAACAACCCCCGGCACAGACATTTTAATATTTTTTTCACCAAAGGCCGGCAACATATTCATCCATATAATTGGATTGTCCGTCCGCGGATACACGCGATACACATCCATATCCCACGCCAAGACATATTTTTTGGATGCTATATCGGCAATTATGCGTGTAACTTCGCGCTCGGTTTGATAATTGCCTTCGAAAACAACGGTTTTATCCGCCCAATCCACAATCAGGTTTCTTACATCCGCCCCATGCATTGCATCCAACAATGCCATTATTATATCCTGCTCTGCCGGCATTTTTATCAACCATTTTGCCCGATTGGACAGTTTTATTTCACCACCCGCGGCATCATATGAATAATACATCCGCCCCAGGCGTGCAATCAAATCCACCGTATCGGCCAGGTTTCCCGACGCAACCGACCCAGACACCTTTTCATATCCGGGTTCTTCTTCAATAACGGCAATATCAACACCTTCCAATAATTTATTTAACGCATTTGCAACGGTCTGTTTCCTGAAATCATAGTCCGTAACGTTTAATTCCGGCAAATCATCACCTTTGTCCAGGCGCACCATTTCAATTTTTTCATCCGGCACAACCGACACAACCGATTGACTGTCCCAATTTACCGTGCATCGCCGCGGCAATTCGATAGAAAATCGCCGTGCGGTATCGGTGGTCAACGCCGCCTTTTTCGGGAAAATCGGCACAGAATTATCATCTATGACCAAATTATCAATAACCTGAACCGTGTCATAGTATACCGTTTCATCCGCGCCATTGTTTCGCACACACGCCCCTAAACACACAGCCATCAAAACAAAATTTATTATTTTTTTCATTTGTTTTACCCCGGGTTAAATATTCATTACCTTTTCGAATTCTTCCAATGTCATTTCATATATCGGCTTTTGCGAAGGCGTTGTCAAATCACGCACATGTTCGAATTGCGCGCGAAACCGTTCCAAGACCGACACCACATCCGGCGATACATTTTTATTTGATTTTACCAAACGTTCACCATATTCTACAACAAATTCTAACACATCCGCCGCAAAAAAACGACCGACATAATTTTCCATTGGAATTCCACCCTTGTTGACACATATTGCCGACATAGTCTTGGCGGTTTGATTATAAAAATTTGCCAACTTAATAAAATTTTGAACTGTTATCGCCATCTTGTTCCCCCGATACATTTTTATACATTATAAAAACTATTGCCACCAAAACGCAATTAAATTATAATAGGAAATATGAGAATGTTAAAAATATTTTTATTTGTTGGTTTATTTGGGATGGCGGCCTGCACATCCCCCAACGGCGGCAGCATTGATGACGCAACCATTTTGAATTGGGAAAACGAATCTGTCACGACCGAACAGTTTGTTCGTGATCACCGGGCGTGCCTTGGGATAACACAACCATCATATATGCCACGTTCGCGCCTTGCAAAACTGTTGTCCCCAACACAAAGTACCCGTATGCCGGATTGGGATGGATTGTGGGTAACATTTCAATCAAACGAATACAAGGATGTTGGCCAACGCGCATTATTGTCTGTGCCACGCAACACGACATCAAAATCTGTGGGATCTTACCGAAAATGTATGTTCCGCCGCGGATATTTATTGCGCGCAATGTAAATTTTTTGCGCGGTCACTTTTACATTTAATATAAAGTATGATATAATACGCCATATGAAACGTAACCTTTGGTTTTGGCTTTATTTTATTGCCGCCATATTATTGGCGATATACTTTGCGACGCGAATCATTATGACCTTTATGGGATATGGCCCAATATCTACGGTTCGTAATATATCTATATCGGCGGACACAAAAAACAAAGACCTGACCCAAATGGTGGCGGCGGCGGGTGTTGCACCGGGTACGCACGCATATTCGGTAAACCTGGAATTGATAAATGAACGGTTGCTGAATACACCGGGGATTCGCGAATCGGCGGTGCGACGATTACCAAATGGGAATTTATCTGTGCGGGTGCACCTGTATCGTGCGGTTGCCGGTTGGACCGATGGAACATATTATTATCCACTGTCCGCGGATGGCACCGTTGTCAACAGCCCCAGTGAAGAAAAAAAGCCGGGTGTTGTTATGTTTCGTGGCCCCGTTCCAAACGATATTGCCGATATAACAAAATCCGCGACAAACCTTATTGGGAATTTGGATTATATGGAATGGATTGACAACCGACGTTGGAATATCATAACCACAGATGGTATAACGATTATGCTGCCCGAAGAAGACCCAAATGCGGCAATCGCATCACTGATTGTATTAAACGACAAACATAATATTTTATCCAAGAACATAAAAACGATTGATATGCGTGATAGCGCAAGGATTTTGGTTAAATAAATGAATATGCTGGATTCATCTTTTCTGTGTTTAGACATCGGTTCGTGCGGTGTCCGCGGAATGGCGTATCGCATTCGTAATGCCGAAATTGATAAAAGCGTATATTATTCTGTGGACGATTTTGATACAGTATTCGCATTAAAATCTGTTATTGATGAATTGGAACGACAAATTGGAACGCATTTTAATGCGGCATATATAACAGGAAACTTTGGTCCATCATATTTCAAGATGACCAGTAAAAGCACCACTTGGCCCGGCGACCACAAAATAACCGCCGCCGATATAAAATCACAAATTGCCGAAATTGATGCCCCCGATGGATTTTATCCAATGCATATAATTCCATTGCGATATGACACACCGAAAATTCGTAATATGCTGACCCCAATCGGGCACAGCGACAGACAATTAGTGTCCGCATTTTCTGCGTTGTTTTTTGATGGCGAATATATGAAAAAAATCCAAAACCTGATGCGACGCGCACATATTCAATCAAACGCATTCTATACGCCACATTTCCTGGGGAATTCGATTCTACGCAAAAAGAATCAAACGATTATGTTCATTGATTTTGGCGCAGAAAACACAACAACATCCATATGGACCGACCGTGGACCTGTTTGTTATAACGGCCGCGCGATTGGTGGAAACGATTTAACCACCGAAATATCAACACGACTGAATATACCATTTGCCGATGCCGAACGTATTAAACGCGCGGTGGCGGACCTTAAATCAAATGAAATGGCACGTTTCAGTCCTGCCGATTCTGCATATGCGTTTTCCTGTGCGGATGTAAATGAAATCGTTGTTCCGTTTTATAATAATTTAATTGATGGCATTAAAAGTGATATTGCCGAATATATTGATAAATATTCACCAACACAAATTATTATTGGTGGCGGTGGCGCAAACATAAATGGAATTGACGATTTAATGACCGGGGCGTTTAACAACATACCTTTCGTCAAAAAAGACCCTGATTGGGCGGTGCGTACATTGGCGGAATATATATGGGAATGTGAATTACCACGGCGGCGCGCATATATTGCACGCGCACAACATATCCAAAATCGTATGAATAAAATTGTTGGTATCTTCAAACGCAAACGCCGTGTACACAAACGAAACATACCAATTTTCCCAAGCACCCTTTGTTTCGATATGGCACGTCCCGAAACATATACAATGTTTCAAACCGGTGGCATATCAACAATACACGTTGATATTATGGATGGATTATATGTAAACAAAATTGCGGGTGGTATTGATGAATTACGCCAAATCCGGGCATCTTGGGATGGACATTTGCACGTCCACCTTATGACCGATGCACCCGCCGAATGGGCGCGCAGCGCGATTAATTCTGGGGCGGACACAATTATTGTTTCGACAAATACCGCAGGATTACGCAGTGCGGTTCAAATTGTTCGTGAATCAGGCCGACGCATTGGTATTGCACTAAATCCCGAATCTTCGGTATCGTTATTAAAAACTGTCTTGCGTGATTTAGACGAAGTGATGATTATGGGGGTCACCCCGGGTGCCGCCGGCCAAGAATTTAATCGGGATGTGTTACATAAAATATCTGTATTAAACGCAACCCGAAAAAAATATGGATTAAAATTTACAATATCTGTTGATGGTGGAATAACACCCGAAACGGCACGTATGTGTTGGGCCGCAGGCGCAGATTCATTGGTGTCGGGGTCATACCTGGCATCGGCACCGGATTTTCCGTTGGCGGTATTATCCTTGTTGCCGCCCCAAAAAATTAACGCAGTATAATTTTACGCCCCGCCCCATATTCACAAATATCAATATGAACAGTGTTTTCCGGCAACATATCCGCCGCAATATCCGGCCATTCAATCAATGTTATATCGTTTTGAATTGAATGTTCCAAACCGATTTCTACCAATTCCGCCGCATCCGCAATTCTGTATAAATCAAAATGCGATATTTTTGTATCGCCCGCAACATACGTTTGAACCAATGTAAATGTTGGACTTGGCACCACGGTATTTTCCCCGCACAGTGTTTGAATAATTGTTCGCGCGATTTCACTTTTTCCAACACCCAAATCCCCGTGCAGCGCGACACAAACCGGCGCGGTCAATGTTCGCGCAAATTCGCGTGCGAATTCACGTGTTTCGTTTATGTCTTTTGTAATGTATGTTTTCATATTTTTTTACTCCAACACCAATAATTCATCTTCCAGTTTTCGAATCGTATCACGAATTTCCGCCGCCATCTCAAAGTCCAGGTTTTCCGCCGCACGCCGCATTTTTTGATTCAGTGTTTTTATTTCGCGCCGCAAACCATCTGCATCTTTCAAACCTTCTTTGGTGTACAAGAATCGTTGTTTTTTATCAACCTTTTCTTGTTTTTCTGTGACATCATCAAATATTTTCTTGGATACAGTTTTTGGTGTAATTCCATGTTCGGCATTATATGCCATTTGCTTTTCACGCCGGCGCGCCGTTTCACTTAATGCGGCATTCATAGAATCCGTTATCACATCGGCATAGAGTATTACACGCCCGTTTGCGTTACGCGCGGCACGACCAATGGTTTGAATAAGTGAACGTGTTGACCGCAAAAAACCTTCTTTATCGGCATCCATAATCGCGACCAATTCACATTCCGGCACATCCAATCCTTCGCGCAATAAATTAATTCCAACCAACACATCAAATTTTCCCATACGCAAATCACGCAATAATTCTATACGTTCCAATGTTTCAATATCACTGTGCAGGTATCGCGCACGAACACCGTTTTCCACCAAATAGTCCGTTAATTGTTCCGCCATTTTTTTGGTCAATGTCGTAACCAGTGCACGTCCATCAATCGCCTTTAATTCCGCCAACAAATCATCAACCTGATTTTTAATTGGTCGAACGACACATTCTGGGTCCAACAGACCCGTTGGGCGAATCACCTGTTCGGCAACGATTCCGCCCGATTGTTCCAATTCCCAATCTGCGGGTGTGGCCGACACAAAAATTGTTTGTGGCCGCATTGCGTCCCATTCATCAAACGTAAGTGGCCGATTATCGACGCACGACGGCAATCGAAAACCATATTGCGCCAATGTTTCTTTGCGCGCACGGTCACCGCGCGACATCGCACCAATTTGGGATACTGTAACGTGGCTTTCATCTATAAATAAAATTGCATCTTTCGGCAGGTATTCAAACAACGTTGGTGGTGGCTCGCCCGGTTTTCGTCCCGACAGGTATCGCGAATAATTTTCAATACCGCGACATGTTCCGGTTGATTCCATCATTTCAATATCCATATTTACACGTTCGCGCAGGCGTTGTTCTTCGACATATTTCATATTTTCGTGAAAATATGCCAAACGCTCGTTCAGGTCACTTCGAATTTGACCAATCGCCTGGACCACGGACGGCATCGATGTCGCATAGTGCGTATTTGGATACACCGCGACACGGTCTAATTTAGATAACTTTGCCCCGGTCAATGTATCAAATTCCCAAATATCTTCAATTTCGTCCCCCCAGAAAGAAATCTTCCATGCCCTGTCCTGGCTGTGAGATGGAAAAATATCCAACGTATCCCCATGCACACGAAAATCACCACGCGTTGGTGCAACATCATTACGTTTATATTGAATACCAACCAATTCGCGCATAATATCGGCCGGTCCCATCATATCCCCAACACGCAAAACCAATTTCATTTCTGCATATTGTTCGGGTGTCCCAAGGCCATATATGGCGGATACCGAAGAAACCACGATAACATCACGTTCTTCCAACATTGCGCGTGTTGCGCTGTGTCGCATACGGTCCAACTGTTCATTTATTGATGCGTCTTTATCAATATATGTATCGGTTGTTGGAACATATGCTTCGGGTTGGTAATAATCATAATATGAAACAAAATATTCCACGTGATTATGTGGGAAAAAAGCCTTCATTTCGGTATATAATTGTGCCGCCAAAATCTTGTTCGGTGCCATAATCAAGGCCGGCCGCCCCAATTCCGCAATAACATTTGCCATTGTAAAAGTCTTTCCGGAACCCGTGACCCCCAATAAAACCTGGGAACGGCGACCATCACGAATCCCCCCCACCAAATCATTAATAGCGGCCGGTTGGTCGCCCATTGGTTTGTAATCACTTTCAAGATTAAAAATTTTTTTATTCACATTTACCAGTATAATTCATTATAATGGAAAAACAAGAGGGGGGATAAATAATATGATTATCAAACCACACCATAAACGCAGGACGTTTTGGACCATTGTTGTTACAACCGGTGTTATTATAATCGGGCTGTTGCTTGCGCCAACTTTTATCAATTTGAATAAATTGCGGTCCCACTTTGAATCCGCGGTGTTCGAGCAAACCGGGGTTGTAACAAAGATTCACGGTGATGTAAATTTTGGTATTCTGGGGTCAACCCACCTGATTGCCCATGGTGTGGAAACCGAACACGGATTTACCAAAATGTTGGCTATAAACATACCGTTTTCGGGCCTGTTTGATTTGGCAAACACAGAAATAAATGATGTTATAACCGCCTATGAACCACACATATATGTGGATTCTCTATCCTTGTTACATGTGAAATATCGATTGTATGTAAAAAATGCAATCATGACCTTTATGGGTAAAGATTATAAAATCATTCGTGGTTTATTTAGTCATGGCACCTTTGATGGCCAGGTCCGTACCAGCGAACATAAATACGATATTTCATTCAAAGGTAATGATTTTAAGGTTACGAACAAAAACCTGAAATTAAACATTACGGGTGAATACTTTCCATCCGGCGGTGCCGCAGGTATATTGGAAATAAACACCAACAAGATAAATTCTTGGTTTGGTTTTGACGAACCCAACATTACACACAACGTCAAATTAACAACAAATTTTTATTGGGATGGCGGATACGGATTTAAGTTTACAGACATTGTTGCGAATAATCTTCATGGTGATGTTACATTGGAACCAAATGGTTGGCGCACAATCAACGTTGAATCCGATAACATTTCATTTGATTTTTCTTTTCTGTCAAAACCGTCTAATTTTGCCAAAGACACAACATTAAAGGTTGATTTCTACGGCGACCTTGTATTTAATAATCATCGTTTTGAACACGTACAAATAGATGCTGTCGGTGTCCAAGATTATATACAAATAAATAAAATTATCGCAGATTCTACTTCGTTCACCGGTGGAACCATTGACAACCACGGTGCGCACGAAATAATGATTCGAACAATACTGGATGATAAAAAAACCGAATGTTTATTTTCCGGCACAGAAAATAATTTTGAATGCCAGAATTTTGTCTATGGCGACATAACCGGTAATTTGAAATATAAAAATCGGGTATTAGAGGCAGATATTTCATCAAATCGCAAACTGGATTTGAAAGAATTAGAATCATATATTAAACGAATTGGCGCACAAAGTGCAACCATACGATTTAAGTTTGCAAATATGGGCGGGGTTTTCACACAAACAAAAAAATCTTCTTCTATCAAATACGATTATATTTATGATAAAACATTATCTTGGTTAAACCCACACATGAAATCATTGCCGGCATTTATGATGGACAGTCCGGGAAATATGGTATGGTCAGGCGACAGTTTTTCATTTACACCGAACACAAACGATTGGTCTTTGTCTTTGCGCGATAATTTCTTTTATATCTCAGGCCAAGATATAAAAAAATGGTTCCCCAATATGGACCTGCGCACAATAAACAGTCTTGAATACATCATGACCGGTTTTTACAATGACCAAGGCGATGTATCAAATTTAACACTTCAAATTGCCGGCCATACATTTACCGGCACCGCAGACAAACGTTCGTTAACCCTGCATACAAACGTTTTTGATATTGATGCGTTTTTAACAGATGAATTTTTCGAACGATACGAAGAACTGGAATTTTTAACCAACAGTCCATTATTATTACCGTTTGATTTTTCACGCAATATATATTTAACGGCGGACACATTGGTATATGGTGAAAATTCATATAATAATTTTGTATATTCATTAAAATCTGGGACACAAACATTTTCTATAACCGATAATGCCCGTGGAAATATGTTGGCAACAATAATCAAAGAACGTTCTGTTTATGATATATTTATTCAATTAAATAAATTTGTAATAAATGGAAAACTGTTGTCCAACGAATTTCCACTGAACATTATGAACACATCAATAACCGCAGAAATAAATCTTAAAACCCACGGACACATCGCACACGATATTAAATACAATATGACCGGGGACTTGGATTTGACGTTTGATGGCGGATATATCACCGGAATTGGACTGGACGCATTTTATGCAGATGCCGAAGACCTTACCCGCCTAAATGTCGAAGACCGTATTATGACCGCATTAGAATCGGGTGTAACCGTATTAAAAAATATGCGCATTATTGGTGAATATAAAAATGGCAACTTTGCAACAACACAACCAATCAAATTATCTGTTCGGCACGCCGACGGTGTTGGCGCGTTGGATATTACCGCGGGCGCAATGAATGCAAAATTTGATATAACAATGCGTGCGGTCGCGCCCGATGCGGTAACGGTATCGTTAACGGTTGCGCCAAACGGTCGCCGCAAATATTCAATATCTGAATTGATGCGATATTTTGACCCGGCCTTTATGCGTGAATTTATAAAAACCCACGACAGGTTTTAGTCTTAGTGGTTAGTGTAAGTGGCGAGTGTTAGTGAGTGGCGGTCTGGAATAAGTTTATAAATACGAAATTATTTCAGATACTACTAACCCCTATCCACTAACACTCGCCACTTTATAATTGATTTTTGGGTGAATTTGTTATATATTTCAACTGTCGATAGGTGTTCTATCGATAGAGATTAAAGACTCTCTCATTTCGATGTCCGCGGGGACGTAAAACACTCTTCCAACCACTGGTTGGAGGGCGGTGAATATGTTGAATAAACCCGGCTATTTTCGAAATGATAGTTCTTTAACCTCCAACCGTTCGAATTTTCTAACGGTTTTTGTTTTTTATAAAAAGGGATTACAAAATGACAAACACAAAAACTGGAAAAACAAAAAAAGCAAAACCCACAGAACACGAAGAATTATTGATTGGGGCAATTCTGGATTTTTATTCTAAACATCGTGGATACAGAATGACACAAAAAGAATACATTGGTTTGATTCAGGCAATATCACAACAGGCAATGTGTGACTTCTAGTGGTTAGTGTAAGTGACGAGTGGTTAGTGGGTGGCGGTCTGGAATAAGTTTATAATTACGAAATTATTCCAGATTCTACTAACCACTAACACTAACACTCGCCACTCTATATTAATTTTTCTTTCTTACCTGAATATGAACATCGCGCAGTTGTTGTTCGGTAACATCGTTCGGTGCACCCATCAACAAATCTTGTCCACGTTGATTCGCCGGGAACGCAACAATCTCGCGCAGACTGTCGCCGTTACCCAAAATTTCAGAAATCAAACGTTCAATGCCGAACGCGCATCCGCCGTGTGGTGGTGCGCCATATTGAAACGATGTATATAATCCTGAAAAATTCTTTTCAACCGCTTCGATTGGATATCCGGCAATTTCAAAGCATTTTTTCATAACGTCTGGATTATAGTTACGCAATCCGCCACTGCAAATTTCCATCCCGTTCAGCACCATATCAAACTGGGCCGCCTTAATCGAAAACGGGTCACGTGTTGATAATTCTTCCAATGTCGCCAACGGATACGAGAACGGATTATGCGTAAATTTCGGTGCGCCACCACGGTCTTCGTCCGCTTCAAAGAACGGGAAATTATCGACCCAGCAAAATGCAAAATCACGCGGTTTTATCAAACCTAAATCTTCGCCCAATTTGTTACGCAATTTTCCGGCCGCGCGCGTTGCCGCATCCAGATTATCACACACAAAGAACAGTGATGAATTATCCCCGGCAATTTCACGCAGTTTTGCAATGCGTTCCGCATCCAATTTCTTGGTAACTGGGCCCTTGGCTTCGTCCGCAAAAACTATATAGCCCAATCCCCCCAATCCCAATTCTTTCACGGCATATTCGCCCAGTTTATCAAACCACGAACGCGGCCTGTCTGCACTGTTTGGTGCCGGAATTGCGCGAACCACACTGCCCGCCTCTATTGCGTTTGCAAAGATTCCAAAATCCGACCCGCGGAATATTTCTGTTACATCACTTATTAAAATCGGGTTACGCAAATCCGGTTTATCGCACCCATATTTCAACATTGCATCATCAAAAGAAATATGCGGGATGTCCGGATAAATATTTGCATCCGGCACAAATGTACGTATCAATTCAGGCATTACGGCCTCGCCCACCGCCTGAATATCCGGCAAATCTACAAAAGACATTTCCAAATCCAACTGATAAAACTCTAACAATCGGTCTGCGCGCAAATCTTCATCACGAAAACACGGCGCAATTTGGAAATAACGGTCAAAACCCGACACCTGTAATAATTGTTTGAACATCTGGGGTGCCTGGGGCAACGCATAGAATTTTCCGTGATGCAAACGACTTGGCACCAAGAAACTGCGTGCACCTTCGGGCGAATCGGCGGTAAGCAACGGTGTCTGGAATTCTGAAAAACCCAAATCCCACATTTTGTCGCGCAGCCATTTCATAATTTTATTGCGCATCAAAATATTGTGATGCAAACGTTCGCGCCGCAAATCCAAGAAACGATATTTATACCGCAATTCTTCACTTATATCGTCATCACCAAAAACCTGGAACGGCAAAGTTTCCGCCGCGGTCAATACATTCCACGATTTAACCTGAATTTCAATTTCACCGGTTGGGATTTTATCGTTCACCTGACTTGCATCACGGGCAACAACCGTGCCGGTTACCTGAATCACAGATTCCGGGCGCACACGTTCCAATTCATCGTTTCCACCATCCAACACAATTTGCGTAATACCATAATTATCGCGCAAATCGATAAACAATAACGACCCGTGGTCACGTTTACGATGAACCCAACCCGACAGGGTTACGGTTTCACCCACATTTTTCGCGGTCAGTTCCCCGCACGTATGTGTTCTGTATTTTGATTTCAGTGATAACATTTTTTACCCTTTTATTTTTGGGCACAAAATCGGTAAGATTTGGCACCCGCGTTATTTTAATGTCTTTCGGGGCGCATAAATCTGCTATGCGCGGTGCCACCCGAATTTATCACTTTTTTAGTGTTTTACCGATTACTCCGTGGTTGTTGGGCACATCATCGTAACCGCCAAAACTTTCCCGTATTCTAGACCAGGATTTTGTTATTTTCAAGCACTATAATTTTTTATTTCGCATCATATTCTGATTTTAATTTAGAAAACAAAATTGTATCACGATATACGCCATTTATGAAATGGTCCTGTCGCAGTATACCTTCCTGGATAAAATTCATACGTCTAACAACACCCAAAGATTTAACATTATCTGGGTCTACCTTTACCTCTATTCTGTGAAAATCCCATTTTTCAAATGCATTTTGCTCCAATAACATAAACGCTTGGGTCATTATACCGCGCCCACCGGCACGATGGTCCAACCAATACCCAACCTCGCCACGATTATTTCTGGCGGACAGTCCAACAAAACCGATTCTGCCCACGATATTTTTGTTCCACAAGATAAACCATTCGGCGGAATTTTTATCATCCTGTAATACGGGCAATTCGTCTTCCGGCTTTTTTACAAAATCCGTAAATTCCAACCACGGTCTAAATTCATCGCGATTGGCATCAATAATATCAAATATGATTTTTGCATTTCCCAGTGTTGGTTCCAATTTTACCAACTTCATATCTTTACCAACCAATTCAGATGGAAATGTTTTTATCATAACAAACCTTTTAATAATTGTTATTATGACATAATTGTATGTTTCTTGTTTATTAAACGCAAGATATTATTTCCAAAAATGTCTATTTGAAAAAGCCGAACCCGAACCGGATTTCAAATATTGCTCAAATTCTACGGCCGCGACTTTTGACGAAAGAGCCACATAATTCACCAATTTCCAAGGGATATACTTTGATGTATGTGATGAATGACCTGAATTATGGTCTTTCAACCTCTGCCGCAAATCATGCGTCACACCAATATATTTCTGCTCTGGGTTCGAAAGACTTTTTATTAAATATACATAAAACATTCCACTCAGTCCCCCTCCGCCCTACGGGCTATGGGCGACACTCCTTCGCATAACTTTTCCGTTCGGGTGGCCTGCCACCCGAAGCGTCAAAGACGCGAAGGGTGGTGCCCTAAGCAAGAATCGGACTTGCGACTCGTCCTTACCAAGGACGTGTTTTACCACTAGACTATTAGGGCAATTCGTAAAATACGGGACGATTATACGTGAAAGCACAAAAAAATCAAGCAAAAATCACCAATCAAATTCCGGTTTTTTTGGTTTTTTGTTACGTTCAAGTTTTTTGCGGAATAACCTTGCCCTATATTTAATTGTCAATGGTATATATTTAGACAAAACAATCTGGTTAAATGTTTGAATACGCGTCCATTCATCCAACCGTTTAATATAGGGGAAAACTTTGTTGTATTGCTTCATCACGGCATTTGTAAAATATAATGCCTGGGCCATATTTATGTTATAATTTTTTGATTTTATACTTGCGACCATATTCGCATATTTTTTTTCAAAATATTCATCATCCAAGAAATACCGCCCAAGGCACATAATCGCAAACCGTTTTGTATAAATATGCCTTGATTTAATCCATACATATATATACGGCAACACTTTTCCAGGATATTTCCTGAAAGCCCTGGGCGTTAATTGTGTACAAGTCGCAGGATTATCAATATATGGTAAAAAATGCTGAACGGCATTTATCACAAAATCAAAATCTTCAATTCTGGAAATAATCATCACATGCAGTTGATTTTCATCAAAGTATTTATGTGGCAAATCCAAAACAAAATCTAACCACGTTCCATTTTTCATCATATTGTCGGCAATTTTATGCAAAACATCGGCCCGCACACCGATAATATCATCTTTTTTTACAGACGGGCTCATAGCCTTAAATTTAAGTTCTTTGTATTTACTGTCCGCCGAATCGCGCATAAAATCCCGAACATTATATTTGTCTAGAACCAAATCCATATCTTATCCATTTAACCGATATAATATATTGGCATAATAATCAATTTATGAATAAAATCAAATAATAAAGCCAAAACAGAAAAAGCAACATTTTTTGCGCACGGCGCACCCCGTCGTAACATCCGTTTCACGTGATTAAAATCACATCGCCCCACCCGATTGTACCAATCGCGACGGAGCGAAGCGAAGACGGATGGTAACCGCACAAGGGATTGCTTCGCCACCTTGCAAAATCCACCTTCGCCAAGGGCTACGGTGGACCGGCGTTATTCCGCCTTTTTGCCGCGGTTCGGACCCCTGTGCCGGGGTCCAAATCCCATATACCAAAATAAAAAACGACCACAAGGGTCGTTTGTTATTTTGGTAGCGGCGAAGGGATTCGGACCCCTGACCAAAGGATTATGATTCCTCTGCTCTACCACTGAGCTACGCCGCCATACGAAAACTGAACCGATTATAACAGACAATTTTCCAAATGCAAGAATTTATATTTTCGCCCCGCACATATGATTTTATTCCGGGCCTGCGCCCACCAAACATTACAATTTGAATATTTATCAAAAAAGGTGTATAATGGTATCTCAATGAGGGTTTTTACTGCTGTCTTGTTTACTTTAATTTTCACCGGCGCGCAGGCATTTGCGGCGACGGGCAAAAACACATTTACCGGCACATATAAAAACCAATTATCTTTTGACATTGGCCAGGGTATAAACAGTGGATTCATCCTGCCGCCACCGAATCAATTTGTTCCGTTTAACCTGTTCAGTATAAGGTATTCGCAACCAACAACTTTCTTTGGTATCCCGGCGCGTCAGTCTTTGAATATAAATCAAACATTGGGATATGGGGACAAATATGGGTGGCATTGGCGCGACTATACGATTCCAATGGTTATGTTGTCTGGTGATGTTCGACTTTCTGAGTATAAAAATTTCTATGTTGCATCGGGCGCAGGTATCGGTATGCAGGCGCAACAAAATGAACGCCTGGGCGCAAAATTATTATTTCAATTCAAGGTTATTGCCGGATGGCACATAAACGATAAATGGGGATTTGAAATATTTATGCACCATTTTTCAAACGGCAACACCGCAGACGAAAACTATTCTTACGCATTTTACGGTGTTGGCGTAAATTATAATTTCTAGGGATAATTAACCATCAACCATTAATACCACCGGAAATCCGGGTTGTTTTTGTATGCACCGGGGGGTGGTCAAAAACGAACGTTTTTGTCCAGTGCTTTTTTAGAAAAAATTATTCAGTAAAATCAACAACCGTAAAGTCCCAAAAAAGGGGGGACAAAAACGTTCCTTTTTTGTTACCATTATGGGTGTAAAACAAAGAGGGAAAATATGAGCAAAAAACCATTATTCATTGGTGCGATTGCATCAATTATCGCAATCAATTCAGTTTTTGCGGATACAACCGTTACATCAAAACAATACGTTGATACCACGCGCCAGGCTACTATCCCGGTGGTGGGCACAAACGCGAACACACCCGGTGAAACCGTTGTCACATATACCGACTCCGCCGGCACAATCGGCGAACGTTATATTTGTGACATCACGGCCAGTGATAATGATGATTGTGACGACAATAACCTGGTTACGGTTGATTATGTCAATGGCCTTGGTGATTATATTGAAGAGATAGAACAACAGATAAGTAATATACCTCAAACGGCTACAACGGCCACACACTGTGTCGGGTGGGAAACCGGACATGAAAATATAGACGAATATTGTATCTTATGGAATTTAGACGAAAAACTTGTTTTTGGAAACTGTAGCCCTAACGGCGCACAATGTTATGTCGGCCACGAATGTTGCGGAGGCCTTTGTGATAATAACACATGCGGTTCTCCATCATAATCTTAAAGCAAGGCGCAAATCGCGCCTTTTTATTACCAATCTATCGGTTTTCCGCCGTGGGCGATTATGTATTCATTCGCGCGACTGAAATGATGATTACCGAAAAAACCACGATGCGCGGACAGTGGCGACGGATGAACGCTTTTCAAAATCAAATTACGCGACGCGTCCACAAATTCTGCCTTTCTTTGCGCATACGAACCCCAGAGCATATAAACCACCCCATCGCGCCGTGTTGCCAACGCCCGAATTACCGCATCGGTAAATTGTTCCCAACCGCGTCCGGTGTGCGATGCCGCCAAATGCGCCGCAACCGTTAGTGTTGAATTTAATAATAAAACGCCCTGCTTTGCCCACGCGGTCAAATCGCCGTGTGTTGGACTGGGCCGCCCCAAATCCGATTCGATTTCTTTATATATATTTACCAACGATGGTGGCGGCGTGATTCCGTCCGGCACCGAAAAGCACAAGCCCATCGCCTGGCCCGGTTCGTGGTACGGGTCTTGACCGATAATCACAACACGCACAGAATCAAACGGACACAGATTAAACGCATTAAATATATTTTTTGCCGCCGGGTAAATTTTTTTGCCCGCCAAATATTCCCCGCGCACAAAATCGGTCAATTTAATAAAATAATCTTTATCAAATTCATCCGCCAAAACAGATTTCCAAGATTCTTCTATTTTCACATCCATTTTTGCCACCTATAACTTTATCAAACCAATTTGTAATGATTTCCATAACACAACATCAATATATCCGCGTGGAAGCCCGGTCGCCGCAACCATATGCGCAAACATATCATCGCACGCCCGTTTTATTTCCGGTGTCAATTTACCATTTTCGTCTATACGGCGGATTCCGGCGTATTGCGCGCCCAAACGGCGAATCCAAACATCATATTTAACGATATTCACACCCAAATTTCGCGCAAGATGATTGGCGGTAATCTTTCCAATATGTGGCAATGTTGCAAGGTACGCCACCCGGTCATCATCGTTTTCACATTTATAGAACCCATCGCACAACGCGCACCGTTCGTTCCATATTTTACAAATTGCGTTTATTTTATTTTTATTATGAAACATTTGAAAAATCGCATCAAAATCCGCACCATTTTTATAAATATAATCCATAATATTTTTGTGAATACGCTTTGCGGTTTTTTGTGAAAACCCACCAGCCAAGATTACATAGGCGCACATTTCTGCGAACGCGTCCGGCACAAGTCTGCGCGGATGTGCCAACATTTCGCGAATTTCATCAAAAGATTGGGCGTCACTGTCCGCGCCCATATCTTTTATTTTTTTCTCTAAATCAAAGAACCATTTTGCAGAAAACATATTATTTTTTACCGGAATTTCTTTGCTTAAATTTTGCAATCAAATCTGGCGAAATACCACCCAAAGAATTTCCCTTGGCAAACGCAGACGGATTAAAATCACTTTTAACAAAATCATATCCGCTTTGTTCTATCTCTGCGCGTCTTTCCTGTTTTTGTTTGTATTCTTCTGGCGAAAAACGTTCCGGATGTGACAAATCATACACCAATTTATTGTATTCTTCATATAACAAATCTTCTGTTGATTTTCTAAATACAGTTATATTATCGGTATCACGGTGGATAACACCATCTTCATCAATCTGGTATTTACTGTTTGTCATAATACCCCCTTTTATCACACATCCAAATTTGCATCCAGTGCGTTTTCAACGATAAAGTCGCGACGCGGTTCCACAACATCCCCCATCAGCATTGAAACCACCGCATCCGCCTGGCTTGCGTCATTGACGGTCACCTGGAACAACGAACGATGATTCGGGTCCATTGTTGTTTCCCATAATTGTTCGGCGTTCATTTCACCCAAACCTTTATAGCGTTGAATCTTTAATCCATTTTTCGCATATTCAAATGCGGTATTCAGCAAATTAAACGCACCCCAAATCTTTTGCGATTTTGATTTCACGGTTAAAACCGTTGGCGCACTGAAAGTATCCATCAATTCTTCGCGACCGGGCATACGCCGCCACGCGTTGATTTCCGGCGAATTGATTCTGTCGCGCGACAAAACATATTGTTCGGTCACACTGCGCAGTGTGCGTGTAATTGTTATGCCCGCATCGTTCGCCGAAACATTCCAACCGCGTTCAAACTCCAATTCCTGGGCATCCAGCATTTTTGCGGCATTCGCACAGTTTTCCACCGATTCATTGTCGAACACACGGTTCAAAGCCAAACTTTCCACAAAACGCAACGGCATAACGTGATTCAATGGTTGCAACACATTTCGCATATCCAACACTAAATCCAGCAAACGTTTCATATCTGCCCCGGAAATCTGGGCACCTGATGCAATTTGCACGACACCATCGCTTGCCAGTTGATCCATCAAATAATCGTCCATATCGCGTTGGTTTTGAATATAGATTTGTTGTTTTCCACGCGTCACACCATAAAGTGGTGGTTTCGCAACATATATATATCCGCGTTCAATCGCCGCCGGCATATGACGATAAAAGAACGTCATCAACAATGTTTGAATATGTTGTCCGTCCACATCAGCATCGGTCATAATGATAATTTTATGATAACGCATTTTTTCAACATCAAAATCGTCTTTACCAATGCCCGCGCCCATTGTTGTAATCAACGCGCCAATCGTATCAGACGACAGCATTTTATCAAATCGCACGCGTTCGACATTCAAAATTTTACCACGCAGTGGCAAAATCGCCTGGGTTTTGCGGTCACGGCCCTGCTTTGCGGTACCACCTGCGGAATCCCCTTCGACAATGAACAGTTCGCATTTTGCCGGGTCACGTTCACTGCACCCCGCCAGTTTCCCGGGCAGTCCCCCCAATTCCGGTCCGGTTTTTTTGCGTGACAATTCACGCGCCTTGCGGGCGGCCTCGCGTGCGGTGGCGGCCTCTAATATCTTGTCAACAATCAGTTTTGCCGTCGCCGGATTTTCTTCCAGGTATTCATACAATAATTCATATGTGGTATTTTCAACAATCGGCCGAACTTCACTGGACACCAATTTGTCTTTGGTCTGGGACCCGAACTTTGGGTCTGGGATTTTCACACTAACGATACTGGTCAAACCTTCGCGGAAATCTTCCCCCGACAGGTTTATATCTTTTTTAGTATTATGTTCGGCAATGTATTTATTAATTGCGCGTGTTAACCCCGCACGGAATCCCGCCAGGTGTGTCCCACCATCGCGATTTGGAATATTATTTGTAAAGCACAGCGATGTTTCCGTATATGCCGTCGTCCATTGCAGAACAATTTCAATATATGAATCATCAATTTTCTTAATCATTTGAATTGGGTCGCGATTCAGTAATTCCTTGGATTTGTCCAGGTATGTCGCAAAACCCGCCAAACCTTCGGCGGAATGAAATTCGCGTTCTTTTTTATCACCACCGCGCAAATCTTCCAAAACAATCCGCACATTTGCGTTCAAATAAGATTGTTCACGCAACCAATTTTCCAACACATCAAAGTTAAATTCTGTTGATGCAAATGTTTCCGGGGACGGTAAAAATGTGACCTCGGTCCCGTGTTCACGGCCGGTTGTATTTTCACTTATTTTCAAATCCATTGTCGGCACACCATCGGCAAAGCGCATTTCTGCCTGTTGCGCACCGCGCCAAACCTTGACCTCTAACCACGTGGAAAGCGCGTTTACAACCGAAACACCAACCCCGTGCAGACCGCCGGAAACCTTGTACGCACCGTTTCCTTCGTTATCAAATTTACCACCGGCGTGCAATTCGCACATAATTAATTCCAATGCACTGCGTCCGGTTTCGTGATTTATGTCGAACGGCATACCGCGGCCATTATCGCGTATGGTGGCACTGCCGTCTGGGTTTAATGAAACATAGACTGTATCGGCGTATCCGGCCATGGCTTCGTCAATAGAATTATTTACAACCTCGTAAATCATATGGTGCAGACCACTGCCCCCTTCACCCACGTCACCGATATACATTCCGGGGCGTTTTTTAACCGCCTCTAATCCTTTAAGAACCTTAATAGAATCACCCGTATATTCATTATTCACAGACATAAAAAATCCTTTCTTTTTTTGTAACAAAAACATAGCAAATTATGATATAATTGTCAAAGAAAAAGGCAAAAAATAAAGGAATAAATTATGGCAGATAAATATAATGCAAAAGACCTTATGACCGCAATCCAGTTCGCAAAAAAACATGGACTAAAACGCGAAGATGTTGAATTGGCAATGAAAAAATTGCGTGGTTTAATGATGGACCCACCAAAAGATTCACCGCGCCAGGTAAAAAAACCAGTTATCGTTGTAACCGGCAATAAAAACGGTCGTCCAAAAGTAAATTTTGGTGCCGATGAAATCGTTATCGCAAAAGTTTATGAAATTCAAAACAATGGAAAATAAAAATGAAATTCAAATTGCTGTATTTTGGTGAAATTTTAATTAACCCCAAAAAGCGGGCCCAGCATATATCCGATATACGTATGCAATTTCACCCACAATTAAAGAAATTGGTTGAACATCAACCATGGGACAAATTAACACAATATATGGCACCGAACCCGGCAAAAAGTCCGGTCATTACACGCCACGTTGGCGGCATAGATTGGAATCCAATCATTACACCAAAACTGAAACTGATTGCAGAATTAGATATTCAAATGTTGCACCCAGAAATTATCGGTGTTCCGCGTTCCGACATTGACAACCGAATCAAGACATTATTTGACGGTCTGCGTTGTCCACAAAATGAACACGAAATCGGTCAAAACGTTCCACGTGATATTGGCCCAATTTATACCCTGTTGGATGATGACCATTTGATTACCAAGATATCTGTTAACACCAGCCATTTGCTGTCATCGCATATGTTTCATCCTGATTTGGTGACCACCAGTCCCGATTGTGTATTTATGATGATTGATGTAAACCTGCGTGTCGCCGAAGGTACGTTGGAAAACCTGCCGTTTATGGTATAGAGTGGTTAGTGTAAGTGGATAGTGGTTAGTGATTGATGGCCTCTGGAATATTCCAGAAACTGCTAACCACTCCCCACTAAATATCACTCATCGCCTGCTGTGTTATTGCACAGATTAAACCGACAAACTCTTTTTGGGTCATTCTGTATCCGCGGTGTTTTTTATAAAAATCAAGAATAGCCGCAATTAATAATTCTTCATGTTCCGCTGCTGGTTTTACTTTCTTTGTTTTTGCATTGTTCATTTTTTAATCCTCTTATTAAAAACAAAAACCGTTAGAAAAAATTCAAACGGTTGGATGTTCACAGCTATTGATATCGGTAAATAGTGGGTTTATTCATATATATCACCCCATCCAACCGATGGTTGGATTTTTTACATCATCGCTGATGCCAATATCATACATGGGCTGTGACACCCACCGATAGAATCCCTATCAACAATTGAAACATACAATAAATTCAATCGAAAATCAATTAGAAAGTGGTTAGTGGATAGTGGTTAGTGACTGGTGGTTTCTGGAATAATTTCATAATTACAAACTAATTCCAGAAACTACTAACCACTAACTTAAAAACGCCGTTATCTGGTCTTGCATTTGGAATGTGCCAAGGACAATCCACGCAATCACCGCGGATATAAGTAATATTCCAACCGTATTCAATGTTTCCGCAACCGATTCAATTTTCTTGACCGAATTTTCCAAATAGTCATTTGAAATCTGGGTCAGGTTTTCATCAAAATCGTTCATATCGGCATAAATTGTCAAATCACCAATCAATTCCTGATTTGGAAAATCCATACCTGTATTTTGCAACGCATTCCCAAGGTTATCACCATTTGCAATATAATGCAGCGTTTCATCTAAAATCCTGCGCAGATATCGGTTGGAATTATCGGCCAACATACGCATTGCATCCGGAATCGTAACACCCGCCGCAACCATCGCAGAAAGCGACATCATCCAACCAACCGACAGACGAATTTTATAAATATTCCACGGGGGCAAACCATCAAATATTGCACGCAAACGACCCGAAAAACGTGGCAAAGACCACCAAACAAAAATACCAAACACAACCAATACTATTGAAAACGCCTTCCAATATTTACCGGCAATATTTGACAACCATATCAATGATGCCGCCCCACCCGACCAAACCATATCTTCGCCGGCAACCGCGGAAAGTGGTGGCACCAAATATAAACCGACCATAATTATAATCGCAAAAACCAAAACCAATAACAACGTTGGATATGCTATTGCACTGAATACCGCACTACCTATTCTTTTATTTGCAACAATAATGCGACCGACATTTTCCAATGCGACAATTAAACTGGACATATTTCCAGATGTTAACAGTAATGTTTCTTCGGCGGGAACCCAACCACGTGTGGCCTCAGAAAAACTCATTCCGCGTTCCAGGTTTTTTTCCCATTCGCGCATACATATTGCAAACGGTTCATTTGGTTTTGCGCCACCACGTGATTCAATCATTTGCAATCTGTTCAACGCATTTACCAATGTAAAATCATTTTTCAACAACGATACCAATTTACGCCATATAGAAATACGTTTATCATTACTGAAACGACAAACCATTTTGGCATAAAATATTTCCAACCTGTTCATATTAATAAACCCCCGGTCTGTCCAACAACCCAACCCAGCGTTCCAATTCATCTACACCGATTATACCCTGTAACATCAATGAACACGCAGATTCTTTTAATGTGCGACCGTCCATTTCTTCCAACCAGTATTTAACGGCGGCATCGGTATTCCCGGCCAATGCCAATCGCAAAAATTCACTGTTTGTAATAATAATTTCACCGGCCTTGATACGTCCCAACGTTCCGGTTCCATTACACGCATCGCAACCCGGGCCACGAACATAAACCTGGTCCAATCCTAATTCACCGAACGTATCCATAACACGTGCATATTCCGGGTATTCGGGATGATTTTTTAATTTTTCACGACAATGTGGACACAGCCTTTTGAACAAACGCATTGAAACCAAACCGCGCATCATTGTTTCTTCTTTTAACTTAAATGCTTCGACCCCCATATCCAGCAATCGCACCAACGCGGCCATCGCAGAATTTGCGTGCAAAGTTGTCCAAACATTATGTCCGGACAATGCGCCCTTGACTGTTAATTGTGCGGCGGCCAATGTTCGAATTTCACCAACCATCAATGTGTCGGGGTCACTGCGCAATGCGGCGGCCAAAGCTTCGGTATATTCGTTTTCACGTTGTTCTTCATTTGCGGTATTTATAACCGGAATTTGATGTGCACCAAATATTTTTTGTTCGACCGGATCTTCCACGGTAATAAGGTTAATTTCATAATTATGTTCTTTTAACATCAACACCATATTACGAACCAGTGTTGTAGATTTACCGGAACTGGTTGGACCGGCAACAACGACCAACCCGGTTGGATATGAACGCAAACGTCGCAACAGTGTTTGTTCATATTTTCCAAATTCTTGTTCGGTTGTTATACTTTCCGACGGGTTATCATACAGCAATCGCATAACAACATATCGCGAACCGAACGCAATCGGGTTAAATTGCATACGAATACTTAAAACCCCTTGGGGCAGGTATAAATCTTTGGTTCCGCGCAATGGTGTGTGACCGTCTTTTTGTGCAGATTGATATTCATTTTGTGCATAGTTCGCATTTGAAATATCGGCGGACGCAAACGCGGCACGAACAAACGATTCACCCCAACCCGAATTAAATTCTAAAACGGGTTGCATACTGCCATCTATACGGAAATATATTGTTGTTTGGTCTGCAACCTCGATATGAATATCCGAAACTTTTTGTGCGGCGGCCTTGGCAACAATATCGACAAAATCCTTTTGCATTTGGTTGTTAAAATCAACACGCGAACGATTGCCTTCACCCAAAGTATTTTCATAGTATTTATATATCGCCGAAACCAAACCCAAATCCGAATAGAACGGTATGCGCATTGGACGATTTTTCTTGCGCAACAAATCCATAAATGCCAACACACGACCATCATACCGATGTGTCCGCGAAATAATCAGGCACCCACCCGAAAAGTATGCCAACAAACCTTGGGTTTCTTTTGGCAATTCAAATTCCGCACCCATCGCCGTCAACAGATGATTATTTTCTGCAAATAAATATTCTATTATTTCTTTATTATCTGCATGCTCTAACCCCGCCGGCACAGACGGTTTTTTTGAATCAGGCACTTTATCTAAAATATCTTTTTCATCGGTTTTCATCGGTTATGCCAAATCTAATTTTTATTACCAACATTTAATGTTTGAATTTCACCATCTTTGATAAACACAACACCTTCGTCCAATGATATAGATTTAACGGTATAACCATCTAACTGTTTTCCAACGCTTATACGTTTATTTTGTCCATTTATCAAATCCTGGACAGTTGCCTGTAATTGTGCACCGGCACCAAAGACATTTAATAATTTATAATTCTTTTCAATATCAACATCTTTTGGCTTTTCTGCAACAAAAGACTGTTGCTTTACAGGCTGATTTTTTATTTCTTCTTGTTTATTAATCATAGATTCTTTTTCTAATTCTAAACGCTTTGCTTCGGCCTCTAATCGTGCGCGTTCGGTTTCAAATTCTTGCTGTTGTTGCTCTGCACGACCCGATAAGGTATCAATTTCCATATGCAGTTTTATTTTTTCGGCGGCCAATCTGTCCAAATCCAGGTTTAATTGTGCACGTTCTTTTTCCAACTGCATTAAAACCTTTTCTTGTTCCAAATCTGTGATTTGTTGAAACAGTGAACCATCAACCTGGTAATCTTCGATTGCGTCTGCGGAAAATTCTTCATTTGCCGCATTAACATCTTCAATAACATCAACAACGTTTTCAAAAACTGTGTCATCACAGTATCCAGATGTAACACCGAATATGACACACAAAGACAAAAATAACATCTTGATTTTATTTTGCATAGATTATCACCTCATAGTTCCATATTTTTCGGGCCACGTTCCACGCCGCCTTGGTCATATATACGCCGCCAAAATCATCAAATATCATCATAAATTGTGATGGAATCAATTTAGATTCTGTCGCAATTTCGACCACGTATAATTCCGCCGATTGGGTTTCATTTGAAACCGCATCAACAACAACTGTTATATTCGCATCCAGGTTTATTGCCTGAAAACGACTTGTTAAATCACGAACAACCGAATCCGCGTCACGCGCATCCTGGGACGGAATTGCGATGCGTTCAGGTAATTTTGCACGTACCAATATTTCATTATCATTTATTTCTTGAACAAACACACCCGGCATAACGTTCGCCGCAACAGAATAAAAATCATCCAACGTTCCAAACGACCGACGGAAGGTTGCGAACGCGTGCGTTTCACCACATTCAGCCGACGTTTGATTCCAACCGGTCACAGGCTGCATCAAAAAACCAATCGCGCGATAACATAAATCTGCACGCTCTGCCGGGTCCGGCAATAATTCATATGGCATAACCAATGGTTCAATCGGTGCCGGTTGCCGCATGTTAAATTCTTTATCTAATTCTTTATTTTTTTCTTCTATTTGCCGATGATATTCCGCGGCCAATTCTGGATTTTGCTTTGCAATCTGGGGTTTCGAAGCAAACATTTCATTTATCGGTTCACGGAAAAAATATAATAACAAAAACACAAATAATATAAATAATATCACCGACATCACACCGGCACCAAAATGACTTATCGGGCGTAAAACCCCGTGCGATGCCCCTGAAATCAAATCTGTTATATCGCGTTCGACCGCACGCGGCATTCCCCAAGACGCGGGTGCAAACAATGCGTTCCAATCAGGAATTTCGATTAATTCAGCATATTTTTCACGCGCCGCCGTGTCATTATCAAAAATTAAATCATAAATAATCACGCCATTTCTTACGGCAATTAAAATAAATTTATTTTCAACCTGAAACGCACAGAGCATCGATGCATAACCCGGCAAAGAATCAACAACCTCAACCGCGATAGATGGCATACCTGAACGTTGCCCGTTCACGCGCGCACCCAAGCCAATCATACCATTATATGAAATATATTGATTTAACCTGTGGTCGATTCCGCGCGCCAATTTGTACGCATATGCACGCGGGGTAAACCCCGCAACCAACGGTTGCCACAGCAATCCCGCCGCGTATTTTTTTCTTTTAACATATATATATTGCCCTGACAATTTCTCTCTCTATACCACTTGTGATAGATTATAACATAAAACTGTTATTTAATTCCAGTGTAAAAAACCGTTATTTTCATAACGGTTTTAATTTTTTTATAATTTAATATTATTTATTGGAAACATTTTCCATCATTAACACCATAGAACACACCACGACACGGTTTTATATCATATTCCGGCATTGGTGAATCCGAACGTGCGGTCCGGACGTTTCTAACATTTGGACAATCATAAACATTTGCCACCAAAACAAATGCGCGTTCCGGTCCAAATATCACCCATTCATTTGGTCTTGTTCTTTCACTAACAATCCAATATGCATTACCCGGACGTGCCTGGTCTGCGATACGGTTTTCCAGATACCGCCGCGCATCGTCTTGGTCATAAACAGAAACCTCGGATTCCAGTTTATACAAAAACGTACATCCAATCGGTTCCCCGTCCAGTTGTTTTATATATTCACTGCCATTTTCATTTTTTATATAACCGCCGCATCCCCAAAGTACAACCGCAGATAAAATCATAAATAAATATTTTTTCATATGCCTTCCTTTTTCATTTACGCGTCTATTATATCATAATTATCCGGATTACTGAACAATTTTTTAAGCACCATATTATTCATCGCGTGACTGCCCTTATATGATTCCAAATTTCCAACAATAAACCCGCCCGATGTGAACATATCACCAATCGCATCTATTATTTTATGTCGCACAAATTCATCAGGCCAGAAAGTTTTGTTTAACGTCCCATCGCCTGCATCATTTAACGCAATAACATTATGTTCGTTTGCGCCGTGTGCCATCCCGTGTTTTTTCAGGTATTCCCATTCCCCATATTTACCAAATGTCCGTGCACGTGCAACATTTTTAACAAATTCATTTATTGACTTTTTTGTACCGTCATATTTATAAGAAAAATTTTGATACCCAATAATTTTTTCACGATAAACCAACGTTGCAGATATATTCAGTGAATTTTTATCTGCCGGTGTCAATTTAACAAAACCATCTAATTTGCGCCCTGACAATAAATTCATAAACCAAATTTTTATACGTGATAATTTTGGCAAAGATTTGAATATTTCGTGCGCGCCGACATAAATTGGTTTTCGTACAATAATTTTTTTCATTTTACCATCTGTCACACCAACCTTGGATATCGCATCATAAAATTCAATCGCACTGCCGTCCAGAATTGGTGTTTCCGGACCATCAATTTCAACAATCGCGCTGTCCACACCCACCATAAACATCGCCGCCATAAAGTGTTCTATTGTTTTTACATGCGCCCCATCCAAATTACCAATGGTTGTATTACGCATTTTTGTATCGCCAACATTGTCAAATTTTGCCGGTATTAAATCTTGCCCTAAATCCGTCCGCCGAAAAAATATTCCACACTTTTTTGATGGCCTAACAACCATATGCACCGGTGCACCCGAATGAATACCAACCCCGGAAAATTTAACAGTCTTTTTTATTGTCGGCATTTAATTTCTCCTTTAACCAATCAAAGAATTTTTCTTCTATAATTGTTTCCAACTTGACACATTTTATTTTTTCACGCGCATTTTCTGGTAACCGCATCCAGTCTTTTTCTGTCGTAACCAGTTTCGCTTTTTTTCTTTCCGCCAATTTCAATAAATTATCTATATCACGGTCAGTATATTGATAATGGTCCCCAAATGCGCGCCGTGCAACAACGTTTGGTAATGACCGAAAGAATTTTTTTGGGTAACCAATTCCCGCAAACGCAACAATTCGGTCAAATCGTCCCGCCGGCATAATATTTCTGTTTTTTGCGTAAAATATCGGCACGTCATCTGGTAATTTTGGCTTTCTTTTAACATTATCACGCCGCACAACAATTATTGCATCCGCCCGATGCACGTGTTTTTTGGGTTCACGCAGCGGCCCCGCCGGTAACAAAAAACCATTTCCAAAACCCAAACCTTCATCAATAACTATTATCGAAACATCTTTCTTAATAGACGGATTTTGTAAACCATCATCCATTAAAATTGGTTCATTTGATGCCTGGCGATTTAATAAAACAACATTGCTTTTTCTGTGTCCAACATGAACGGCGATTCCGTCATTCATTAACATCATTGCTTCATCCCCGATGTTACCGGTTTTGGCACTGCGTTTATATCCACGCATAACAACGGGCACATCCAGCCTGTTCGCAATTACGCGCACAATCGGTGTTTTACCAACCCCACCGGCAAAGATTCCACCGACACATATAATTTTTCTGCGCGATTTATACGCGAATATTTTACGAAAACCGTAAACAATTCGCGAAAAAATATAATACACACCGGCAACCGGCAATAAAATAAATGCCAGCGGTGTTTTATGTAAAAACCACCAAGGTGTTTTCATTTTATCTGTACCTTTTGGTCATTTTTGGCGCGCGCCCTTCCCTTTTCAGGCGTTTGAATTCGGCCGTTTTCAAATCTTGTTCAACCACAAAATGGTTAAATTCTGCATCTAATTCGCGCAGTTGGTTAATCATAATATCTTCCAACCGTTGGCGTTTTGCTTCAAATTCAACCGGTGATATTTTTGAATCTATATACATTGGTTCACCAACAACACATTTTATTTTTGTAAAAGGATAAACCAACATATACCGGTCCCAGCGGTTTTGTAACCACACGTGGCGCGCCGAAAAACAAACCGGAATAATTGGTGCCCCGGTCATTTTTGCGAAATATAACGCACCATCCTGAACGCGCAGCGACGGTCCACCCGGCCCATCGGGCGAAATACACAGTGAATGGTCCCCACGACGCAGAACCCGTACACCTTCGCGCAGAACGGATATGCCGCCATTATGCGAACTGCCATAAATGGCGCGCAGACCGAATAAATGTTGTAATTTTGCCATCATTTTACCATCTTTGTGTCTTGACGCAATGGCATAGGATTTCATACCACCCAAACATACAATAGGCGACAACATCAAACTGCGCCCATGCCAAAATACAAAAATTGCAGGTTTATTATGAAACCGCTTAAAAGTCGCATAATTTACGATTTGTTTACGACTGGTAAAATATATAAACCAAATAATTGCGGCCATAATGCCGGCAATTAACCATTGGAACCCGGAAAAACCCAGTATAGGTTCCCAAAATTTTTTCCATAACTTTCTAAACATAATGCTTAAATTCTAACAAGAAAATTCGCATATTTCAAGTCTGTATTGGGAATAAATCCCCAAAATAAAAACCGACAAAAACATAAAAAAATATTTAATATTATAAATTCTCTATACGGCGGAAATCGCGGTTTTATTGGCAAATATACAATTTTTATTTGACAAGTAATAAATATAGTATATAATACCCCCTGTTATCGCGGGGTAGAGCAGTCCGGTAGCTCGTCAGGCTCATAACCTGAAGGTCGGTGGTTCAAATCCATCCCCCGCAACCAAGATTTAACAAAAGACATCCCTTGTGGATGTTTTTTGTTAAATATGTGTGTTGTGTTGGATTTGAACCACCGAATAAAGGTGGTTCAGTGCAAGGATTAGGCGATTGGAAAGCGCCGGTTTGCGCGTCGCGCAAAAATCCGCAGCCAATGAAGCAAAGCGAAATAAATCCATCCCCCGCAACCAGTTTTAATAAAAAATGTGCCCCTGTGGCGCATTTTTTATTTAAAGTGTGTTGTGTTGGGTTTGAACCACCGAGGCAAGGTGGTTCACCACAAGCGAAAGCCGGACGGAAGTACGGCGGTCAACCAATGGTTGATGAGCGCAGTTGGCGCGAAAATTTTATTTTCGCGAAATCCATCCAACCTAAATTTCGAATAACTACAAATTTGCGCGCAGCCGGCACATAATGTACCGCGCGAGCGACAACAAGTAGATTTTGGGAAGCGCAGCGCAGCAAAATCGCTATGGTTGCCCAGCAGACACCAATGGTGTCGATGGAAATCCATCCCCCCGCCAAAACAAAAAAAATCGAATATATTTATATATAAATATATTATTTACTTGCGTTGATTTTTTCTATTTTGCTAAGATTTTTTTAACCGAGGATATATGCAGGCAATTAAACGGATAATTTTTACCGTATTTTTACTTATTGTGGTACTTTTCCGCGCCCCGGCCTATGCAGAAGATGAAAATAATTTCGAAGCAAAATTTACATTTACCGTGAATGTGACAAGTACACGAAATAATACAACCTTATTCAAATTGGCATCAACTGGAACTTTCTATATTGATTACGGTGATGGTTCAACCGGAACAATAAACTCAACATCAACAAATCAACAAACAATTTCACATCGTTATACAACAACCGGAACCAAAACAATCAAACTTGGTGGACTTGCCACAGGTTATTCAACCGGCAGTGAAGAATCAGATTCATCTATACTTTTCGCAGATAATACTTATATAACCGGAATTTCCGGGTCATTGGGTCAAATATTCCCGACACTTGAAAACGGTTCACAACCATTGTTCAAGGCAACATTTGCCGAATGCACAAACCTGGCAGGGTCAATTCCAGCTGAATTGTTTGACGGTATAACCGGTCAACCACGCGCAGAAATGTTCCGCTCTTTGTTTTGGAACGACAAAAAATTAACCGGTTCTATTCCAGGTGAATTATTTTCCGGATTATCCGGCACCCCAACAAGTAATTTATTTTATGGTGTATTTTATTATTGCAGCGGTCTTACTGGTTCTATTCCCGGTGAATTGTTTGCTGGTATTGTCGGAAACCAACAGGAACGATTATTCCAAAATACATTCAATTACTGTTCTAAACTTTCCGGTTTTATTCCACCAGAATTATTTGCCGGTATAAATAAAACCCCGGCTGTTACAGGGACAAACGGCGCATTTACAAATGTTTTTGCAAATACAACCAACATGTCTACAACATGCCCGACAAATTACAAAAAATACACAACCGGTTTTGAAAATTATTTTAACAGTCGTGTTTCGTGCGAGCCAGATGTTTCGTGTTCAACGGGTTATGCGGCATATGGTGCAAGTTGTTATAAAACTTGTTCATTTGGTAAAAAATTTATGGTTTCAACCGGACTTAGTTTCGATGTATTTGGTGAACCCGAACCATCGGGAAATCCATCTATGCATATAAAACTGGGCGACACAGAATGTTATGTATTTTCAAAACCCGGCAGTGGCAGTTTCAATTTCAAATACACCGATGGAAAAACATATCATTTGGTTGGCGCAAATTAATTATTAAACAAGAAATGGCAAATATCACCTTCTTGCATAACATAGTCACGTCCAACCAGGCGCATTTTACCGGCCTCTTTTACCGCGACTTCGCCACCATATTTTATATAATCATCTGGGGAAATAACCTCGGCCCGGATAAAACCCTTTTCAAAATCTGTATGGATTTTTCCGGCCGCCATTGGCGCGGTCATACCGCGTGTAATTGTCCACGCGTGCGCTTCTTTGGGACCAACGGTATAGAAAGTTTGCAGGCCCAATGTTTCATATCCGGTTTTTATCACTTGCTCTAACCCGGAATGAGATAAACCCAAATCATCCAAGAATATTTTGCGTTCCGCCGGATCAACAATCTGCGCAATTTCCATTTCGATTTTTCCAGAAATAATCAAAACAGGGTTTTTATCACCAAATTTTTCTTTAACCGTATTTGAGTATTTATTTCCGGTGGCGGCCGCGGCCTCGTCCACATTACATACATAAATAACCGGTTTTGCGGTTAATAAGTTAAACGGTTTTGTATCAACCATTGAATTCCGCGCCGGAACAGATTTTTCCAAGTTTTCTTTGATTATATTTGCATCCGCCAGTAATTTTATTGCGGTTTTATCCAACCCGTGTGCTTTTTTTTCCAGGTTTTTAATCTGTTTCACCAGGCTTTCCAAATCCGCCAACATTAATTCTGTTTCAATCGTTTCAATATCACTAATTGGATCTATACGGCCATCAACATGAACAATATCATTATTTTCAAAACAACGAACAACGTGAATAATCGCATCTGTTTCCAAAATATTGCCTAAAAATTTATTTCCCAATCCTTCTCCGTTTGATGCCCCCCGCACCAGGCCCGCAATATCAACAATTTCCAACTGGGTCGGTATAATTTTTGCAGAATTATCAACCGCCGCCAATTTATGCAATGTTTCATCCGGCACAACAACACGTCCGGTATTTGGCTCGATAGTACAAAACGGATAATTTTGCGCATCCGCCGCGGCACTTTGCGTCAATGCATTAAACAGTGTGGATTTTCCCACATTTGGCAAACCAACAATTCCACAATTGAAACCCATAACAAAATCCTTTATAATATATATAATATGTCATACATGTGGGACGAATTCAATATAAAAACATTCCCCGCGGAAACACTTGTTTACCGCGATGGTGTTTTTCAACCGGAAATTTCAACTTTACCGGAATTAAAAAAAATATCTAAAAAATACGATTTACCAATACATATTATATATGTTGGAAAAATAACCGGGAAAAACACATTAAATATTGAATTAAATACACCAAACCAACCGGTATTTTTAAGTATAAATGTAAAAAATAATTTGCCGGCTTTTTTGAACATTTTTATCAAAAATGCCGGGAAAAATTCTGTAATTCGTGGTCATATTATGGTAAAAAATTCATCCAAATTGGATGTAAATATATTGGCGGAACACCAAAAACCAAACACCGGTATTTTATTACAAACAAAAATAATTGGTGAAAAAGACAGTATTTCAAAAATTTCTGGTACCGCGGTAATAGGTAAAAATTGCGAAAACACACAATCTGATATTAAATTTGCGGGTTTTTCAACCGACATCAGCGCAAAAATATCATTTACACCATCACAAAGAATATCATCTGTCCCTGAATTTGCCGAACACAGTGCATATATGTTTCATATAACCCCGCCCCAAGAAACATACCTGCGTGAATCGGGTCTGTCGGGTCCAGAAGTTAAAAAGATTATGAGTGACGCATTTATTAACGATTTTGATTTATTCTAGGGTTATATAAAAAATACGGCATTCAAATACAAGAATACCGCAAGTTAAAAATAGGAAAATACGGGGTTTATTTTCTCTTAAAACCCTGTTTAGCCTTAAACTTAGGATTATCAGGATCAATCAGGACAACCTGTTTACCACGACGAACCTGTTTGATATTCCCGCGTTTCTTCCATGCCTTTAACGAACTTAAAAATTTCATATCAATATCCTTTTTGCCTTGGCATTATAAACACTTTTTAACAAAAATCAAATAATATATTAATATTTTATTGTTGTTGTTTATCCTGTTGAAATTGTTGAAAAATGGTTTTTAACAAAGTTTTCAACAAAAATATCCAATTTTTCCGGTATTTTTATCAAAATTGTTGAAAAATGCCGGCTGTTGAAAACCTGTTAAAAAAAACATAAGTTTTCAACAATTTCAACAATTTTACGTTTTTGTTTTTTATGCTTGTTGAAAATTGTTGAAATTGTTATAATAAATAAAGTCCATAAGGAGGGAAGTTTTATAAAATGAAACAACAGGTGCTGAAAGCTTTGGCGAATCCTTCGCATTTGTTTTATGTGCCATATACTTTGGCGGTGCTGAACTTTATGATTCAGTTCATTATTTTTACTGTCCTGTTTATAATTGGAATATTTGTACTTGGCACCGATAAAGTGAATGATTACCTGAATCCGCTGTATTTTTTAATATCTGTTGTTATTGTTCATATGATTTTGGCAACATTTTCAAAGCGCGATGCACAACTGGGCCAGATTTTAATTGCGAAAATAAAAATGATTAAAGACAGAATTCCACGGAGATTACCCGCATGATGAACAATTTTTTTAGATTTTTTGCCGGCGGCGGGATTTCCAGCACTGTTACCTTGACGGTTATGGTGGTGGCGGTGATTTTGGCATTTATTATATTAATGATGTTTATTCCAACAATAATTAAATATATGTTTCCAAAATTTGGATATAAACACTATGCGGAATATATACCTTTCCGGACGGTTTATACCGATGATTCTATTGAATTAGATGACGGATGCCTGGTTCGGGTTTATTCTGTGGCGGGTGTCCAAACCAGTATGCAAACCGAAGAAAATCGTGAAAAATTCTTGGACCTGCGTGCCCAGTTATTTAATCAAATACACGACCCGAATGTTGTTATGCGATTTTTTACAATTCGTGATGCGGCGGGCGAAAACACAAACTATGAATTCGACCAACCTGTTTTACAAAAAATATATGATAAATGGCATTCCCAGGGATTAAAAATATTCCTTAATAATTATTATATAGTATTGTCTGTGCGTGGGTCCGGCGCGCGCGACAAATTAAATCAATATGGAAATTATATTGAATCTATATTGGCACCATATAAGCCAAAAATGTTAAAAAATAATTCGCGTGATAATATGGCGCGGTTTTTCGGTCGTATATTTTCCCCGATAACAAAGCCCACCCCGGTGGTTTGTGATGATAAAATCAAAGAATTATCAACCGTTGACGATGTTGAATTTTTACGTAATGGAACCGTTAAGTATATAAGTGGCGCGCGCGAATATTATGCGGCATTGGTTTCTTTCCGTGGTGCGCCGGATTATTTGGACGAAGATTTCTTTGATTCTGTAAATACCATACAAACAGAAATGATTTGTATGAACGGTTTCAAAATTATGGATTCTGCATCTATTGATATGACATTGCGTCAACGGCGCAGCGTTGCAGATAAAGAAAATGATTCAACCGAACAACAAATTTCACGTGCGGAATCTGTGATGGATGAAAATGTTTCAGGTAATCAAACATTGGTAAATTATTATCCTTTATTTATATTGTTTGGTAAAACACCTGATGAATTAAAAGAATATGTTGATGAATTCAAAAAAATATCTGCGTCGTTTGGTGTATCACCAATCCAGGAAAATTTTGCATCCAAGGTTTCTTGGTTTTCTGTTATCCCGGGTTTTGATACATTTCCGCGCACATTCAAAATGTTATCACGTGCGGCGGCAATATCTGTTCCAATGTCAACAACACCGCGTGGTGTTGCAAATTCCGATTGGGGTCCGGGGCCATTGGTTGTATTCCCCACGGCCCAGGGAACACCATATCAATTTCAATTTCACGTTTCGGATAAGCCCGCCGCGGTTGGTCATACATTAACAATCGGTCCAACGGGTGGTGGTAAAACAACATTGTTCTCGTTCTTGATTGCGCAATCACTGCGACATAAAAAATTAAAGGCGTTTTTCTTTGACCGCAACAAAGGGGCCGAGATATTTACACTTGCGACCGGCGGAAAGTATATAACTATGCAGGGTAAAGAAAAGACCGAGGCATCATTTTTAACACACCTGAATCCATTAAAGATGCCGGATACGGTGGCGAACCGCGCATTTTTGCGGCGTTGGTTTGCGATGATATCTGAACAAAATGACGCGGCATCGGCGGATGAAATTGCACGCGCGGTTTCTGTGAACTTTGATTATTTGGCGGATAAAGACCGTATGCTTAAAAATTTGTATGAAAGTTGTTTTTCATCCACTGGTAAGATGCGTGCCGCATTAAAGAAATGGGTTGACCCATTGCAATATGGTGAAATATTTAACGAAGATACCGATACATTGGATTTACAATCACGCCTAACAACATTTGATTTTACCGATATTTTGGCGGACCCAACACTTGCGCCCGCGGTAATATCATATATTTTACATCGAATAAATAATACAACGGTGTCCGGTGGAAATCCGTCCCTGATTATGATTGACGAAACCGCGCCAATGTTGGAAAACAAGATGTTCCGTGATAATTTTATAACCGGCCTGCAAGAAGGACGCAAAAATCGCCAGGCATATATGGTCGCGTTCCAACGTGCAAATGTTTTGGATAAACTGGGTATCGGTGATGTTGTTCGTGGCCAGGCGCAAACAATAATGTTCTTCCGTAACCCGGCGGCGGATGCGGCGGATTATGAACATTGGAATTTGAATCCACTTGAAATGGCGTTTATCCAGGGCAAAGCCTATCCAAACCTGAAACGTGCGGTTTTGTTGTCGCGGCCGGTAAATAATGAATCGGTAATTTTGAATACAGAACTTGGTGGACTTGGGAATTTATTGCGGTTGTTTGAATCGGGTCGTTCATCGGTATTATTGGCCGAAGAATTATATAACCAATTCGGTTCGGCTTTTGTGGCGGAATACCTGAAAAAACAAGGCGCAGGCGATTTTTAATATGTTGAAAAAATTTCTAATTTTTGCAATTTGTTTTTCATCAATATCGTGTTTTGCGAACGATTGTATTAAATATAAACAAACCCCGAAAGTTAATATTGCATCCCCGATATATCGAAAATCTGTTTCGCAATCAAATATTCAAATAAATAAAAATCATGGAAATGTAATTGCGACATTGGTTGAAGATTATGATATTGCCGTTGATATATTTTCGGCCCCGGGTGGTTATTGTGTTGTATTAAAATCTGTTGATGCGTTAATTGGGTACGATGATTTTTCTGTTAAAATTGATTATTCACATAAATATGGTTCGTGTTCATATAACGCGATTTTGAATCACGAAGATAAACACATCGATGCATATTTATCTGTTATAAATGATTTAGAATTTGATATAGAAAGTTCGGTATTTAACGCGGCGGATTCAATGATGCCGATATTTGTATCATCGCGCGATGATATAGAATCCGCCATAGAAGAAATAAACTATGAAATGCGTGGTCATCCAGAATTAATTTTGATAAAACAAAAAATCAATGCGGCAATGGAAATTCGCAATAAACGCATAGACCAAAATGAAGATAATCACGAATTAAAATCGTGCTTTTAGTGGTTAGTAGTTTCTGGAATTAATTCACGATTATGAAATTATTCTAGATACCACAAGTCACTAACCACTTACACTAACAATTCAAACTTTTCACGCATACGGGAAATTTCTTCGTCTATACGGCGGATTTCGGCACTTACATCACTTTCACCGGAAAGTCCGCGTATGGTTAAATCACGTTTTTGTTTTTCCAAACTTTCAATATATTTTTGTATTTTTAATGACACAATATATTTTTCCGCAGATTTCAAATCAAAATCAAAATCCGGCCGCATATTAGAATCCAGGTCCAAGTTAAATTTACTGATAAAATCACCATAGCGTTCTGCGATCTCGGGGAATTTGTTTACAATATAAATAAGAGTGTTCTTCATAATGTTATCTATTTCCGGGACATCAATGTTTGACACTTCTTTTTGATTACTATAATTTCTCCATTCTTGGTATTTACGATTTTTGTAATCACGTTCATATTCATATTTTAATAAATTATCTTGTATTTTATCTGTATGTTGTTTCAAGAATTTTTCTGCCTGAACCCGACCGGATGGGGTTTTTATTAAAAAATTCTTATTCGCAATATTCCACAGAAAATCAACCAAAGGTGTCGCAGAATCTATAATTTTTTTCATTTCATCTGCCCCGCCCTTTTTTAATACTTCATCTGGGTCTTTGCCACCGGTTACAAACGCAAAACTAACGTTCGAATTATCACGCAAGAACGGTAATATAATACCGCACGCCCGCGCAGCGGCCTTTTGCCCTGCCGTATCCCCATCAAAACAGAAAATAATATTTCTGTTCGCCTTGCATAATATTGCGATATGGTCTTCGGTCAATGCGGTTCCCAACGGTGCAACCGTTTCGCCAAAACCATTACATTGCATTTGAATCGCATCGATTTGACCTTCTACAATAATTGCGCGGTTTGCCCGGTGAATTGATTCGCGTGCAAAGTTAAACCCGAACAGTGTTTGTCGTTTATGAAACATTTCTGTATCGGTTGTGTTTATATACTTTGGTTCAGACCCGTCCAAAGAACGTCCCGAAAAAGCAACAATTTGGCCGTGCGCGTTAAAAATTGGAAACATTAATTTATCACGAAAGAAATCATACAAACCATAATCGCCGCGGCGAACAAGCCCTGTTGCAATTAATTTATCTTGTTTTGTATTTGCGAATTTGTTTGAAATAATATTGTTTTTTGGTGCATAACCGATGCCATATTTTTTTATCATTTCATCACTGAAACCACGCCGGCGTATGTATTCCAATGCATACGCGCCATCGGGTGAAAATAATTTTTCGGCATAAATTTTTGCCGCCGCCGATGTGATTGTTATATATGTTTCTTCGGCTTCGATTTGTTGTTGTGTTTTTGGTTTGTATGTTGGCAACTTTAATCCCGCCATATCGGCCAATTCGGCAATAGCGGTTTTGAAATCAACGTGTTCAGTTTCCATTGTAAAAGAAATAATGTCGCCATGTTTTCCGCAACCAAAACAATGAAAAAATCCTTTTTCTTCACTGACCGAAAAAGACGGTGTTTTTTCGTTATGAAATGGGCAACATCCCCAATAATTTTGACCTTTTTTAACCAACGGAACACGGCGGGATACAACGTCCACAATGGATAATCGTTCACGTAATTGGTCGGTAAAATTATTATCAAATTTTGCCATTATTTTTTAGAAAACCTTTTGGTTGGTTTTTTATTGTTTATCAAATCTATTGCGGTCTCTAAATCTGGTTGTGCATCCACACTAACATTAACACGGTTGCTTGAAATATATGCACCATAACGCCCGGTTGGATAAAAATAAATCATTTTATCTGTTTTTGGATTTTTTCCAATTTCAATGGGTTCAACTTTCTTTTTTTCACCCGATAATAATTCACGCGCGATATCCAGTGTAATTGTATCGGCATTATATTTTTTTGCCGATGCGTTTTTTGTGCCGTCTGTTACATATGGACCAAATTTTCCAACACGGAAAACAATCCCATCACCCAATTCACGCGCATCATTTTTATTTTGCACCTGAACCTCTGTTTCCGCCGTATTCAAGCGTTTCGTATAATCACATTTTGGATAATTTTCACAACCAATAAATGGTCCAAATTTTGAAAGTTTTATACCCAATGCACCACCACACTTTGGACATTTATTATCGCCAGACGGGAATAAATGTTTTTTCATAAATACATTTATGTTGTCAATAATATCACCGGTTTTAATATCACGCGCCCCGGCAATCATATTTTTTGTGTCACCCCAGAATTCATTAAGTGCGGAAATTTTTTCTGTTTTTCCATTTGAAACATCATCCAAAGTATTTTCAGTGTTCGCGGTAAAATTCACATCAACCAAATCGGCAAAATATTTTGCCAAATATGCCGCAATAACCCATCCGCCGGGTGTTGGATGAAAACGGCGTTGTCGGTCTTGTTCAACATATTGACGGTCAACGATTGTTGACATAATTGTTGCATACGTTGATGGCCGGCCGATTCCCAATTCTTCCAATTTTTTAACCAAAGATGCTTCGGTATAACGTGCAGGCGGTTGTGTAAAATGTTGTTCGGGTATAATTTCAACAACATTAATTTTATCACCAACATTCATTGCCGGTAATTTTGCATCTGTTTCCTCGTCGTTATCATCGCGGTCTTCGATATAAACCTTCATAAACCCGTCAAATGTGCGGGTGCGACCGACCGCGTGAAAAGTTGCAATTTTATCATCGGTTAAAATATCTGCGGCAACCGAATCAAATTCTGCATTTGTCATTTGGCACGCAATGGTTCGTTTCCATATCAAATCATATAATTTTTTGTCATCCCCCGCCAATTCATTTGTGGCCGTATCAAAGTGTGTTGGACGAATTGCCTCGTGCGCTTCTTGTGCATTTTTAGACTTTGTAACATAAACGTTTGGCGTGGATGGTAAAAATTTTGAACCATAATTTTTTTCAATAAACTTTCTTATATCGGCAACCGCCTCGGCGGACAGATTTGTTGCATCGGTTCGCATATATGTTATAAAACCGTTTTCATATAATTTTTGTGCAACCGACATAGTGCGTTTTGATGAAAAATGTAATTTACGCGCGGCCTCTTGTTGAAGTGTACTGGTTGTAAAAGGTGCATATGGTTTATTTGATATTTTTTTTCGTTCTATACGGGACACATTGGCGCATAGAGGCGTTTTTAATTTTGATAAAATTTTATCGACATCATTATTATTTTTTAACGTCATCTTGTCGATTTTTTCACCATCAAAAATAATCAAATTTGAATCAAAAGATTTTTTATCAAAATCACATTTTGCACCCACAGACCAATATTCTGTTGGAATAAAATCTTCGATTTCACGTTCGCGGTCAACAACCAATTTTACCGCAACCGATTGCACGCGTCCGGCGGATTTCCCAAGGTTGCGCCGCCACAACAACGGTGATATTTCAAATCCAATTAAATAATCCAACGCGCGCCGAACCAAATATGCATCAACCAAATTTGAATCAATTTCACGTGGATGTGCGATTGCGTCCAAAATTGCATTTTTTGTTATTTCGTGAAACGCAACACGATAGACCGGTGTTTTTCCAATCAGTTTTTTTGAATTCAATATATCCAAAATATGCCACGCAATGGCCTCACCTTCGCGGTCCGGATCGGATGCAAGGTATATTGCATCGGCACGTTTAACATTATCGGTAATCAATTTTATTTGTTTTTCTTTGCCCGGCATAATTTGCCAACGCATTTCAAAATTATGTTCTGTATCAACACTGCCATTTTCGGGAACCAAATCACGCACGTGACCAACAGACGCAATAACGTGCCACCCGGACCCCAGGTATTTTTCAATGGTCTTTGCCTTTGACGGAGATTCCACAATCAGTAAATTCATTTCTAACTTCCTTTGGCAGATAATTGTTGGTCTTTATGTATATGCGCATTTTCACAAAGTCCAAAGCCGAACATCAATGATAAAAGACTGCTGCCGCCAAAGGACATAAGTGGTAATGGCACCCCCACGGTCGGGACCAGCCCCAGTACCATAGATATATTTATAAAATAATAAATGAAAAAGTTCAACATAAAACCAAAACAAACCAGTTGTCCAAACCGATTGCGGCACGTTTTTGCGGTCCAAAACAAAACAACAACAATTATACTGTAAAGAATTAATATTATAAATGCGCCGATAAAACCGAATTCTTCACCAAGCATAGTGAATATAAAATCGGTCTGTTTTTCGGGCAAGAAAGATTGTTGTGATTGTGAACCGTTCATATATCCTTTGCCAAATACGCCGCCACTGCCGAATGCTATTTTTGCCTGGTTTATCTGGTATCCGGCACCGCGTGCATCGTGTTCCGGATTTACAAATGTTATAATTCTTTCACGTTGATACTGATGCAGTCCACCATACCAAACAACCGGTGCCGCCATAACCGCAAGTATTGCGCCAATAATAAACCATTTCTTGTTTGCACCAACAATATAGAACATTCCAACCGTAATCATCGCGATTGATAATGCGGTCCCAAGGTCCGGTTGCATAACAATCAATATAAATGGAATTAACATCATAAGTGCCGGAACAATATAGTTTTTGAATTTATCTAAATCCACAGAATTCATCCACGCAAAATATCGCGCCAATGCCAAAACCAGTGCCATTTTGAACATTTCAGACGGCTGGATATGTATAAACCCAAGGTTTAACCAACGTTGGGCACCCATACCGGTATGACCAACAAATGTAACCAAAATAATCAATATAAGTGCAATTACGTAAATAACATTTGCAGATTTTATCCACAGTTTTATATTTGTAAACGCCGCAATAGAAAACACACCAAACCCAATAATAATTTTCATCAGTTGTGAAAGTGCAAATGGTTGCCACGACCCGCCACCCGCCGAATACAGCATAACCACAGATGTAATCAAAACCAAACACATCGGCACAAACAATACCCAAGAAAAACGTGAAAGTTTTTCAGGAAAACTCATCATATTTGCATTTGAAACGCGTGTTTGTCTGGTCATATTATTGTTCGTTTTCTAACAGTTTTTTTATTGTTGCGGCGGCGGTGCGTGCGGCACTGCCACTGGATCCGGAATGTTCTGTAATGACGCATACGGCGTATTTAGGATTGTTCACCGGGGCATACCCAACAAACAATCCATGATTACGCATATTCCATTTTAATTGTTCGTTTGTCAATACCCCACTTAATCGTTCTGCGCGTGAAATACTGCGCACCTGGGACGTGCCGGTTTTACCACCCATTTTTGCGCCGTTAACATTTATTGCACTGCCGGATGCGGTTCCACCCTGCTTTAACACTTCTTCCAAACCGTTCAGGACGATTTTTATATTTTTTTCTTGTAATCCCATTGATTTGAAATTCACCTTTTTATCGTCTTGGATAATTCGTGGAACAACGCGTTTGTTTGATGCAACGCGTGCCATCATAACCGCCAACTGCATACAATTAACCAAGATAAAACCTTGCCCAATACCAGAAATAATCGTGTCACCGTGAACCCATTTTGAACCAACATTGGATTCCTTCCATTTTCGGTCAGGTATAATACCGGTCATTTGCTTTGGAATAATGCTTTCAAGGTATTTTTCTGTCATTCCTAATCTAATTGCCATACGCTTTATTGCATCAATACCGATACGCAGTGCAAGTTGATAAAAATAAATATCGCACGAATGTTTTAACGCGCCAACTATATTAACTTTGCCGTGACCTTTGGCCTCCCAACAATGGTATCGGCGGTCACCATAATCCCAATGTCCCGGACAAAACACAGTTTCATTTGGGGTGACCGCGCCGGCCTCAAGTGCCGCCAACGCAACAATAATCTTGAAAGTTGAACCCGGTGGATACAGGCCTTCAAAAACTTTATTCATAAATGGTTTTGCAAAATTTTGACGCAGTCCATCCAAATATTCTTCGGCATCGTCACCGGAAAAGTTATTTGGGTCAAACCCCGGTGTTGATGCCATTGCCAAAATATCACCTGTTCTAATATCCAACGCAACCCCGCATCCGGCCTTGTGCAATGTTAATGCATCATACAGTGTTCTTTGTGCATTGTCATCAATCGTGGTTTTTACATCTGTTCCTGTAATTGGTGCCTTGAATTGAGTTTTATCTTCACCGGTAATGCGGCCAACGGCATTTGTTATCATAACGGTTTGACCCGGCACACCACATAGATTTTTGTTAAAAACTTTTTCTAATCCGGTAATGCCCGTTGTATAGAAAGGTGCATTTGCGACCGGTTTATCGGGTGCACCAACGTATCCAAAAAATTGCGCACCGGCCGGTCCCAATTCATACACACGCCCGTATCCACTTTGCACATGTAATCCGGCAAGGTTTTTTGCCTGGACCCGGGCAAGTGTATTCCAATCGGTATTCTCGCTAATCAACACAGGTTGAAATTTTTGTTGTTTTTTTATACGTGCCCATATTTTATCAACACGTTTTTTCGACAGTTTCAAATCTGTTGCAACCGTTTCAACCAATTTTTCCAAATCTTCGGTTTCTTCGGGAACAATGTATATGCGGTAAATTGGGGCATCGTGCGATATTGCCGAACCACTGCGCGACAGGATTTTTCCACGTTCCGGCATATTTATTTGTATACGAAAAGAATTATTTTCGCTTTTCTTTTTATAACCACGATATCCAAAAATTTGCATTTGCAACATTCGCAACACCAATCCAGACGTAAGTATCGCACCGGTTGTTAGAAACAAAGCACTGCGGCGGTCAAATTGTTTTGATATTTCTGTATCAATCATTTTGCACCGCCTGGATTGTTGTGATTATTGGAATATACATTGCAACCAGAATTAAAAACATTAATGTTCCAGATGCAATATTCGAAAAACTTAAATGTGTTGCAATCAACATCAAAATAATTGTTCCAACAAATCCCATAAACGCATATATACCATTTATTTTTGTATGCGTTAAATCAATAAATGTTTGCAAATTTACCGCAACATAAAATATACAATAAAAAACCGTCCACATCAAAAGAGTATTAAATTTATAATCAATCATAAAGCACAACAATATCGCAAACGGCGTAAAATACGGTACAGGCCGTATAAACGAACAATAAAATATTGGTATAATTGCCAATATTCCACCCGGATTTATCCACGGCACAGACAGCCGCCACAGTGCCACGGTAATTAAAAATGGAAACGAAACCTGAAAAAATTTTATAATATTTTGCTTCATTTGTATATGTTTTTATCAGAGTTAAATTTTAATACCATAACACGTGATAATTCGTTTGGCGTTATAACATCTACGTCTGTATCGTTTTTCATTTTTCCAACAAAAATATCGGGCGGTAAAACACCACTGATACCACTGGTAACCAATTTCACGCCGGCCGAAGGTTGAAATTTATGGTCACTGAAAAAACCTATTGTCGGTGTATTTGAACCGTTTCCGGCCAAGAAACCATAAACCTCGGATCCGGCGATGCGCACCGCAATATTTGTGTTTGAATCAATCAAAGACCGGACGCGTGCGAAATTTGCACCGGCATCTATTACTATTCCGGCCAATGTATTATCAAAAGACACAACAACCATACCCGGCCCAACCCCATCACGCGAACCGCGGTTTATCAAAAACGTTCCATGGTGCAGTGCCGAATTATCAAACACAACATCTGCAATAATACTGGCATACGGTTCATCACGAACAATATCCAATTCACGTTGTAATTCCTGGTTTTCCAACAATGCAATATCGCATTTATTTTTATCGGTTAATGCCATATCTAGCCGTGCGCGTAATTCTTCGTTTTCCTGTTCCAGGTTTGATATTTTATGAACTTTTTTAATGATGTTTCCGCCCGCCCTTACCGGCCATGTTACCAAATCCCCAACCCCATTTGCAATCGGCATCAGTATATGTGCAACCCCGTTCATAATGCGATAATCCGGCTTTGCGACCACAATATATATGAATATAAACGGCAAAATTGCCGCAACAATCGCGGATTTTATAATTGTGTGCAATCTGGAAGATACTTTTTTCGGGTTCATTTGGAACTCAGTTTAACCAGAAAAAAACGATTATTCAATAAAATTCAATAAAAACTTGATTTTTCATTTATTTGTGTCAAAATGGCGAACGTGAAACGCCTGAAATGGCAAAGGCATTGCCATCAAGGTATATAAAACAAGAGGTTAAAAATGCCAAAATTAAAAACTAAGTCATACTTGAAAAAGCGTGCAAGAGTGACCGCGACCGGTAAAATCAACGTTCGCAGAAACGCCCACAAGAAACTGTTGCGTAAAAAATCCGCGCGTGCAAATAACGCCGGTTCAAAACCGCAATATTTGAATGAAAACATGGTTGGTCAGGCTAAAATCCTGGCACCGTATGGTTTGAAATAAAAGGGGGCGTATTATGGCAAGGGTAAAACGTGGAACAACGGTTCGTCAAAAACACAATAAAATTCTGGAACGGGCCAAGGGTTATCTTGGTCGCCACAGCAGCACATATCGTGCCGCACGTGAAAAATCTGAAAAGGCGGGTCAGTATGCATATCGTGACCGCCGGACCAAAAAACGTGATTTTCGGTCTTTGTGGATTGTTCGTATCAATGCGGCGGTGCGCCCATCTGGGATTACATACAGCCAGTTTATGAACGGTCTGCGCAAGGCGGGCATCGAACTGGACCGCAAGGTTTTGGCGGAAATGGCATATGCGGGCGATAAAAACTTCGCCACGTTGATTGACACCGCAAAACGATTTATCAAGGGTGAAAAATAAACCCTTGGCGGCAAGTTGTTTTTTGTTTATGATTATGGGGCCGCGTATGCGACCCCATATTTATTAAAAAGGTAATGTTATGTTAAAACAGCAAATTGAACAAACAAAATCGTTAAATGAATTACAGGAACTGTATACATCCGTGTTCGGTAAAAATGGTACAATGACCGTGCGATTGAAAGAGATGAAAAACCTGGATAATAATGCACGTGCAGAATTAAATCGCGAAAATGCGGAACTGCGCGAATTATTCAAAAATCGCCAGGCCGAATTGGAAAACGCGGCATTAAATGCGGCATTGGAAAATGAAAAATTAGATATGTCGTTAAATGCGGAACCCGAAAATCGCGGGACAATTCATCCATTGACACAAAGTCTGCACGAAATATCAAAAATATTGGAATCATTTGGTTACACGCGTCATACCGGTCCGGAAATAGAAGACGATTGGCATAACTTTACCGCACTGAATACCCCGGCCTATCATCCGGCGCGTGATATGCAGGATACTTTCTTTTTGCCAAATGGAAACGTTATGCGCACGCAAACATCGGCGGTCCAGATTCGTGCGATGGAATCCGGTGGCGTGCCGATTAAAATGTTTGCCGTTGGTTCAACATATCGCAAAGAAATGGATGCAACACACGGGCCTATGTTCGGGCAAATAGAAGGTTTGTATATAGATAAAAATGTAACACTGGCCGATTTGATTGGCGATATACGCGCGTTTTTTAAGCGGTTCTTTGAATTGGATAACGTTGAATTGCGTATTCGTCCATCGTACTTTCCATTCACCGACCCATCTATCGAGGTTGATATGAAATGGAACGGCGACAGATGGTTGGAAATGATGGGTGCGGGTATGGTCCATCCAAATGTTTTGCGTAATTGCGGTGTTGACCCAAATGAATATCAGGGCTTTGCATTTGGTTTTGGCTGGGACAGACTTGCAATGTTAAAATATAACCTGCCGGATTTGCGTGATTTATATGGCAATGATGTTCGGTGGTTAAAATCGTGTGGCTTTTAATACGGGGGTGTTGATATGAAATGGACATTTGATTGGTTGCGTGATTATTTGAAAACGGATTTATCCGCAGAACAAATTGCAGATACGCTTACGCGGACCGGGCTTGAGGTTGAAGAATTGACCGTGCCGGTGCCACCGATTGCGGCAAAAATTGTGGAATGTAAACCCCACGAAAACAGTGACCATTTGCACGTACTGATGGTTGACGATGGGTCCAAAGATTTGCGCCAGGTTGTATGTGGTGCACCCAATGCGCGCGTGGGTTTAATATCTGCGTTGGCGGTGCCGGGTTGCGTTATCGAAGGACATAAAATTGAAAGTGGAAAACTGCGTGGTGTTATTTCTAACGGTATGATGTGCAGTGGACGCGAATTGGGGATAAACGATGACCACAGTGGTATTATTGAATTACCGGAAAACACAAAAATTGGCGCGCCAGTTATTGATTGTCCCACCGTATTTGATGCGGGTATTACGCCAAACCGTCCGGACTATTTGGCGGTGCGCGGTGTTGCGCGTGACCTGGCCGCGGCCGGTGCGGGTGAATTTATTGCGGTGGCGGATGAAAAATTTGCGGTTTCCGGCAATGCGCGCGGTGTGAAAATCAAGACCGATAAGTGCCGCGCATATAAATTGGCAGAAATTCACAATATTAATGTTGGTCCGTCAAATACAAAAATTGCAAATCGTTTGCGTGCGATTGGCATAAATCCCAAGAACGCACCAATCGATGCAACAAATTATATTTGCTTTGATATGGCACAGCCTATGCATTGCTTTGATGCCGATGAAATCAATGGTGATATAACGGTGCGTATGGCAACCGATGGCGAAGAATTTACCGACCTGTTTGGAAACAAACACGAATTGATATCAACCGATATGGTTATTGCGGATGATAATGGAATTCTGGCATTGGCGGGTGTGATTGGTGGTGCACGTGGTATGACCGGCGACAAAACAAAAAACATTATTTTGGAAAGCGCATATTTTGACCCGGTATGCGTTCGCAAAACATCCAAACGTCTTGGTATATCAACCGATGCATCTTATCGTTATGAACGTGGCATAGATCCAACAATAACCGGTCCGGCGTTAATGTGCGCGGTAAAAATTATAACCGACGCGTGCGGTGGAAAAATTATCGGCTTTTCGGCATCTGGTGATGATTCGCCGATAAACCCGGTAATTAAATATTCACCGGACGCGTTTGCCAAGCGGACGGGCCTTGAAATGTCCACCGATGATATGCGCGATATTTTGACGCGTTTGGGTTACACCGGCAAATTTACCGGTAAAGTGTGGGAAATAACCGCACCATCTGCGCGTGTTGATGTCGCGATACCGGAAACGGTTGTTGCAGATTTAATTCGTATATATGGATACGACAAAATCGCCCAAAACGATACGCATACAACGGGTGATGCGCGTTACAGTGATGAATTTGATTTGATAATCAAGAAATCTTTGGCGGCGCGTGGTCTTAACGAATGTCGTTCCTATGGTTTTGGTAATTCACAGGTTGAAGAATTGTTATCAAACAAACCGATTGTTCGCGTGGCAAATCCAATTATTGCCGATTTTGATACGGCGCGGAATAGTTTGCTTGGAATATTGCTGAACGCGGTTGCAAATAATGAAAAACGCGGCTATCCGGATTTGAATCTGTTTGAGGTGGGAACCGTGTTTGATGGCGATATGCCGAACGAGCAACATACATCAATTTGTATTGTTCGTACCGGCGCAACGGCCCCAAAACATTGGCAAAAACGCAATAGGCCCGTTGATGTATATGACGTCAAGGCCGACATAGTTTCCCTGTTAAATGGGCAAAACTTTACAATAGATACGGAAAATCCGCCACTTTGGGCGCACCCATATCGTTATGGTAAAATTGTCCAGGGTAAAAAGGTTTTGGCGGAATTCGGCGAATTGCATCCATCGGTTGCGAAAAAATTAAAGATAAAAACAAATGTATGTGTTGGAATTATTGAAGACATAGAAAACCTGCCGCACAGGGTTTTACCACACGGCCCGATTGTGATGAGTGAATTCCAACCAATAACACGTGACTTTGCGTTTGTTGTACCAAATGATTTTCCGGCGGAAAAATTAGTTGCGGCGGCGCGCTATGCCACAAACCCGATATCAAGCGCGGTTGTATTTGATTCGTTTGAAATGCCAGATGGAAATAAATCTGTCGCGTTTACTATTACTTTCACACCAACCGAAAAAATGACCGAACAAGACCTGGCAAAAATGCACGCCGATATAATCGCGGCGGTGGAGAAAAAGTGTCCCGCCCATGTGCGTGATAAATAATACCGGTGTTTTTGAACGGTTTTATCATTTCGGCCGGCATTGCCGGCCTTTTTAATATTTTTTTACAAAAAAGCCGGGAAAAACATGTTTTATTTTTGTGAAATATTTTTTTGTTGAAATTGATATACAAAATGAAAAAATAAATGAAATTTAATAAAAGGATTACAATATGACCGATATTATAAATGTAAAACAAATTGCCGAAACAAATGTTGAACCAACAATTCTGGCATCGCATGCGGCGCGTACATGCTATGCGGCAAATGTTCCGGAATTGGGCGAAAAAATTGATGTTGAAAACCGTCTGTTTAAAACGGGGCATCACACAACATTGGAACATAATTATTTTACATTTAATATCGATGGTATCCCGGTGTCCAGTATGGTATTTGGATTGCACCTGACCGCACCTTTTTATAATACCGACCAACGTTCGGGCCGTTTTTCAAAAATGTATGATAATCCAGATATGGCGGAAATAAAAAATATGTTGGAAACATATTATCCAGATACTACACCAAACACTGTTAACAAAGTAAGTGATTTTATTGAACATGGTTTGGATATATATGCAAAAAATAAAAATCGCGTAACGGAAATTGCGCGTGATGCGATAAAACGCGAACGTCCATATGCAAGCGATAAATATATTGAACAAAATGCACCAAAATTTGCCCAGGAACAATTACGTATGTTTGTGTCTATGATTGCACCAACGGCGTTGGATTATACTATCGATTTGCCAACACTGTGCGCATTGTACCGGACGGCATGGACACCGTTTATGCGTGATGCGGTAAACAAAATGGTCAATATTGTAAAAACGAATCATCCGGATATTTCATATATGTTTGATTCAAACACATCGAATTCATATTGGGCACCAAAATTTGCAGATTACTATGCGGGAATAAAAACACGTCCAGAATTCAAATTGTTGGGCCATTATTACGATGATAAAAAATTTGAAATCGACAATTCGCAAGATACGGTCGATACAATGCAATTCCGTCCGGATTCAATGAATAATTCAATGATGTATGTGCACAGTAAAATTCATATTGATGCCGGTGCAACAATGGGCCAAGACCAACGTCACCGTACCATTAAACGTTCTGCACCACAATTTACCGGATATTTCTATTTGCCACCATTATTGGCGGCGGCGGGATTGGAACGCGATGCTGATAAATTTATGAAGCAATTTTATGGTATTAATATTTGTGATAATATGCGTATGTCGGTTGCACCATACGGTGCGATGGTTGAATATGAAAAACGTGCAGACCTGAACGCCATTGTTCATGAACAGGCAAAACGCACATGTTGGTGCGCACAAGAGGCGATATATCATATCTCTTGCGATTTGCGCCGTGATTTGGGGCAATACATTGGAATAAATGCGAAACTTATGAAATATTTGACCCCGCCGTGTTTATCGCACGGTAAGTGTCCGGAGGGTCCGCGCTATTGTGGTCGCGACATTATTAATGATAAATTCAACGGATATTTCAAACAAAGACAAATATAATGCCAGATTCCGCCACAGATTTTCATACAAATCGCCGGGCATTTATAATAATGCCGGATACGGGCCTTACCGTTGCGCCCGCCCATTTTTCCGGCGGTCATACAGAATTTCTAATGCGGTTGCATTATCCGCGTGTGCGTTATGCGATGGATAATTTTCCGCGTGGATACTATATGAACGGGGAAATATGTGTTTATACCGGACACGATATGACCCCGGGCGCGGTTTGGGAAATAAGGGCGGAACAAATGGCCAAGGTTGTAAAAACCGTGCCCGATTTTCGTCGTATGTTTGATGCCACCGACGACACCCCGGTATATCTTGGTGTGCGTGTTGGTAAAATTGGGGATGTGTGGGAAAAAATTCGTAAAACGAACATCAAAATGCTTGAAAAAGGAAATATTGTTATGTAAAGTGTGTTTCACGATGCCGGTGTAGCTCAGTTGGTAGAGCATCTCATTCGTAATGAGGGGGTCGTAAGTTCGAGTCTTATCACCGGCACCACGAAAATTTGTATATGAGAACAAGTGTAAACGCAGTTCGAATAACTACAAATTTGCGCGCAGGTATTTATACCGAGCGAAATTTTGTTAGCCCACGCAAAAAAGCGTGGGCTTAAAATTTTTCAGTGTCGCGCCGTAGCAACATTCATATCAAGAGAAAAAATTTCACACCTGTCAGCGCAGGCGGACAGTGTCGCGCCACGTGGCGATTTTATCGTACTTTCTGCATCGCCATTTTTGCTAAATAATCGGACAGTTCTGGTGAAATTGTGGCAATAGGTCTGTTTGTGCCGTGGACATCAGTTATGCTGATGTACCCTTTTCCGCGCATTCCACCACACCAAATCGTTCCATCGGATGCAAAGTTTATTGTATAATCGCCAACACGGCAAAACTGTGGCATACGACGTTGGTGTTCTGTTTCTTCAAAAAACACCACAGATATCCAATCGGCAGTTTTTATTTTTTCAACAACATCACCAAGTTTTTTCGCTTCAATTTCCGAAGTTGGATAATAATCCCTTTTTGTGATATATCGTACAAATGCCCGGCAAGACAGTCGGTCATTATTGTGTTTTTTTACATGTTCAATAAAGTGTTTTTTATATGTTTTGAATACGGGAACCCATTTATTCAGATTATCTAAATCTGTCATATCGTCACGAAGTTTGTGTCCCGCCACAAAAATACCCGTTGCAGCCGCGACTGCATAGTCACCAAACCATGCGGCGTGTCCCAAAAAAGAATCTAATTTTTTATTATTTTTCATATTTTACCCGTCCTTTTTTGTTTAATTTTACTATTCCATAAAAAAGGTTAGTGTCAATAATTTTATAAAATACAATAAAATACTGGAAATTTGAAATTTTATATATTAAAGTGGTTTATATGAACAAGAAAACAATAATTATTATTATATAAACCGGCGGCGCGCTTTGGCGTTGGCTGGGGCGCGCATGCGCCCGTTTTTAATGATAAAAATACGGAGTAAATAATATGGCATATCCAAAAACAGAACCCAAGGCAGATTTTGTATCGTTGGAACACGGTATAATGGAATTCTGGCGCGCCGATGATACTTTTCATAAATCTTTGAATAAAACCAAACAGGGACACCCGTTTTCGTTTTATGACGGACCGCCCTTTGCAAATGGGTTGCCACATTGGGGACACCTTGGGGTATCTGCGGTCAAAGATATGGTATCCCGCTATCAAACAATGAAGGGGCGTTATGTGGAACGTGCCCTTGGGTGGGATTGTCACGGTCTGCCGGCAGAGGCATCGGTTGAAAAGAAACAAAAACGCACCGCCAAAGATATTGTTGCAACCGATGGTATGGCGGCGTTCTGTGATATGTGCCGGGCGGATGTTATGACGTATTCCAATGAATGGTTAAAGTTTATTGAACGCGTTGGCCGTTGGGTTGATGGTGGCGATGAATATGGTTATCGCACAATGGATAAAAACTTTATGGAATCTGTGATTTGGGCAATCAAAGAAATGCACAATCGCGGTTTATTGTATAAAGATTTCAAGGTTAATCCGTTTGATTGGAAATTGGGAACAGTTCTGTCCAACAGCGAGGCATCCAGTGAATATCAAGACGTTGTTGACGATACGGTCACGGTTTGGTTTGAATTAGAAAATGGCGACCGCGCGATTGCGTGGACAACAACGCCGTGGACATTACCGGCAAATTCTGCATTGGCGGTAAATCCAAATATGAAATATGTTCGTATGCAACACGATGATGGCCATGTATATGTTTTGGCGGAATCACGCCTGGGGGCATACGAAAAAATATTTGCAAATTCAACAAATCTTGGCACGGTTATGGGGGCCGAATTGGTTGGAATGCGCTATACGCCGATTTTCCCGTATTACACAAATTTGGCAAATGATGGGCATGGGCTGTATACGGTGATTTCTGCCGATTACGTGTCTGATGGCGATGGTACCGGTATCGTTCATATCGCGCCGGCATATGGTGAAGACGATTATATCGCGGCCAAGGCAATCGACCCAATGTTCCCGGTAATATTAAATGTTGATGATTATGGTAATTTTGATTCAACCGTTGCCGATTGGGCGGGCGAAAATATATTTGTTGCGAACCCAAAGATAATCGATTGGTTGCGTGCCAATGGCCGCCTTGTTAAAAAAGACCAGCACAAACACAGTTATCCGTTCGGCCCGCGCAGTAAAGAAAAATTGATATATCGTGCGACGGACGCGTGGTATATCGATGTTCCAAAAATTCGCGAACGCCTTGTTGAAATAACCAAGAACGAAACAACATGGACATCGGCGGGTAACCGATTCCTGTCCTGGATTGAAAACGCGCGCCCGTGGGGTATATCGCGCAATCGTTTCTGGGGTGTGCCATTACCGATTTGGGAACGGAACGGCGAATATAAAATCTTTGGTTCTATCAAAGAATTGGAAGAATTCTTTGGCACCAAGGTTGACGATTTGCATCGCCCAACATTGGACGCGTTGACGCGTGACGGTTGGAAACGTATCCCCGATGTTTTGGATTGTTGGTTTGAATCGGGTTCTATGCCGTTTGCGTCCCTGCACTATCCGTTCGAAAACAAAGATTTATTCGAAAAAACTTTCCCGGCCGATTATATTATCGAAGGCCAAGACCAAACACGTGGATGGTTTTATTCACTGATGGTTGTGGCGGCGATATTGTTTGATAAACCGGCATTTCGTGTTGTGTCTGCGAACGGAATGATTGTTGATGAAAATAAACGCAAGTTTTCAAAATCGTTGGGCAATTTCGAAAATCCGGAACAACAGTTGGATACATACGGTGCGGATGCGGTTCGTTTGTTTATTTTGGGCAGTAATTTCTTAAAGGCCGAACCGGTCCCCGTTGATAAAGCGGGCAAAGTCTTTGCGGAATCTATCAAAACAATATTGACACCGCTTTGGAACGCGTATCATTTCTTTACATTGTATGCGAATGCCGGGAACATCACCGCGCGCGATGTGTGGGGTGCACCCGCCCGCAACAATTTGGATGAATATATATTGGCGGAAACAAATATGTTGATAAAAACGGTGGATGCCGCGTTGGCGGAATACAAACCGGATGTGGCCGTCAAAGAATTTGTTCGATTCTTGGATGTATTGAATAATTGGTATGTGCGTCGTTCGCGTGCACGTTTCTGGGACGAAGACACCGATGCGTTTAATACGCTGTATACGGTGCTGGTTATGGTGTGTCGCGTCCTTGCACCATTTGCACCGTTCGTGGCTGAATACATCTATAAAAACCTGACTGGGGCGGAATCTGTGCATTTGACGGATTGGCCAACCACGTTTGATGCGGATGAAAAAATCGTCACCGATATGCGCCGTGTCCAAGAAATAGTATCTGTTGGAAAACAGTTGCGCGAACAGTATAAATTGCGCAATCGTTTGCCACTGTCTAAATTGACGGTGGCGGGTGGTGCGCCAATGGACGCATATACGAATATCATCCGTGATGAATTAAATGTGAAATCGGTTGAATGGGTTGATAGCGCATCCAAGGTCGCCGACAGTTTCATATACCTGGTGACACCAAAGATAGGTAGCCGCCTGGGGTCCGCGTTGCGTGAAATCATCCCAATGGTAAAACGCGGTGATTATGAATTGGACGGCGATAAATTGGTCGTTGGTGAATACACATTAAATGCCGATGAATTTGAAAAACGCCTTACTATACGTGACGGGGTAACGGGTATGGCATTGCCAGATAACACCGCGGTTGTCATTTTGGATACAGAATTAAATTCCGAATTGATTGCCGAAGGTTTGGCAAATGATGCATTGCGCTTTATCCAAGACACGCGTAAGGCATTGGGACTGGATGTGTCGGACCGTATAAAATTGACCTATACGGCGGATTTGGCCCTCTCTGGCGCGATTGAACAACACCGTAAACGTATAATGGCGGATGCGTTGATTCGTGAAATGTCGGCGGGTCCCGCAGAACACTTTACGGATGTCGAAGGTTATAACTTTGGCATTTCAATCGAACGGGTGAAACAGTAAATGATAACGCCACGGCAATTTTTCGAAATCGTGCCAAATAACCTTAATATGGATATTCGGTCGGAACTGTATTCCACAAACGATTTTACATTTGCCGTGGCGGTAATTTTATCGGCCCAGGCCACCGACAAGAAAGTCAACGAAGTGACCCCCGCCCTGTTCCGCGTGGCCGGAACGCCACAAAAAATGTTGGAATTGGGTCTTGACGGGTTAAAGCAATATATACGCGTAATATCTTTCTTTAATAACAAGGCCAAGAATATAATCGCACTGTCCGGGCATTTGGCAAAATATGATAACACCGGTGCCGATTGGACATTTCCCAAAAAATATCATAATCGCGCCGAACTTATGAAATTGCCGGGCGTTGGGCAAAAGACCGCAAATGTTATAACAAATGTTTTATGGGGTGCGCCGAATATTGGGGTCGATACGCATGTATTCCGCCTGGCCCATCGGTATGGTTGGGTTGACGCATCCGCAAACACCCCCGAAAAAGTCGAAGCCGAATTGTTAAAAAAGATTCCAAAAAAATATCATGACATAGTAAATCACGTTATGGTCCTGTTTGGGCGATATACGTGTACGGCGCTGCGCCCAAAGTGTGCAAATTGCCCATTGCGGAAATTGTGTGAATACAATAACCACTAAATACTTGCAAATCTAAATTTCTCTGTTATAATGCCCGTTGCCTTGGGTGGTTAGTTCGGTTGGGAAGCCGCGTACGTTGACATCGTAAAGGTCGTTGGTTCCCGGCCCGAGAACACTTGAAGAATATGGGTGGTTAGCTCAGTTGGTTAGAGCGTTACGTTGACATCGTAAAGGTCGTTGGTTCGAGTCCAATACCACCCACCAAATTTTCAAGCGAGCTTTGCGAGCGTTGAAAATTTGAGTGTCGCGGCGTAGCAATCGTAAGATTGCGTAGACGGACAGAAAGTTCGTTTATGCGCACGATTAAAAAAATTTGAGTGTCACGCCGTGGCAATCGCAAGATTGCAAAGGCGGACGAAGTTCCAGAGAATAAAAAATGAAACGAATGCAAATATAATCTTTATAAAATATTAAACGGGATTCCATGGGACGCCCCGTTTGCGTCCCATTTTTACAGAAAAAAATCAAAGGGGCGCATAAATGAGTGAAAAATATCTTATAACTTCGGCATTACCATATGTGAACAATCAACTGCATATCGGGCATTTGATTGGTTGCCTGTTGCCAAGTGATGTTTATGCGCGTTTCTGTCGTGCGCGTGGCCGAGATGTTTTGTATATTGGTGGTTCGGACGAACACGGCACCACCAGCGAGATTGGCGCGGCACGCGAAAATATGCCCGTTGAAGAATATGTTGAAAAATATCGTGCGAAACACCTTGATGTGGTGCGCGATTTCAAATTGTCTTTTGACCATTATGGCCGCACACATACCCCGCAACAGGAAAAATTAATTCACGAATTGTTTAATCGCCTTGAATCCCAGGGTATGATAGAAGAAAAATCATCTATGCAGCCCTATTCTGTTGCCGAAAATAAATTTTTGGCGGACCGTTATGTTATTGGCACTTGTCCACGTTGTGGATATGACCGCGCGTATGGTAATGAATGTGAAAAGTGTGGTGCATCATTGGATCCGGCGGATTTGATAAACCCGCACAGTGCGATTGACCCATCGTCCCCGGTTGAAATGCGCGAAACGAAACACCTGTATTTCAAATTAAGTTCTGTAACGGATAAATTGCGCGCGTGGGTTAATTCACGCACAGGTTGGCCAAAAACGGCAACGGCGATTGCGAATAAATGGTTGGACGAAGGTTTGCACGATACACCAATTACACGTGATTTGAAATGGGGAATTCCGGTAAATAAACCGGGTTACGAAGATAAAGTTTTCTATGTTTGGTTTGATGCGCCGTGGGGATATGTTTCCATTTCGCAAATTGCAAATCCAGATTGGGCATCGTGGTGGAAAAACCCGGATTGCCATTATACACAATTTATGGGCAAAGACAATGTATCTTTCCACGCGGTGTTTTTCCCGGCCCAGGAAATTGCGGTGAACGATAATTGGAAAACGGTTGATGTGTTAAAGGCATTGAACTTTATGAACTTTAATGGTGCAAAAATTTCAAAATCAACCGGCAACGGAATATTCTTGGATGCGGCGTTGGAAATCGCGCCAAGTGATTGTTGGCGGTATGCCCTGCTCGCTTCGGCCCCGGAAACGGATGATACAGATTTTACAATGACGCGATTTGCAGAAATTGTGAACAAAGATTTGAATGGTTTGCTTGGCAACTTTGTGTCGCGCGCGTGTAAACTGTCGAACAAAAACTTTGGTGATACTGTGCCGGCCGGCGCCGCGATGGATGAAGATTTGGCGCACCGCATAAATGAAAAATTGGCGGAATTGACCGGTTGCCTGGACGCGTGCGAATTCCGGAAATCGATTGTTGCACTGCGTGATATTTATGGAATTGCAAATGAATATATGACCGCACGCGAACCGTGGGCATTGGTTAAAAACGGCGATACGGCGGGCGCGGCGGCGGTGCTGAACGAATGTTTCCAACTGATTGATTTGTTTGCACGCGTGTCTGCACCGATTATTCCGGATGCGGCGGAAAAAATTCAAAACATATTTGCCGGTGCGCATGATTTATCTTGGCCAACAATGTACGAACACAGAATCGAATCAGGCGAAAAATTCACTGTTCCGGAAAACCTGTTCACACGGATTGAATTAAATGATGCAGAATAATATAAAACTTGTTTTGGTATCTTGTTGTGCGCCGTGCAGCGCGGGCGCGATAAAACAATTGGCGGACGGGAAAATTCCCGGTGTTGATGATTTTATTGTTCTGTTTTTTAATCCAAATATTTATCCCGCCGATGAATATATGCGCCGTATGCAAGAACAAGTAAAATATTGCGAAAAATTGGGTGTGAAATATAAAATCGGCGAATACGATCACAACGCGTGGCGTGCGGCGGTACGCGGGCTAGAGGCCGAGCCAGAACGCGGCGCGCGGTGCAGTGTTTGCTTTGCATATCGGTTTGAATACGCAAAAAAATTTGCGCGTGAAAACGGCTATAACGCGGTGGCATCTGTCTTGGGTGTGTCGCGCCACAAAGACCAGGCCCAGGTTGACGCGTCCGGCCAATCTGCGCCCGGCGATACAGAATATTTGCCCATAAAATGGGACGAGGCATTGCGCCAAAAAATCAATCGTGAAAGTGATTTTTACCGCCAAAATTATTGCGGTTGCGAATTCAGTATTCGTAAAGTATAATCCACATATAACATAACCAAAGGTGTGATTATGTCATCGATACTTGTATTCCCCGGCCAGGGTTCCCAAAGCGTTGGTATGGGGCGCGATTTGTATGAAAATAATGCGGCCGCACGCGCGGTCTTTGACGAAGTGGACGATGCGTTGAACCAGAAATTGTCCAATATCATTTTTAACGGTCCAATGGAAGATTTAACATTGACGACAAATGTGCAACCGGCAATTATGGCAACGTCTATTGCGATGTTGCGTGCATCCGGTGTGCCATTGACGGAATATGTTGCGGGGCATTCATTGGGTGAATATACGGCGCTGTGTGCGGCGGGTGCAATATCGTTGGCGGATACGGCGCGCCTTTTGCGCCTGCGTGGTGATGCGATGCAACGCGCGGTGCCAGTGGGTGCGGGCCTGACGGCCGTCATTTTGGGGCTTGATATAGACACGGTTCGTGAAATATGCGCGAAAAACGATTGTGATGTTGCAAACGATAATTCCCCGGGCCAGGTTGTAATTTCCGGCGCACGCGAAATTGTTGAAAAAACATTGGAAGACGCAAAATCTGCGGGTGCGCGGCGCGCGATGCCACTTGCGCTGTCGGTGCCGGTTCATTGCCGTATCCAGGCCCCCGCGGCGATTGAGATGCGTGAAGCCTTATCAAAAATAGAAATCAAAAAGCCGGCGGCAAAATTAATTTCAAACAAAACCTGCACGCCGATAGATGACCCCGATGAAATCCGTGACGCATTGGTCTATCAAATAACCCACGGTGTGCGTTGGCGCGAAAGTGTTTTGGCAATGCACGATTTGGGCATTCATGAAACGATAGAGGTTGGACCGGGGGCAGTACTTACGGGTTTAACGAAACGTATTTGTGCCGATATGGACGGCAAGAAATTAGAGGTGTAAAAATGGCTACTGAAAATACTGTTATTAAATTTGATAGGGGGACAGATATAAAGATTGCTATTCAATCTGTTATAGAAGTGGCAAAATCGACACAAAAGAATTATGAAATGGTTTATAATAACTGGTTCAAAATGACTGTGACGCCAACAACAACAGTAGAATATGGTGTGAATTTATTCTTTTCAAAGTCTATGTCGCAAGCAAATTTGGGAATGCGTCCAATGAAAGCAAACCAAAGTATATATCGTAACAAAATGTTGGGGTGGAACAAATAAAATATGGGGGCAAAAATGTTCGATTTGAAAGATAAAGTTGTTTTAATTACCGGGGCAACCGGCGGAATCGGTGGTGCAATCGCACACAAGATGAAAGATGCCGGTGCAACGGTTGTTGTGTCGGGCCGCAATATTGCGAAAATGAACGCGGAATTTGACGATTCTTACATTAAAATTCCGGCGGATTTATCGGTCGAAGGTGCAGCCGTAGAATTGGTTATGGACACCATTGAAAAATGTGGCCGATTGGATGTTTTAATAAACAACGCGGGAATTACGGCGGACACATTACTTATGCGGATGACAGACGAACAATTTGATAATGTTATAAATACGAACCTGCGGTCTTGTTTCAAGATGTGCCGTGCGGCCATTATGCCAATGATGAAACAGCGTTTCGGTCGCATTATAAATATGGCGTCTATTATCGGTGTTATCGGTGGCCCGGGCCAGGCGAACTATGCCGCAAGCAAGGGCGGAATGATTGCGATGACAAAATCTATCGCGGCCGAGGTTGCATCCCGCGGCATTACCGCAAACGCAATCGCGCCGGGATTTATCAAAACACCGATGACCGATGTTTTGCCGGATGAATTAAAGAAAAATTATTTGTCGCAAATACCGGCCGGCCGATTTGGCGAACCCGAAGACATTGCGAACGCATGTGTATTCTTGGCAAGTGACGAGGCATCATATATCAACGGTCAAACATTACACATCAATGGCGGATTGGGACGTTTTTAATGAAAAACTTTGATGTCATTGTTATTGGTGGTGGGCATGCCGGGGTCGAGGCCGCCGCGGCCGCGGCACGACGGGGTGCAAAAACGCTGCTTTTGACAATGCGTGAAACTGATTTAGGCGCAATGTCGTGCAATCCGTCCATTGGTGGTCCGGGCAAATCGCAAATGGTGGCGGAAATGGACGCTTTTGCCGGTGTGATGCCACGTGCGGCGGATTGTGCAGGCATACATTTTCGAACATTGAACGCGTCGCATGGTCCGGCAACGCGCGCATTGCGGGCGCAAATTGATCGTGAACTTTACCATAATGCCACGGTAAAAATTTTGCGTGAATATGAAAATTTAACAATTATTTTTGAAACGGTTGAATCGATTGATTTAGAAAATAAAGTTATAAACGGCGTATATACGGCGAAATCCATTGTGTTCACAACGGGGACATTTTTACGCGGACTGGTCACGATGGGAAATGAAAAAACACCGTCTGGGCGAATTATGGACGATGGCGAATACCAATCGCCGGACGCCTTTATTTCCGATGTATTGCGCGGTGCGGGGTTTGATATAATGCGCCTTAAAACCGGAACGCCGGCACGCATATATCGTGATTCGATTGACTTTTCGGTGTGCGAAGAACAATTACCTGACAACCCGCACGATTGGTTTTCGGCCGGTTGCGATACCGACAATAATGTTGCGCTTTGCTTTATAACGCACACAACGGAACAGACGCATAAAATTATTCGTGAAAATATATCGGGTGCGCCAATGTATAACGGCGACATTGTTGGCACCGGTCCGCGATATTGCCCGTCATTGGAAGATAAAGTTATGCGTTTTCCCGAACATACTTCGCACCATGTTTTTTTAGAACCCGAAGGTTTACACAGTGATTTAATTTACCCCAACGGCATTTCAACCAGTTTTGGTATTGATATTCAAGATAAATGGATACGCACGATTCCGGGATTGGAAGATGCGCGTATTGCGCGATATGGATATGCGATTGAATACGATGCAATAGACGCACGTGCATTAAATTCGTGTTTGATGGCACGTGGGCACCCGGGGCTGTTCTTTGCGGGGCAAATAAATGGCACATCTGGTTATGAAGAGGCCGCCGCCCAGGGATTGGTTGCGGGTGCAAATGCCGCGGCGTTCGCGCTGGGTGCCCCGACACTGAATTTGGACCGAACAAATTCTATGATTGGGGTTATGATAGACGATATTACGACGATGGGTGTTGACGAGCCATATCGTATGTTCACATCACGCGCAGAATACCGATTAAACCTGCGTGCGGATAATGCGATTGCGCGCCTTGGGCAAACGGCGGTTGATTTGGGGTTATTGTCCGCGCCGGCTTTTTTGAAAAAAATGCAAGAAAAGGCCGGGGAAATTGAAAAAAATGATAAATTTTACGCGGGATATATTGCGCGAAATAACCGGGAAATAGAATCATACAATCGCGACAAAACAATAAAAATTCCCACAGATTTTGATTATGATGCTTTGTCGGGGCTGACCAACGAATTGCGTGAAAAAATGAAACGTGTGCGTCCGGCAACACTGGCTGATTTACAAAAAATACCGGGGATGACCCCGGCAGGAATAATGGTTGTTTTGCGTGCAATTTGAAATTGCCAACCAACAGTAATTTTTATAACAGGCATGATAACGCCGCACCGGTGTTCTTTAATAAAAACCAACCTATGTGATAATTTGTTAAATATACCGTTATCATAAATATTGCAAATATGCCGATTATTACAATAACCGCCGCGCGTCGTCCGTGCATACAATACAGTGCAATATTATAAAACAAGAATAATACATACAAATCACCAATAATGCTGATTATCCACATAGATGTACAATTAAAGGCCAACGCATTTAATACCAATATTACCGGATAGATAAAAAATATGGATGCCAATCCTTTGATTGCAATTTCCCAATCACGTTCGCCACCCGTTATTTCCGAAACCAACATCATAAGGCCACCACCCACAAACAGCAATCCAACCGCAATCACCGGCACAATCACTATCGCGGTAAAAACAGAATTTATCGTTATTGTTGCACCACCAATCAACCGCAGCGCCAAAACCAAAATCCCCCCAATCAGGCCATATATAAACGCCTTTAACATAGATTCTTCGATATCGCCGTCTGCGACAATTTTGGAAAAATACCTGCGTGGATTTATAACAACGTCTTTGATAGATTTATACCATTTTTTAATTTTTTTCATCATGGCGTGTCCCTTTATTTGATTATTTATATTTTTGCTTTATAATTAAAAAAAATCAATGGAAAAACACATGGCAAAGATAACTATCGCCGGACGACCAAATACTGGCAAATCGACTTTATTTAATGCATTGACGGGAACGCGGGATGCATTGGTTCATGACCGCCCGGGTGTTACGCGTGATACGATACGCGCCGTTTTGGTAAATCGCCCCGATTGCGAGATATGTGATACCGCCGGACTTGAACGTGATAAAAACGGTATCGCGGCCGATTCAACCAATATGGCAATGGATGCTGTTGCAACGGCAGATGCGCTTTTGTTCGTGGTGGATGGACGTGTTGGATTGTTACCCGAAGATATGGATTGGGCGCGTATGGTTCGACGCAAAACACGGGCACCGATTTTACTGGTGGTGAACAAGGCCGAATCGAACAAGCGGTTGGCCGATATAAATGAATTCTATAAATTGGGTTTTGGTGCGCCGGTGTTGATTTCGGCCGAACATAAAAATGGTTTTGACAAGATTTATGAATTCTTGGAAAAAAATGTTCCGGTTAAACAAACCGAATCTGCGCCTGATAACCGCATAAAAATCGCGGTTCTGGGTCAACCAAATGTTGGTAAATCAACATTGGTAAACCGGGTGTTGGGCGAAAACCGACAAATTGTCAAAGACGAACCCGGTGTTACACGTGACACGGTCAAGATTCCGGTAAAATTTTATGGGCGCGATATATTGTTGATGGATACGGCGGGATTACGCCGAAAATCAAATGTGCGTGATGATGTTGAAACTTTGTCGGCGTTGAAATCATTGGATGCGATTGGCAAGGCCGATGCGGTAATATTGGTGGTGGATGCCACGCGCGATATTGAAAACCAGGCATTGGGTATTGCCGCACGTGTTTATGACGCAGGCAAGATTTTATGTGTCGCCTTGAATAAGTGGGACTTGGTTGAACCCGAATTGCGGGATGAAAAATTGTTAAAATTAAAACATCATTTCACAAATTCTTTTCATCAAATTATAAAGCCTATGATTTTGGTGATTTCGGCGGAAACCGGAACCGGTGTACAAAATATGTTCAAACGCATATATGAACAGTGGGATATTTCAAATGCGACCGCCCCAACCAGTTTGATAAACAAAATCATTGGTGAATTGGTTGCATCACGTCAACCGCCTATGTCGCGCCTTAAACGCCCGATGAAGATAAAATTTGCGGCCCAGACCGGTCGCCACCCAATGCGTATAACAATAAACGTTGGCGGCGCATCTGACATTCCGGAATCATATACTCGGTACCTGCGGCGCGGTTTGGCGAACGCGTTAAAATGGGAACATTTACCGATAAGTATAGAATATAAAAAGGCCGACAACCCATTTGATTGATAATCAACCGTCCGTTTGGGCGGTTTATTATTTATATAACTTGTTGACATTTTGTCTTTTTGTATTATATTACGTTTGTACAAGCAAAACCAAAAGGACAAAACGATGAATGAATTCCATTGGGTTTTGTTTGATTCTTTGCGAACAATCATACCCCAAGATAATATTGTAATAACGTATGCCGAACCAAATAAATACATGGCCAGTTATACAATTAAAACCGTTCGCGGACAATTTGTTTGTTTGATTCGGCGTGAATCACAAATTGGTCGTATTATTTTTGATATCAAGGTTCACGAAAATTGGATTCCATATTTCCCGCGTGAATATGCCCAAGAATTATTCGAACGCACAGAAGATGAATATACGCGCCGTCAAGAAATCGCGGCGTGGGACAAGATTGAAATAAATACGGTAAAATTTTTGAACAAAATAAGACAAAAATAAACGGCGCAAAAACGCGCCGTTTTAATTATATCAACCGATGGTTAAAAACCCTTTGGTGTTTCCATTTTTACCGTGGAAACTTTCTTGTTCAATGAATTGATAACATCGTTTGTGATATCCAGGTTTTCAACATTTGCGCCCGTACGTGCGAAACGTCCATCCATTACCAAAGACAAATTCTTTTTTGTGATAATTGCTTCGATAATTGGGTCCAAGTGTTTTTCCTGAATCGTTGCCAATGCGCGTTGGAACGAAGATTCAATCGATTGTGCGCGTTCGGTCAAATCACGTTGCAGTTTTGTAACCTTGCCCTGGTATTCAACGACACGGCGTTGCAATGCTTCACGCGACAGAACATCTTGGGATTTTTCAATTTCGGCCTTTTCTTTTTCCAATGCCTTTTGCTGTTTGTCTAATTCACTGCGCAGTTTGTTTTCATAGTTTTCTTTTTGTTTGCGCAAATCTTGTAATGCGTTGGCATCATTTTGAATTGCATCCATACGAACAACCGCGATACGTAAATCTGCACCATTTGCGGCATCGGTGGAAACTTCACTGATTGCGGCATCGGCGCTGACCGTTTTTTCGCTGCATCCGCGCAAAGCGAACACACCGACCAAGGCAACCGCAATCACGATTGCGGCGATGACACCGTATTTAACATAATTTTTTGTTGTGGAATTGTTTGTTTTTTTTGTATCTGTCATATTTTCCATCCTTTTGTTTTTGTTGACGTGGTCAGTATAGCAATAAAATTTATAAAATAAAAGAGAAAGTTATCGGTTTTCTAACGCACCGGTGAAATGCGCAATTCAACACGCCGATTGGTCAGGCGACCCCATTCATCCTGGGCGGCAATGGGGCGCGCAGAACCGCGGCCAACAATAAACATACGCGTCGGTTTAATTCCTGCGCGTGCAAAATATACCGCCGTGCGTTCCGCCATATCGGTGGACAATGCCCGTGCCGCGTTTTGGTCCCGCATAGAATCTGTGTAACCTGAAACCTCGATAAACGTGGCATCGTATTTATTTAATATCCGTGCGATGGTTTTCAAATTTTCGTCACCGATGGGTGATATTTCCGGCGCGTTTAATTCCATAATCGCATCACGCACCAAAATTACCACTACATCGGTTCCGGCACGTTGGACCGACATACCCGGGCGACGCAAAGCATCATATAATTTATTTTCTAATTCCGCCATATATCCCAAATACATTGCCGATTCATTTAATGCTTTATCACCATATTCCATTTCGGGTTCTGGTATAATCGCATCCATAACGGTGCGCCCCCCTGCCCCAAGGTAGATTGGTTTTTTCGCACTGCGCGAAACATCGTTCATATCGGCAAATGTTGCGCCATACAGGTAATTCTTCCACGTGGTGCGTTCCGGGCTTTGATATGGGCTGCACCCAACAAGAATCGCGACAAAAAATCCAATCAGTATTTTCTTCATATTATCTTACTATGAAAGATATATTATTATCGGCACCACCAAAGCACGCGGCCGAATTGTCCAATCGATAGCCGTTCACAAACATATCATACGCCCAATTCGGCAACGCCGTCGCAAAGAATTCGCATTCACCACGTGACAGCCCAACCAGGTCTATTGAAAAACTGGTAACATCGGTGCCAACATTTATTGACCAAGATTTTCCAACGGGTGCTTTGTCGGTTTTTAATGCACCGGCCTTGACCAAATAATCAACCGAAACACCGGTGTAATCACCCCGCATTTCCATAAGCAGTTTTGTATTCTTGGCAACCTCGCGCAATTCGGCGGATGCGATGGTGTTTTTTTGATTATGGCGAATTGAATTATAAATGCCAACGGCGGATGCCGTCATAACGGCGGTTATCGCCAACACGCCAATAATTTCAATCAATGAACGTCCTGATTCTGCTCTCATATTTACCCCCATTTTTATTGTTTTGAAATTCCTACAATTTCTGCGCCTTCGAACAAAGACATCGCATCGGCAACCATTGGGTCGGCCACGGCATCATTTTGTATTTGTTCGCGCACAGTTGTATTTTGATGTGATTCTTCGATTTTATTCAGTTCCCATTTTGCGCCGGTTTTTGTATTCAGCCATACAATTAATTTCTTTTGGAAATCTGCATCATCGCCCCGGTCAAAATATGTTATTTTATTATCCGCCAGATTTGTAACCTCAATATTCTTTGTAAAGTATGAATAAAGCATCATTTCACGGGCCGTCGATAACGCATCCGCCAAATCCGCCGCAGAATTTATTTTGATTGTTTTAACCTCTGGTTTTGGGGTGGGTGCACTTTGTGTCGGTGTGGGCACATTACCATTTTGTTTCAAAATATCTGGGATCGATGGCATATCGGCGATATGCATCAATCGAATTACCAACATATCAAAGCATTGTTTTTGATTACCCGCCGCCGCCATTTCAGGCACAGACGCAACCATAACCTGCCACAGACGGGACAGCGTATTCAAAGACACGTGTTTGTTAATTTCGTTTATACGTTCACGTTGGTCTGCGGTATATGGAATACTGTCACCGACACCGGCGCGTAAAACCGGATGCATACGCGTTGCCCAATGTGTCCATTCCATCATATCGGTAAGCAACATTGATAAATCTGCGCCATTGGTATAAATCTCGTCTGCGCGGGCCAATGCCGCCGAAACATTACCCGACAAAATTGTCTGCATAAAATCGACAACCACACCGCGGTCGGCACGCTTTAACATATCCATAACGGCGGATTCATCAACGTGGCCGCCGGTTTGGGCAATCGCCTGGTCCAACAGGGACAATCCATCACGAACCGAACCATCCGCCGCCCGTGCCAACAATTCATTTGCCGCATCGGTTAATTCAATTTTTTCTTGTTCTGCAATCCACGCGAAATGTTTTTTCAATGTTTCAACCGGCACGCGCACCAAATCAAATCGTTGGCAACGCGACAGAATCGTAACCGGAACCTTGCGTATTTCGGTGGTTGCCAAAATGAATATCACGTGTGCGGGTGGTTCTTCCAATGTTTTCAACAGCGCGTTAAACGCACTGGACGACAGCATATGAACTTCGTCAATAATATATACCTTGTATCGACCATTTGTTGGACGATATTGGGCCGCATCCAGAATTTCGCGCATATTATCAACGCCGGTATGGGACGCAGCGTCGATTTCCAATACGTCAATATGTTGGCCGGCCGCAATCGCACGGCAATTATCACATTTCCCGCACGGTGTGGCGGTTGGCCCATCGGCCGAAAGGCAATTTAATGCCTTGGCCAAAATACGCGCCGTACTGGTCTTTCCGGTTCCGCGAATTCCGGTAAAAATATATGCGTGCGCGATGCGCCCAGTCTTGATTGCAGTGGTCAGGGTTTTAACCAAAACATCCTGGCCAATAAGTGATTGAAAATCCTGACTGCGATATTTGCGCGCCAAAACCGTGTAATTGGTATCCATATTATCTTCCTTTGGAAAAAAGAATAGCAGACCAATATCAAAATTCAAGGCAAATATAATTTACACTTTTCTTTTATTTTTTTTCTATTATAATGCCGGTATGTTAAAAAGTATTAAATCTTGGTTTGGGCCACGCGGTGTCAAAATGACTGCCGGTGAATTGGCCGAAAAGTTTGGTTTGGAATTGCGCGGGAATCCGGACACAGTGATATGTGGCATCGCGCCAATCGCCGATGCACGGCCGGGCGATGTTGCGTTCTATTCCACCGAACAAAACAGTAATGCGTTCAAAATATTGCCAATCACGGTGTTGGAAAACACTCGCGCATCGGTGATATTGGTTCAACCCGAAATGGCATCGCATGCACCAAACGGTGCAACACTGTTGGTATGCAACAGTCCGCGTGGCGAAATCGTCAAAGTCTTGGGCGAAATATATCGCGAACCACCACGCCGTGGCGTGTCAAGTGACGCATATATCGAACGCGGCGTGTTCTTTCGTAATCGACGCAGTGTATATATTGGACAATTTGCAACAATTGAACGCGGTGCGGTGATTGAGGCAGATGTGAAAATATATCCAAACGCCTATATCGGGCGTAATGTCACAATCGGGCGTGGAACGGTTGTTCATTCGGGCGCACATATTGAAAACGCCACAATCGGCGCAGAATGTGTGATTCACAACGGCGCGTCTATTGGTAAAGACGGTTTTGGTTATACACGTCAAGACGGTCATAATGTATTTATTCCGCACGTTGGGCGCGTTGTTTTGGGGGACCGCGTTTCGGTGGGTGCAAATTCCTGTATCGACCGGGGTGCATTAACCGATACAATGATTGGTGACGGGACCAAGATTGACAATCTGTGCCAGATTGCGCACGGCGTGGTTATTGGGCGCGAATGTTTCTTGGCGGGTGGTGTTGGTATTGCCGGTGGGGTCAAGATTGGTGACCGTGCATTATTGGCCGGACACGTGGGTATTGCAAACGGTGTTAAAATTGGAAATGATGCCGAGGTTGGTGCAAACAGTGGTGTTTTCCGCGATGTGCCGGATGGCGCAAAACATATGGGTTACCCGGCGGGCCCCGGAACGGAATTCCTGCGCCATTATGCGTGGATTAAAAAACATATAAATAATGATTGATAATCAGGGGGAAAAATGGTTGATACCAAAGGTATAGAGGCGGTAATTCCGCATCGTGGCGATATGCGCCTGGTTGATGAAATTCGCGAATTTACGGACAAAACCGCGGTGGGGATTAAACACATCACAAATAACGAATTCTGGTGCAAGGGTCATTTCCCGGCCAAGCCGATTATGCCGGGTGTCTTGATTGTCGAGGCATTGGCCCAAACCGCGTGTTTTACAATCCTGAACGCGATTGGTAATAATGGCGGGCGCGCATTGGGATACTTTGTGACGATTGAAAATGCCAAGTTCACACATATGGTTGTTCCGGGCGATACATTGGAATTACATATCGAAGAAATCGGTTCTAAAATGAAACTGCATAAATTTAACGGCACGGCATTCGTAAATGGCAAACGTGTCGCGGTTGCAACATTTTCTGCAATGTTGGACAACGACCCGGTGATTTAGTGGTTAGTCCGTCACGACCGCGGCGCGGCGTGCCGCGACGGGTGTTAGTGGTTAGTGCGGGCGCAATTGCGCCCGTTTTTATTTGTGTTTTGGGGGCACGCGCCGGCACCGCAACAGGCAAAACCCGTGATAAAATACAGATTGTAAAATATTGTCCGGAATTATCTCTTTACCCTGTTCATATTTATGTAATTGCCGTGCAGATATTGAAAACATCCTTGCAACGTCATCTGCGCCCAGGCAATTATGCCGCCGCGCATTACGCAACGCGCGCCCAAAATATTTTGAATCAACCAATGTAACCATTTTATACCTCCATTTTGGTTATAAAAATACCGTCAAGACATTTGACGGTTGGAGGTTAGAAACCTGTAAGATACAACAGTGTCGTTTATTCAATATATTCGCGACCCTCCAACCAAATGGAGTTTTCGTATCTTAAGAGGGTTTCTAATCCTCGCACTGGTTGTCAACCAATGCAGAAATATTATAATTGAAAACGGTTGCGCTTGCAACCGTTTTCGCACTAACCACTAATCACTAACACTAACCACTAACACTCGCCACTATATCGCTATCCCGAAAAATATTTTTGCGCATTCGCCAATCGCAAACGCAACAAACGTCACAATCGCACAGATTATCAACATCTCGATAAACGATGGCCAAAGGCGCACCCCCATTAACACAGAACGCAAATAATTAAACATAAATATTATTGACGCGCCGATAACAAAGGTCATTGTAATCGCAATAAAGGAATTTTCGATAAATATAAATGGCACCAATAACATAAGCGCACTGAACATATAGGCAATGCCCGTCATTATGCCGCGCCATAATGCGACCCGCGTGTTACCGCCCGCCTTTTGCGACAGGTATTGCGATGCCGTCATTGACAATCCCGCCGATGCCGCGGCAATAAGACCCGTTAAAACGATTACATATTGTGTCGCATCGGCAAACACCAACCCGGTAATCAAACCCAGTGTTGATACCAATGCGTCGTGCATTCCCAAAACCAGTGAGGCCCAAACAGGTTCTTGTTCTTTCATTTTCGTCATACTTTTCATTTCTGTTAAAACATACCCCCAAATCGGGGGTATAACAACCGGTTAAAATTCCGCCCTACCACGTTGGGGCATGGTCACCTTCTTTGACGATTGGTTGTTCGTCTTCCCACAGGGCAAGGCCCGTTTTAACATCGCTTAATGTTAATTGCAGGTAGTATTCTACGCGTGTGTCCACGGACGAAAACCAACCAGAGCGCAATTTCAAATTACGTTGCAACATTTTTCCCGACAAAGACATATTTGGCGCAATCAATGTGCCCTTGCCCACAATCGTGGACGCGTCGTATTCATCGTTTCCGCGTGTATTGCGAACATTGTATGTGGTTGCATCTTCGGCGGCGCGACCATTTTCAAACCCGGTTGTAACCTGGGCACGACCGGAATTGATAAGTGTTGTGCGAATCTTTTTGGTTAAAATATCTGTATCAAAACGTTGCATAGTATCGTTCTTGATGTTGCCCATCGCAATAACCGGATTTTTTACGCGCGCAAATGCGCCACTGGCCAACATAGATTTGGTCATTTTTTCGGCGGTCGATGTCCAATCGCGATATTCTAATTCCATAACGTTTTGCATGGCGGCAACTTCGTCCGCGTTATTCAAATCAACCACCGTTGTTTCACCACACCCGGCAAGCACCGCGCACAGCGCAATCGGTAAAAGTTTTTTCATATTTTCCCCCTTTGTTTTTTTGTTTTATTTTTTTAATGTTATAACCTTGATATCCGTATCGTTCGGTCCAACGCGCACATATACCAAATGATTACCCGATGTCGGCACCGAAACCCTTTCCACCAGGTTACCATGCGCACGTAAATCAATCAAGCCACTTTTATTATTTTGAATACGCATCACAGATATCGTTTTCGGTAATGTTGCCCAGGTACGAACATCGGCCCCGGTTGTAATTTCTGCATACAGCGTGGACATCAAACCCATCCATGGGGCGTTTTTAGAATTTGAATTATACATCGCCGATTGTAATGCTGTGCGTGATGCAGTTGCCGCCACCGCCCGCAATGATTCATTTATTTTATATTCACCATATTCCGTCATAAACATCGCATCAACATCCGCCAGTTTTTGCGCCCCATCTATGGTTGTGAAATTCGCCAAGAATTTTGGTTCGGTTGTCGCGATTGTCATCGGCACCATACCGCCGTCAACAAAAAACGGCAGTGTCACGCGTTTTTCGATAAGTTTCGGCGCAAAGCCGTCTTCGATAAATACCCAGACCGTATTTTGCGGGCGTGTCTTTGATTCCGCCAATTTCAAATCTTTTTTAATAAACGAATTATTTGGCATCATACCATTTGCACGCCGCAGGTATGTTTCGGCATCACCAAATTCACCCGCGTTCAGGAAATATATGCCCGACAAATACATCAATGCCGGATTCATAATATCACGATATGCCGTCCAGTTAGGGTTTTCATTTCGCAATTCGGTTGCCAGGCTGGAATTTTCCGCCAATGATTTCTGGTTTGATTCTATCAATTTTTCATATTCGCGGGACATATCGGTTTGGCGCGCATAGGATTGATTGATAATCACGCGCGCATCATTATTGCGTCCGGTCGCCAATGCCGCCCATAATTGATAATACGACACGAACAGTGAATCCATCATATAGGGTCGATAATCATTTGTGTTTGCGCCAAATGCCAGTGTGGAAATTTCCCGCAATGTGTCGCCACGGGTTTGAATACCGGGATTTTTGCGATTGAATATTTCATATGCCGCATCCGCACCGGCATAGTCGTCATAGTGAAACAATGTGTCTGCCGTAATCAGTAAATCCAGGTTATTTTTGTCTTCTAAATCAGTTGCGGTCGTGGGCGCGGTCATATAACCCGCCCGCACCGAATCAAGGCGTGATTCAACCGCCGCGCTGCATCCGGCAAGCAAAACACACACAATTAAAAATCGTATTGGTTTTAACATTTGACCCTATTTTACCACAGGTGCCAATTCAATCAATTCATTTGTTTGCGGATTATAATACCGCGGGTTGCCGCTGTATTCCAAAATCGCGTGGTGCATTGGTATAAGGAATTCCGGCAACGGCGATGACCGCCCCATTTTTTGATAAGTGGACATTACCGGATCACTGAACGACATACGCAATTCCGCCTTAATCGGGCGATGATACCAACCTTCATAAATAACAAGTGCTTCGCCAGGTTTGCCATTTACGGTTGTTTTTAATTTCATAATATCAAATTCACTGAATAATGGTTCGGTCTTGGGAACCTCGGTTTCTTTTCCGTCCGGCCCTTTTTCTTTTTTCATTGTGATTTTTGTTCCCATCATTTCAGAAAAACGTTTTGCGGTGTCCGGGTCATTTTGACGCAAAACAACCTTGGCCGCGGTGGTTGATATAATTGTCGCGGCGGCATCCGGGCCATACTTTTCTTGAATCTGGTGTAAATCCTGGCCAATAAACAGGTATGAAATCTGCTGACCACGACCAACATCGGGCCCCTGAATAATGGCCTGCATTTTTTGCATTTTCGGCATTTCATCCAGTAAGAACAACACCGGATATGGTCCCATCTTTTCGCCACTGCGTCCCACGTGTTCTGGCGGGTTCGCCAACAAGAAATTCGACATCGTTTCAATAAACATCGCGGTAATTGGATTTAATGCCTTGGCATCAACCATATTGATGGACAGGTAAACCGTTACCGGCTTCATTTTACCATCACGTGGGTCAATCATTCCGCGCATATCGGCAAAGTGAAAATCCGAATGGCTGGTTCGGTTGCGGACCGCCGCGTTCCGGAATATCGCAAGGCCTGTTAAAATAGTTGAAATAATTGACCCACGTTCGGTTGACGGGGTGTTTGCCAATTTGGTTAATTCCGCCACCGCACGGTTTGAATACGCGAACATACGGCATTCATTGACCGCCGATTCCAACCAATCTTTCATTGGGTCCGCCATCATAACACTTTGGTCGCCCTGACGCTGACGTTCCGCCAAATCGTTGGCAACGGCAATTTGCGCCTCGGTAATCCAATCCAACATCATTGAAAAAGATGCCTCTTTACCCAACCACATTTGTGGAATATTCGCCCATGTCCCAATATGCACATAGTTCATCGCATTTAATTCGCCATTTTTAATCAGGGCCTGTGCCGCAAATGCGTTTGGGTCATTTACCATTGAAAAATAGTAATCGGCCAAAACCGCGGCATCTTCGGCATCAAATTCGCCGGATTGCAGGCGCGCATAGAAATAATCGTCCGCCTTGGCCCGTTCAATTTTCGAAACAATAAATTGTATAAACCCGGCCAATCCCGCACGCCCAGATTGGGTCCAGTGTGGGTCGGCACTGCTGCCTTTGGCATCGGGGACCAAAACGTCACAGATATAATCCACATATAATTCGCGTTGTTCAATACTGAACGGAATATGACCCGGCGATAGTGGATTCCACGATGGATAATAAATACCCTTGTCTGGTTCGTCTTGACCGCCCCAATCCATAATAAACACCGGACCAACCTTGGCGGCACGATATGCACTGGATATGCCATCCAATTCAGGTTTTGGGTCGTTGATAATCATTGAAACATTTGTACATTCAAAAATGGTCGGCAACACGATACCATATGTTTTACCGGTTCCCGGGGGTGCCAAACATAAAACAGATAATGTTTTTGGTAATTTTAACGGTTTCTTTTTGAAGTATCCCAAAACCATCATAAACCCGTCAAACAGCCCCATCGCCTTGACATCCGCCTCGTTTGCCTCACGCGAAGATTTTTTATCAAATTTATCTTTGCCGTGGGGGTTAAATTCGCCCTTTAATGTATCATCGGTCAACAAGAAATATGCGATAAATGGTATAATCGGCACAATGCACGGGAAATCCGGATGCATAATGCAACGAATAATCCAACTTGGAATTTCTGCAATAACCGACAGGCCTGCACTGGACACCATATTTGCCAGGTATAATTTTATCCAATCGGCCGTGGCTGGCGACCATCCATACCGCCAAATGTGTTCAATAATAAACGATGCACAAAACGCCGCCGCACATATCAGCCACACACCAACCGACCATCGCAGTGCCCAAAAAACCTGGGCCATGGGGGTTTGTTCGTGTTCTTTATATGCGCTGGATTTGAATATATTCAAACCCTTGCTGTCGCGGCCCGCAGATAAAATCTTGAACTTTTCAACCATCGTGCTATGATTATACCAGAAAAAAAGATAATTATAAATATGGAAATTTAGTTTTTATGAAAAATATTCCAAGAATCTTTGTCGGCAACGATATCGCGTGCGGTAATATTATACCGGTGGATAAATCGGTGGCGCACTATTTAACACACGTTATGCGGACGCACGAATTTTTGGCATTTGGGGGCGGAAATGAATTCCACGCGACCATATCGGCGGACGGAAAAAGTATTGTTATCGGTGATAAAACGGCGCACGCCGACCCGTCAAACAACATAACACTTTACTTTGCGCCAATTAAACACAGCGACGATTTGATAAATATGGCAACGCAAATGGGGGTGGCGCGATTTGTGCCTGTTGTCACAGACCATACAACCGCGCATCACGTAAATTGGGAACGTATGAAAAAAATCGCGACTGAATCCGCCGAACAATCAAACCGCAACAGTGTTCCGGAAATATTAAGCCCGATACAATTTTCTAAATTGGATTTGAAAAATCTGTGCTTTGCCGATGAACGTTTCGCATACGATGAAAATCGCCCGGACAAAATACCGCAAAACATTGATTCCATACTGATTGGACCCGAAGGCGGTTTTTCAAATGCAGAATTCAATGCGCTGGATGCGGCGGGCGCGACACCGATATCGTTGGGGAAAACAATCCTGCGCGCCGAATTGGCCGCCGCAATCGCCATTGGAAAGGTATTAAAATGAAAATACGTATCGCAAAATTTATCGCAGATTCAGGTATAACATCACGGCGCGGCGCAGAACAGTTGATTGCGGATGGTGCGGTTTCTGTTAACGGTGAAATAATTAAAACACCGGTGCATTTTGTTGATGATAACGATACAATTACAATCAATGGTAAAAAAATTGAAAAACGTCGCGATACACGTGTCTATGCATTTCATAAACCGATTGGAACGGTTACAACAACACGTGACCCACGTGGGCGCAACACTATATATGATATACTGCCGCCGGAATACAGGAACCTTAGGTACGTTGGACGGTTGGATTTTAATACGACCGGTTTATTATTGATGACGAACGATGGATTGTTGGCGCGAAAATTGACTATGCCGGATTCAAACATACCGCGTGTGTATCTGGCGGATGTGGCGGGCAACAATATGTCAAAATTGGACCGTGCGCGGCGTGGTGTAACAATCGATGGAATAAAATATCGGCCTATGGATATTGTGATTATGCCCGATGGTCGTTTGCGTGTTACGGTTACCGAAGGCAAAAAGAATGAAATCCGCATTGTGTTGCGCCACTGTGGTTTACCGGTGCGCAAATTGCACCGCATTATGTATGGCCCGGTCAGTATAAAAAATATTCCATCTGGAAAAATTATCGAATTGGATGAAAAAACAATTGACGCGTTGATAAAAACTTCTCTATAATCCAATCATAGGAAAGGGAGTTTTTAGATGAAGAAGCAAACCACAAAGAAAGCACAAGTCAAAACAGCCGCGGTACGTGGGGTGAAAATTAAATCTGCCACACGGGCGCGCACCACATCGTCTTGGTCGATGTCAATTTATGTTTATTGGTTTATTATTTTGTTTTTCATTGCGGCAACTTTCTATATCTTGGGGCGTTCGCACCTGGTAAATAAAGATGCCCAAAAATTGTTGGACGGCAATGCCGAACGTATAGAGGTTATCGATTCGCAAAACGGTGAAGAACAATTAATGAGCGCCACCGATTATTATACCCACGGAAAAAGTGAAATATTGGCCGGAAATGTTGATGGCGCAATCGCAGATTTGAACGCCGCGATTCAGGCCGATTCCACAATGGCTGATGCATACATTCTGCGTGGCGAAGTTTATATGCAAACCGGAAATTACAATGCCGCGATGAATGATTTTAATACGGTGTTGGCAATGGATGCGGCAAATTCTATTGCGTATTACGACCGTGCATTGTTGAATATGCGTTTGGAAGATTTTAATTCTGCGATGAACGACATCAACAACGCGTTGGCAACATACGCATCAAATCCAAATGAAATTTTACAGTTGCGTGATTTGTATGCAAAACGCGGTCAATTAAATCTGTGGATGAAGAATTGGGAAGGTGCGATTGCGGACTATACCAATTCGTTGGCGCGCCCCGAAGGGATTGTTAATCCATCCGTATATGCCGAACGTGCCGAAGCATATACCGCAACCGGTGAATACGCCATGGCAATTAATGATTACACATCGGCGATTCGTGTGATTTCTGAACAAATCCAGGGCACAACAACAATGGAACAAAAAGAAGACCTGTCAATGCGTGCAATGAATTATTTTGAAAAATCTGCGGCGTTGAATTTGAACATTGGAAACATCGCATCCGCGAAATCAGACTTGGAATCTGCGTACGCGATTGCGGCATCATTAAATGATGCGGACACAACAGAACGTTTGCAAAAATTGATTGAGGCATTACAGTAAAAATATTAAATCATAATAAAACCGCCAAATGGCGGTTTTTATTTTTATTAAAATGTTGCGCGAACACCGGCCGCCAAAAATGGTTCGCCACGCGACATTCCAACCGATGTCCAACCATCAACATACTTGCTGTATTTATAACGAAATGATGCAACAACCGTGTGGTCATCATAGTCTTTAATATCATTATCCCATATACCCGTATCAGAAAACATATATGATAACGACATTGTATAGTTCAATAAATCATAACTGACCCCGGTGCCAAGAACGATTCCATCAGCCGCCGGACCCGTTGCGTCCCGGTCATAAATCGCGCGTCCCGTCAGGCCGACAATCCAACTGTTATACTGAATATTTAATCCGGCATATGCCTGGGCGCGCCAATCGGCGGTGACACCGGGTGTAAATGTGTCGGTTGAAAAATCATCGGGATGATTTATAAAAGATGCCCCCAACGATAACGCATATTTTGTCTTGGATGATGAATGTTTGATTTTTATGCCCGCATCAACATTAAAATCATATTCTTTATCAAATCCCGCCACAGATACACCATATTGCACCCGCGGATTTGTTGCCATAACCAAATTAACACGCGGCGCAGATGATCCGTTCGTAATTGCTGGATTTGCAATCACCGCCCCACCCGTTCCCATTTTACGATAAATCAAGGAATCGTTATTAATTCGCATACCGCCGACATCGGGCAAACCCAATCCTAATTTATGTGACACAGAATCGGTAAGGCCGACCTCTAAACGCCCCACCCCGCGCCATTGCCAAAAACCAAATGCTTCGTGATACCAATCATCTTCATACAGTGCGATTTCATCCATCATATACACCGCACCAAACGTATGTTCATCAAACCGATTATATGTGGCCTGGGCACGAACACGGAAATCCCCGATAAAATCAGGTTTTTCAAAATTCGGTTCTATAATTCCGGCCGTGCCATATCCCGTTAGTGAAAAATTAAAATCGCCGGCCCTGTGCGCCAATGCCGATGCATTTGTTGCACCAAACGCAGATAAAATCGCGCAAATTGATATTGTATTAAATTTATTCATCATTGTTGTTGCCTGTGGTATCGTTCAAAATTGCATCACGCAGTTTATTGTATGCGCGTTCTTCAATTTGGCGCACGCGTTCGCGTGAGATGTTGTATTTTTTTGCCAAAACTTCCAATGTTGCCGCGGGTTCGGTTAAACGTCGTGCGCGCAGTATCTCGCGGTCGCGTTCCGGCAATGCCGCCAAATGTTTTTTAAGCAACGCACCGCCGCGCACCATCATTTCGTGCCGTTCAACATTATCAACAATGCTGTCGCCGGAATCCGCCATATTGGACAGCATATCGGCACCGTCCTGTTCGGTACTGCGCGCCGGCGCGTTTAATGATAAATCACGTGCAACAATACGCGTGGACATACGTTTTACGTCTTCGGCCGGAACACTAAGGTATTCTGCGATTTTATCCGCCTGGGCATCAGTAAGGTTTCCATCCATAATTCCCAACGCCCTTTTGGCCCGCGCCAGGTTAAAAAACACGCGTTTTTGATTTGCCGATGTTCCAATTTTCACAATGGACCAATTATTCAGTATTGTTTCATAAATTTCGGCCCGAATCCAAAACATTGCATAGGTTGAAAACCTGAATCCGCGTTCGGGGTCAAATTTTTGTAACGCCTGCATAAGGCCCATATTACCACTGGCCACCAATTCACCAACGGGTATGCCATAGTTACGAAAATCGTATGCCACCGACACCACCAGGCGCAAATGGCTTTCCAACAATTTTTCGGCCGCATTTTGGTCGTGTTCGCGCACCCATTTTGATGCATATTCGTATTCTTGTTCCGGGGAAAGTATTGGGAATTTTGAAATTGTTCGAATATATCCCCCCAACGACGAATCTTCGCCATATGTTGGGACGACCATCCCCGTCCCAGATTTTGTTACCAAAGCGTTCTTGATTTGTTTTGTCATTATGTTTATAGTATAGCAATAAATTAGAAATTATCAAGGTACCAAAAACATAACCAGGAGAATTATTATGGCAAATATGTTGGAAAGAAACAAAAAAATTAAAACCCCGCAAAAAACATACCAGGAACACGCCCAAGATGCCCTGTATCGCGAAGTTTGGGAAGATGTGAACAATGAAAAAACACAAGAATTCTTGAAAAAATATGGTAAATATATTATTGCCGTGGTGTTGGTAATTATGATTATTGTAACCGCAATTCAAATCGGCGTGCGTGCACACCGCGCGGCGAAAATGTCAACCGCCGAAAATTATGAGGTTGCAATCGAAAACACCGATGTAAATGCATTGGTTGGAATCGCACATAACGCCGGTGGCGCAACCGCAGATTTGGCGATGTTCAACGCATATTTGTTAAGTAAAGATGTTTCAAAACTGGACGAATTGGTTAAGAACGGCAATACCCGTGAATTCCGCGATTTGGCACGTATGCACATTATTGGCATTCGTGGCGATGAAATGGATGCAGACGCGGTTGCTAAATTCTTGGCACCAATGGACACGAAAAGTTCACCGTTCTATTACACGGCGTGCCTGACCATTGCCCAGAAATACATCGCCGACGGCAATCGTGCGGCGGCAAACAAATGGTTGGATAAAATATTAAACGATAACGATGCGCCGGCGGTTATTCGCGCCGATGCAGAAATGTTAAGGTAAATATTATGCGTAAAACCACTCTATTCATCTTGTGTGCGTTGGCATTGGTGGCGTGCGATAAACACGACCCTATTTTGCCGGGTGTGCGGGATGATATATTCAGTACAAAAACATTGAATATTTTGAATACGCCTGTGCCGAATGCACCGGAAAATATCGTACAAACTGAATCTGTCGATTGTCCATATACGCAAAATGCCGACAATACAGTTTGGGACGGTACGCGAAAAATATTTTCCGGATTCGCAACGGGCAATTCTGTGGCGGGTACGCGCAATCCTGTGTGTAATGGAAAATATGTGTATGCGGGGCTGTCAACCGGGGAATTGGTTAAAATAAATCCGCGTACACGTGAAATGGTTTGGGTTGCAGATATATATCGTCGCAGCAATATGACCGGTGGCGCATCGGTTTTGGATATTATTGCGCCAATTCAAATTCACGGAAAATACGTTTATGCAGGCGGTTTGGGCGATGCGTTCTGTAAAATATTGGATTCAACCGGCATACCCGTATGGTGCACAGATATCGGTATTGAAAAGCCATTTATTATTACTGATAACGCCGCATACGTTTTGGATACAGAAAAAAATCTTAACGCGGTGCGGTTAAGTGATGGTGCGATTTATTGGCGCACGGCGGTAAAAAAATCACGTTCGCCCAAATATGAAAACAAAACTATCATTGTTGGTGGCGAAAAAATTGATGCCGAAACCGGCGGTTTGATTAAAAAATAGTTTGATATAGTTAACAACAATAAAACATAACTTTTAATGATTGCGGGGAAACAATCTTTTGTTTAATCCAACCTCAATAAATGGCGACCATTTGTTATATTGCGGACTTTGTGCGCCATTTACGTGTCTTTTTCTAATTGGGTCGTGATATGTTGCGCCCATTGCCGTGTATGCACCAGATTTCGTATGATAGAACCCAATGTTTGCACCACGTGGACCATCGTTCCATTGTGTAAACCCGTTCAGCCCAATTATCATATCGTTATTAAAAAATGTATGATAGTATGCACCATAAAATGATGGCACACCGCCCAAGTTTAGTAATTCCAACAATAATCCACTGTAATCGGGAAAATTATATTTCATATAAATACTGCCATACGGATGTTTTCGGTTCATTATCACCATACCACCCACCTGAAAATTATCACCAATTCGTTGTTGGCCTGTCATAACAACATTGCCATTTCCGGAAAAACCGAACCCGTTATCATTTTCTGCATATCCCAATGAAAAATGTACGTCTTTGCCACGGTATTGCGCCATTACCGCACGTGATAAATAATTACAAGAATCCATATATATGATATTCATCATGTAATTTCCAACAGGCATATATTTGATAAAATCGTCAACTGCATCCAATCCGGGTATTCGTCCAGCCCGAATTTCAAATTCTCCAACCGATGTGCGCGCATTTGCCGCCATATAAAAATCGCGAACCATTGGGGTAAATTTTTCCCCAGAATAATTTTGGACAATCGCATTCGCGTGAACCCCAACGGTATATTTATCATAAATCCGGATAAATGGTGTAACGTTAATTTTCGGCACAAATACCGCACACACATCATCAGGCGACATATTTACAAACGTTCCTATATCGATTGCATAAGAATCATCCCAATGACCGATTTTTATGATTTTACGCTTTGGGGCTTTTGACCCGGCAAGACCCAATATTGGTGTTTTATGTGTTAATGTTTGGACTGAATCGCGTGCCGGTGTTTCGGTTTTGTTTCGTTTTTTATTCTGGAATGTATTTTGTGCACCCATGGGGCCCGCCAACACTGCGGATAATAATCCCATAATAAAGTATTTCTTTGCGATGTGCCTGTTCATCATAGTATGTAATTATTTGCTGCGCCCAATCCAACGTATGGCGTTTTGAATATATTTTTCGGCGCGCGCGACATCGAATTGTTTTGTGTCTGGGTCCTTTAATTTTCCTTCGGCATCAATCCAAGTATTATAATCCGTTGGCAAAACCAAATTTATTTTATCCAAATTTTCGGCAACGTTTTCCGGTGACAAACCGCCACTGTATCCCATTTTATGATTTTTTGAAACCGGCGCGTGCCACGCGCGTGGTGAAATTCCACAACCACCCGATGCATCAAACAGCATCGAAAACGGTGCACCCGTCGCATCCAGTTTCTTTAATCGCGCCCTTTGCCGCGGTGTATATTGAAAAACAAATTCAATATTGGGGTATGCGCGGATAATATCGGCAACCCGGTCCGCATAGAAACGAAAACTTTCTTTGCCACCGTTTATATTTATTTGGACCCGGCCAATAACCGGCATACCATTTGCGCGTTGCAAATTCCACATACGTTTGATTTCGTACGGAATATTGCCATGACAAATTTCGGTCCGCCATTCGGCATTTACATGCATAGCAAGGTTTATATCGTTCACGCGTGATTTGTCCATCAATTCTTCAAACCAAACATATCGCGGCATCCACCCCGAAAATTTTGATGGATGCGCCTGAATTGCGAACTCTGCCATTGGGTATGTTTTCCCAAGGTTTATAATGTCATCTATTTCATTATATTCCCGCATATCACTGCAAGTGATTTTTTCTAAATTCATTTTTTGCCTCACTTATTCTTAACTGACCACACGCCGAACCAATGTCGGTTCCGCGTTCACGACGTATACGCGTATGCACACCGTTTTTAATCAATATATCCTGAAAACGATGCACCGCATTACCCGATGGTGATGAAAATTCGCGTTCTGCAACCGCATTCCACGGAATTAAATTTACCATACAATTTTTACCGCGCACAATGTCAACCAACTGGTCCGCGCATTCCGGCGTTGCGTTTAACAAATTCCCATTTGAATCGCCCAACAAGATATATTCAATCATTAACTGACGATTATGCAGTTCGGTAAACCGCCACGCCGCATCCATAATTTCACGAATTGTGTATTTATTGGCAATCGGCATAATTTTCTTGCGCAATTCATCGTTTGGTGCGTGCAGTGATATCGCCAAATTTATTGGCCGGCCCCACGTGATAAGTTCTTCTATGCCCGGCACAATTCCGCACGTAGAAACCGTGATGCGCCGCCACCCGATTCCCATATCACGATTTGCACGTTCAATAAAGCCGATAACATTTTGTGTGTTCTGTAATGGTTCGCCGGTTCCCATAACAACAATGTGCGACACATCATTATTGTTTGCATCCCCGTTTGGACGAACAGATTTATCGGCATTGTTCCCACCGCGCAGTTCCCATTGTGCAACCAATATCTGGGCAAACATTTCGTTGACGGTTAAATTGCGTTTTAACCCCAATAAAGTACTGGCACAGAATTTACATCCCATGGCGCATCCGGCCTGGGAACTGACACACACGCTGTTACCATAACTGGTGCGCATTAAAACGCACTCGATTTGTTCACAGTCATTTAATTCCAATAAGAATTTTGTTGTTTGTCCGTCCGCCGATTGTAATTTTTTTACTACGCGTAATGGTAATGTTTGTGCACGCGCCGCCAAATCATCACGCAAAGTTGTCGGCAAATTTTTCATAGATGTAAAATCGGGCGCGCCCCGTGATAACCATTCGGCAATCTGTTTTGCGCGAAACCGTGGCTGTCCCATATCGGTTACATATTTTTCCAATTCTGCGTTTGTTAAATTAAAAAGAATCGTTTTTGTCATAATTTATACCGGTCATCATTTATAATTACAACCGCCCGCCGGCGCAGTTGTTTTAATTGTTGGTCTGCGATAAACATTGATTGTTTATATACCGCATTTTGTTTGATTATATCATCCAGTTTTCCGTATTCGGCGGTCTTGGTTGATTTACAGATTAAAAACACAGAACCATTTGATGGCCGCGACCAGGTAAATAATGGCAATCCCGCAATTTGTTCACGCACATCACTTGATAATTCATATTGTAATGCGGTGAATTTTTGTGGTGCCCCACCCAGTTTTTCCGCCATATCCATCGCGGCATCACAACTTTTTGGTTTGGTCAGTTTTTTTGCGACATCATCCGGCACATCAATCAATCGCACCAAAGTCATTTCCAATGGTAAACCGTGTTCGCGTTCCAATGCATTTTTTTCGGCGGCAATATCTTCACGTGAAACGTCAACGGTTGGAACGATTGTTCGTGCAACAATAACGTTCCACGCAATATTCGCGCGCATTGCGGCGCGTGCCATTTCCCGTTCGGACCCACTTAAATCCCCAAGGTTCATTTTCTTTAATTCTGCATCGGCATCTTTGTCGGTGGGTTTCACATTAAAGTTTTCTGCATATTTCAATTTAACACTGTCATCAATTATGTTTTGCAATGCAATTCTGCGATTGTTTGTTGATGTCTTGCCCTGGCGTGCCATAAGTTTTGTTCGTGCGGTTATATCTGTGTCGGTTATTGGTTTGCCATCCACACTTGCCACAACGGTTGCGGCATTTGCCGAACCGATAACAGTCAAAATTCCAAAAATCAAAAATATTTTTTTCATATTCTTCCTTTCTTTTAATAATGTTTACCATCGACACTGATTCCAAATCTAAATTGGAAAGTTGTTGTTCCCTTATAGTCTTCTTTTTCGGCATTATCGCGCCTGTACCCAAAACTTAGGTAATAACACGGGTGTTCGTAATACAGTGCACCGTTGTGCTGTTGAAACATTTCATTGGTTGCATTATAGATTGCGTTCCATCGCAGTGACCAACGGTCTGTAATTGCAAAACCAATTCCGCCTGCAAATTCGTGAATTGTTTCCGCCTGGGTTTGGGCATCATAAAATTGTTGCGACCATATATGCCCAACATTGATAAAATTACGTGGCGACCCCAAAACAAGGTTGGTTTCTGTATGGCGTAATGCCAAATTTTCCTGGGCCAGGCGGAATCGGGTATATATATTCAACCATTTCATATTATTATATCCAACGCGCGCAACATAATCAGATTGTCCATTACGAAAACCACTGTTGGGGTCGGTGTCTTCTCGTTTTGTAAAATCGTATGTTTGACCAATAAACGCCTCGATTGTTTTTCCGTTTGAATTAAATGCGGACCAACGCACCCCGTAATCGGCAAATGTGCCGTTTTCCCACAAATCTAATCCAGAAAAACGATTGTTTGAAAACAATGTTGCATCCGACAGCAATGCCCCCACAGAATCATTGTTTGCGGCAAATTGACTTTTGCCAATATGTTGCATCATTGTTAATCGCGCACGCGGTTCTATTGTTTGGGTCCATGTGGTGGATGGCCTGAACAGTGGCAGTCCCCATTCAACATAACCATTTGGCAAAAATCGATTTTTAATTCCAGAATACACATCGCCATCAACCATCGTTGCATTATAAAAATTATATATGTCATATCGTGTCGCAATACTTGCGGTCAAACGGTTGCCACCCCAAAGTGTCCAAGGTGATGTTATGCGTGCTTCGCCGATAAGACGTTGTGTTGACACGCCGTCGCCCGATATTCCCAAAATATCGCCCATAAATGTTGCGTATGTGGCGGCAAAAATCGGTGCAGTTTGATAAACGCCGCGTATGTTTGGTAAAATATTCCCGTCTGGCACAGAATATTTGCGTGTGGGTTTACGCAATTCTTGGAATATATGCGCATCGGCAACAACATATCCCGATTGGCCAAATAATTCGACTTTGCCGCCCGAATCCAAATACGGCTGTTCACTGTAAAATCCGTACTTTTGCAGGTATGTTTTATCGGATGCGCGTTCCAAGAAAATTGTTGCGCGTGCATTTTCACCCAATTCAATAATATCATCATTAAATATGTGCCAACGATTTTCGCCTTCACGGTTATGTGTAAATGAACCACGTGTCCTGAATTCTGCGTGCGATGCATTTAACCGATGCTCTAATTGAAACAAAGGATTTTCGTGTGTCAGGTAAGAAAACGTTATCGTTGCGTCGTGTGTATCGGAAATATACGCATAGATTGGAATATTTATTTGTGTTCCCATTTTATTTGTAGATTCCAAATTTGGTGTCAAAAATCCGGTCTTGTGCTTTACCCCCGGGTCAGGCATATCAAAATATGGCAACCATAAAATCGGGAAATCGTATGCCCAAAACACCATATTATAAAATGCCAGCATACGCGAATCCATATTGTGTCGTATTTTTTTTGATGTTATTTCCCATGCATCGCCATAGCTGTCACAATTTTTACACGCAGTAAATGTTGCGTCCCGTGCGATGGTAATATCGCCGTTACGTGTAATATTGTCGGATTCCAGATATACGTGATTTCCCAACCATATTTGAATATCGTTTCCAGACAAATCTTGGCCATTTTTTGTCAGATAAGAATCCGCCAGCGTCATTTTTTGCCCGGATTTATTTGATATTTCTGTTTGTCCGGTTGTTTTTATCGTTTCGGATTTAAGGTCATATTCAATTTTTTCTGCACGAATAAGTGTTGGTTCATTCAAATCAACCGAAAGGTCGGCAAACGACGGTGCCGATAATAAAAGCGGAAAAAAAACAAAAACTAATTTTTTCATTTCCTTACCAACACTATGGTTATTATACCTAACAACACGAATTGCCCCAACGCCAACAACATAAAGTGTGTGCCATTATCCAACATACTGGACAAAGACATAAATGATGCCATGATAATTGACATCGCCAAGACCGCAATGGCGGGCGCAAAACTTGCCCTGCGCCGTAACAGTGACGAACGCAATAATATTGTTACGCATATCAATGCCAAAACCATATTCATTATTGGTCCCAAAATACGGTTACACAGTTCCGCCATAACGGTTTTATATTGTTTGGGACTCATATCTTGGGAAATTGATTTAATCAAATCACCTGTTGATATACGACGTGCCTTGAATGCGGAACCACCACTTTTTTCGGCAACGCTTAAATCCATATCAAAACTGTCAAATGTTCCAATTACATTGCCGTTGCCGGTGGCTTGGAGTGAACCATCGGTCATAACAATGGACAGCCCACGCAAGGTTGTAACCAATTTACCCGTCCGTGCAAAAATTGTCATTTGTGAATTATCTTGACGTGTATCGGATAACATAACCTGGCTTAAATCATGGCCGGAAACCTTGTCAACATATACGACCAAACCATGGGACATTTCTGTAAATGCGGCCTCTTGCAATTTAAGGTGCGCCAATCCATATCGCAGATTCCATTGGGTGTCATAGAATTTTGCCTGGGTCATTGGAACAATCCACACGTTTAGAATCAAATGCGCAATGGTTAAAATTCCCGCCAATATTATTGCAGGGCGCGCAATACGTGCCGGTGAAGTTCCCGATGCCGCAATAACAACCACCTCGTTATCCCCTATCATTTTGTTATAAACAAACAAAATCGCGATAAATGTCACAAATGGGACGATAATCGAAACGATAAAAGGCACCATCATTACGGTTAAACCCAAAAAGTTCGTAAGTTTTACACCATAATTCATCAAAAATTTCATCATAGACATAATCTGGACCATCCACGCCAGTCCAGTTAAAATCAACAACAGCATCACAAAAATCCCCACCAACTGTCGTGTAAAATATTTGTCTATGGTTTTCATCATCAACAAGTATAGAGCCCAAAAACCCCACCGTCAAATATATTTAACAAAAAACAGTTGCTTTTCACCGATTCGGTGTTATAATTTGCGTGTTCTTAAAAGATAAATTTTAAGGGCGGGGCGTAAAAACCCCGCCCTTATAGATAAACCAAAGACGTAACACATAACAATACCAAGGGAGAAAACACAAATGTCGTTTGTTTCTATGCCGCGTCAGGATTTGTTGTTGGCCATTGATTCTTTGGCCGCCGAAAAACAGATTGACCGTGAAACGGTTTTTGATTCATTAGAGGCCGCAATCGCAAAAATTGCGAAACACAAATATGGCGAAGAATTTAACATCGTTGCAAATATTGACCGTAAAAACGGCGCGATTTATGTTAAACGTTTGTTTGACGTTATTGAATCGCCGGAATCGGTGGGCGAAGATTATAACCCGTCAACAATGTTAACTGTCGATGCGGCAAAAAAATATGCGAAAAACCCGTCTGTTGGTGATGTGGTTGAAGATTCTTTGCCGGAACCTGAATTTGGGCGTATGGCGTTTCAAACCGCGCGTCAAATTATGACCGCACGCGTGCGCGATGCTGAAAAGGGCCGTCAATACGAAGAATTCAAAGACAATATTGGCGATATCGTCAATGGTGTTGTTAAACGTATCGAATTTGGAAATGTTTTCGTTGATATTAATGGCAAGGCCGAAGGTTACATTAAAAATACTGAACTGATTCCGGGTGAACGGTTGGCGGTTGGTGACCGTGTTCGCGCATTGATTATGGACGTTGCGCGTTCTAATTCGGGCCCCCAGATTTTCTTGACACGGACACACCCGATGTTTATGGAAAAACTGTTTGTCCAAGAAGTTCCTGAAATCTATGAAGGCATTATTAAAATTAAATCTGTATCACGTGCGCCGGGCTCACACGCGAAAATTGCGGTTGAAACCGCCGACCCATCTATTGATGCGGTTGGTATGACCGTTGGTATCAAGGGTACACGTATTCAGCCGGTTATCAACGAATGCCACGGTGAAAAAATCGACGTTATTCTGTATTCCGAAGACCCGGCGGTATTTATCGTTAACGCGATGCAACCGGCCAAGGTCGCAAAAATCATTGTTGATGAAGATACACGCAACGCGGTCGTTGTTGTGAACGAAGACCAACAGTCTTTGGCAATCGGTCGGCGTGGTCAAAATGTGCGCCTTGCATCCCAATTAACCGGGTGGAACATTGATGTCGTGAACGAGGCCGAAGAACAAGAACGTCGTGCCAAGGAAATCAAAGAAAAGACAGAACTCTTTATCAAAGGACTGGATGTCGATGAAATGATTGCGCATCTGCTTGTATCCGAAGGTTTCCGCACCATTGAAGAAATTGCATTTGTGGAATTAAAGGAATTGGAATCTATCGAAGGTTTCAATACAGAATTGGCGGTTGAATTACAAAATCGTGCCAAGGCGTACCTGGCCAAGGTTGAACAAGATTACTTTGATGAAGGCCACAAATTGGGTATGACGGATGACCTGTTGAAATTTGATTTTATCAAACGCCCAATCATTATGAAATTGGGTGCGGCGGGTATCAAGACTTTGTCTGATTTGGCGGATTTGGCATCGGATGAATTGGTTGAAATTCTGGGTGAAGAAACGATGAGTGAACGCCTTGCCGGACGCGTGATTATGAAGGCGCGCGAGGTAGCGTTTGGTATCACACAAACCGAAGAAGAACAACAATAAAAAACCAAAGGTTGAAATATGGCAACATTAACACTGGGAAAATCTGTAACATTGGACGCGGTGCAGAGCAAAAAGGGCGATTCCGTTTTTGTAGAACGCCGTCGCCGTGTTGTTGCCCCCGGCAGCAACGAATTACGTGAAGAACCCGCAACGCCGGTTCAACCACGTAATAATCCGGCGGATGAAAAATTGCGTGCTATACTAGAGGCTGCACACGCCCGCGAAGAAGAACGCAAAAAACGCGAAGCCGAAGAGGCCGCCGCACGCGCCGCGCGCGAGGCCGAAATTGCCCGCGAAAATAAAGAATATGAACAGGTCAAAGAACAACTTGCGGCACGCGAAAATGTTACAGCCCCGGTCGAAGAAGAACCTGAACCCGAACCAAATGTTCCACCAAAGAATCAATCTTTCAAACGGCCGCAATCACGCCGCAACGATGTTGATGATGTTGATGATGCGCCGATGAATTCGCGCCGTAATTCTAAATTTGGTGGCGGCAAAAAAGAATTTACGAAAACCGGTAAAATATCATTGCACGATATTGTTATGGGTGATGACGACGACGAAGATTCAATCGGTATTCGTGGCGCAAACCGCCGTCGGTCCGAGGCATCGCTTAAACGCTTTCGTGAAAAGGCGCGTGCAATGTTTAATGCCCCGCAAAAGGTTTCGCACGAGGTTACATTGGGTGACACAATCGTTGTCAAAGATTTGGCGGCCGCAATGGCGGAAAAGGTTGGAAATGTCATCAAAAAATTGATGGAAATGGGGATGATGGTTTCCCAAAATCAATCTATTGATGCAGATACGGCGGAAATTATCGCCGGTGAATTTGGTGCAACCGTGAAACGGGTAGAGGTTAAACCATATGCCGACCAAATTGAACGTGCGCCGAATCCGGACAATATGCAACCGCGTGCACCGATTGTGACCGTTGTTGGACACGTTGACCACGGTAAAACATCGTTGCTGGACGCGTTCCGTAACGCGAACGTTGTTGCCGGCGAAGCGGGTGGCATAACCCAGCATATTTCTTCGTACGAGGTTAAGACGAGATCTGGCGCGATTATTACTTTTTTGGATACGCCGGGACACGAAACGTTTACCGCGATGCGTGCGCGTGGTGCGCAAATGGCGGATATTGTTGTTTTGGTTGTGGCGGCGAACGATTCTATTATGCCCCAAACGATAGAGGCCATAAATCATATTCGTGCGGCCAAGGTTCCGTTTATTGTTGCAATAAATAAAATCGATTTACCCGAAGCGAACCCGCAACGCGTCAAAACAGATTTGTTACAACAGGAAGTCCAGGTTGAAGAAATGGGCGGTGACGTTCAGTGCGTCGAAATTTCCGCGAAACAGAAAATCGGTCTGGATAAATTAGAAGAAGCCATTTTATTACAGGCGGAAATGATGGACCTGCGCGCGGACCCGGATATGCCGGCCATTGCCACCGTTGTTGAGGCAAAAATGGAACGCGGCCTGGGGGCGGTTGCAACCGTTATTATTCGCCAGGGTACATTAAAAATTGGTGACGTGTTTGTTGTTGGTGAAACATTTGGGCGTGTTCGTGGTTTGATTATGTCAAATGGTGAACGCGTCAAAATGGTGAAACCCGCCCAACCGGTTATGGTTTTGGGATTGGATTCTGTGCCATCGGCGGGTGACCAATTAAACGTTATGGAAACCGAGGCCCAATGTCGCGAAGTTGCCGCATATCGCACGCAACGCGCACGTGACAAGGCGAACGCCGTTAAACGTTCTTCGTTGGAAGAATTGTTTGCGCGTCAAACAACAGATGACAAGAAATTAACCTTGCCTATTGTTCTGCGTGCCGATGTCCAAGGCAGTGTCGAGGCCATAACCGATATGTTGCGTGGCATCAAGACCGACAAAGTCGGTGTCGAAATATTGTCTGCGGGTGTTGGTCAAATTACCGAAGGCGATGTGCGTTTGGCGATTGCATCGGGCGCGGTTATTATTGCGTTTAACGTTCGTGCGGATTCTGCGGTGCGTGATATGGCGCGTAATGGTGGCGTTGATATTCGCTATCACAGTGTTGTCTATCGCATTACCGATGAAATCAAAGAGATTTTGTCTGGTAAATTGGCACCCGAAAAGAAAGAAAACTTTATCGGTTATGCCGATGTTATCGCATTGTTCACCGTTGGCAAGGGCACGCGCGTTGCCGGCTGTCGTATGACCGAAGGCACGATTAAGAAAGACGCTTTTGTCCGTTTGTTGCGTAACAATGTTGTTATATACGATGGCAAAATCGGTGAATTGCGCCGTGAAAAGAACGAAGTGAAAGAAGTTTCCGGTGGTGTTGAATTCGGTATGAGTTTTGATAAATATAATGACCTGAAAGAAGGCGACCGCGTAGAATGTTACGAGGTTCAAGAAGTCAAAGCCCAATTATAACAACCGATGCGCCGGATTTCCGGTAAAACCCGATAATCAAAAGAACGGTAAATTAATATAAAAACACCGGAATTTGCCGGTGTTTGCTTAATTTTTTCGCCATAACCAACAATTTTCGTCCAGGTGCGGCACACCGTCTGGATATCCCGCGCAGGTCATTTTAGATTGGTAGTACTGGCTAGTAAACTCTTGTGCGTGGTTAAGAGCCTCTGTAACCGCTTGTGCCGTAGGAATTACTTTATCATAGTTTTCAACATCATTACAGTGCATTGACAGGCATTCAGGGCCCGAATATTCCCAAGAATCTACAACCGCTTGACTCAATATACCATATTCATTGCCAACTACATCACTTTCTGAATCATAAGAAACCAAAGCAGGTAATAGGTTACTGTTGTTATCTATACCAACCAAACCCGTTGAAATAATATTTTGCTTTTTTGCAACCTCGGTATCAACGTATTGCCGTGATGTAACGGTTGTATCCGCGAAAACTGAATTGATTGCGATTATTGATGCAACCGCACCAAGTAATAATGGTTTTTTGCTCATATTTTCCCTCTTTTTGTTTTTTTTTCCACCGTCATCCCGCCTTTCTCTCGTCATACCGCCGAAGGGCGGTACCCAGGCCGAGCGACAGCGAGGACCTGCCCCGCAGGGAATTCGTGCGCGCAAGCGCGCGAACATAAATTTCACTGTCTGCGACGCAATCAACCTTCGCCAAGGCTTCGGTTGATGGGTCCCGGCCTGCGCCGGGATGACGGCTCTCTTGTCGTGCCTGACGGCGTTGTTTTATGTTTATAATTGTAACAAAAAAGGAACGTTTTTGTCCCCCCATTTTACGGACTTTCTGGTTATTGATTTTACTGAATAATTTTTTCTAAAAAAGTACTGGACAAAAACGTTCCTTTTTGACCACCCCGCACATACAAAAAACGCCCGGATTTCCGGGCGTTTTGATAATCTGCCAATCATTAATACATTGTTTGTAATATATGTTTGTTCTTGTCCAGGCTGGACAGCATTTTACCGCTGCCACGGGCGACACAGGCCAACGGGTTATCAACCAAAAACGCCGGTAATCCCGTTGCCGCACGAATCGCCGCATCAAGTCCGCGTAACAGCGAACCACCACCGGTCATCGCGATACCAAGGTCCGCAATATCGGCCGACAGTTCCGGCGGTGTTAATTCCAACGCGTGGCGCACCGTGTCAACAATCTTGGTCACCGTTTGTGATAATGCCGATGCAATTTGCGATTCGGTAATAATTGTTTCACGCGGTGTTCCAGACAACAAATCACGCCCCTTAATCTTCATTGTCAATTCATTGGCTTTATCTTTTGGTGAAATTGCGGTGCCGATTTTCTTTTTAATTTCTTCGGCGGTGTTTTCACCAATCAACAGGTTTTTATTTTTCCGCACAAATTCTATAATATCTAAATCCATCTGGTCGCCGGCGGTGCGAACCGCATTTGAATAAACGATTCCACCCAGGGACATAACCGCAACCTCGGTCGTGCCACCACCAATATCCAAAACCATTGAACCCAATGGCTTTTCCACCGGCAGCCCCGCACCGATTGCGGCGGCGGTTGATTCTTCAACAATATAAACCTTGCGTGCACCGGCGGCATCGGCGGCCTCTTGAATGGCGCGGCGTTCCACCTGGGTTGCGCAGGACGGCACACAAATAATGATAAGTGGCGCGGTCAATGGACTGCGATGATGAACCTTGCGAATAAAGTATTTAATCATTTCTTCGGCAACTTCAAAGTCTGCGATAACGCCATCGCGCAACGGGCGCACCGCGGTAATTGTTCCCGGGGTTCGACCGAACATCTGTTTTGCCTCGGTCCCGACGGCCAATATTTCTTTGCGTCCCAACAGGCGATTTTCCGCCACCGCAACAACAGATGGTTCGTTCAGGACAATTCCACGTCCCTTGACGTAAATAAGTGTGTTTGCCGTTCCCAAATCTATGGCCATATCTGCCGAGAAAAATTTCATCAACCAATTATACATTGTGTGCCCCTTTCGCATTATTTTTAACCACTATAAACGTACAATTATGAAAAATCAAGGGGCGACAAAATAAAAACATTTGACTTTATGTATATTTTGCTATTATTGCCATATGCGAGATACAATAAAAAAACATAGCGATTTTCAAATGGCGGACACAGACCCATCTGCGCGGTCGGCATTTTTCGTTGTTCGCGCCAAAAAATCCACAATTCCCGGGAATCCACGTGTTGGATTTATGGCGACCAAGCACACATTCAAATTGGCGGTTCATCGCAATCGCGCAAAACGCCTTATGCGTGATTGGGCGCGTTTCTGTGAAAACTTAATGGCACCAGAATTTGACTATGTTTTTTTTGCGCGTGCACCTATTTTGAATGCCACGCGTGATATGGGGCGTGACGCGATGACGCGCGCAATGATACACATATTGAAAAAGTATGCACCAAAAACACCAACAAATTTGTCAAAAGTTATCCGTCATTCCGCGTAAATTCGGGGTTTGTATGATAGTTTTTTACCAGCGTTTTATATCGCCGATTTTTGGCGGTCGTGCCGTTTGCCGGTTCACCCCGACGTGCAGTGAATACACAAAAACGGCGATTTTACGGTATGGATTGGTTCGCGGGACAATTTTGGGAATCCGCAGAATTCTGCGATGTCGGCCGGGTGGTGGATATGGTTTTGACCCTGTTCCTTGACAAGTTCGCGTTTTATGTTAGAATTCGTGGGACATGAAAGTAATTTTACAAAAGGATTAAGATATGTCATTTCGTTCAACCGTAGAATCCATGTCCAAAATAATGGATGATATGGGGATTACAGAACTGGATTTGGAACGTCAGTTCTTGTTTGGCGTATATCGCAAGCATATACATTTATCAAAGCAAACAGGCACGACGGTTGCGATGCCTGCGTTGCCAACGTCTGAAAATGCGAAACACACAAACAGTGAACCGTCCAACAATACTCCTTCGGGATATGCGTTGAAATCGCCAATGGTTGGGGTTGCATATTTGTCACCGGAACCGGGCGCAAAACCTTTTACCAAGGTTGGCGCGTCTATCAAGGCGGGGGATACAGTTATATTGGTTGAGGCAATGAAAACCTTTAACCCGATTAAATCTGATAGGGATGGCGTTGTCAAAGAAATATTGGTTGCCGATGGGGCGGCGGTCGAATTTGACCAACCTTTAATCATTATTGAATAAAGAAAATTATGCCAAAAATAAAAAAAGTTTTAATTGCAAATCGTGGGGAAATCGCCCTGCGAATAATTCGTGCATGTCGTGATATGGGTATCCGGACGGTTGCGGTTTATTCAACCGTTGACCGCAATGCAATGCACGTTCAACTGGCGGATGAATCGGTATGTATTGGACCGGGGCCATCACGTGATTCTTACCTGAATGAATCTGCGATATTGACGGCGGCATTATTGACCAATGCAGATGCAATTCACCCGGGATACGGTTTTTTGTCGGAACGCGCGGACTTTGTTCAAAAGGTTGAACAACACGGTTTGATATGGATTGGGCCCGATGCGGCGATGATAAACAAAATGGGGGACAAGGTTAATGCGAAAAAAACCGCCATTGAATGTGGATTGCCGGTTGTTCCGGGGTCTGATGGTGCGGTTGATACATTGGAAGACGCATTAAAATGGGGCGAAAAAATTGGCTATCCGGTTATGTTAAAGGCCGCCGCCGGTGGTGGTGGTCGTGGTATGCGTCCGGTATTGTCGGCAGACCAAATGGCCGAGGCATTCGAAATCACCAAGAACGAGGCCCGCAGTGGTTTTGGTGATGACACATTGTATATGGAAAAATTGTTGCTGCATCCGCGCCATATTGAATTCCAGGTTTTGGGTGATAAACACGGCAACGTTGTAATCTTTGGTGAACGCGACTGTTCGTTGCAACGCAAAAACCAAAAGGTTATGGAAGAATGTCCCGCCGCGGCATTGACCCAGAAACAGCGTGACGATATGATAGAGATATGTAAAACGGCCGCCAAAAAAATGGGATATACAAACGCCGGCACGTTCGAGTTTATGTATGAAAATGGCAAGTTTTATTTCTTGGAAATGAACACCCGGCTTCAGGTTGAACACCCGGTAACTGAAATGGTATATGGGGTTGATTTGGTGCGTGAACAAATTCGTGTCGCCGCCGGTGAGAAGTTAGGATATACCCAATCAAATGTTATTCCGCACGGCCACGCAATCGAATTTCGTATCAATGCCGAAGACCCGGAAACATTTGTTCCAAACCCGGGCAAAATCACATTGTATGCACCGTCGGGTGGATTGGGCGTGCGTGTGGACAGTGCGGTTTATACCGGATACACGATTCCACCAACATATGATTCGATGATTGCGAAATTGATTGTTCATGCGCAATCGCGCTCTGCCTGTATTATGCGTGCGGAACGTGCATTGGACGAATTTGTTATCGAAGGTGTTAAAACAACGATTCCATTGCAAAAGAAATTGTTAAATAACCGTGATGTTCGAACATTAAACTTTGATAATCACTGGTTGGAAGAATATTTGAAAAAAGAAAATAAAAAGAAATAAGTGGTTAGTCCGTCACGACCGCGGCGCGGCGTGCCGCGACGGGTGTAAGTGGATAGTGGTTAGTGCGGGCGCAATCGCGCCCGTTTTTATTTATGTTTTGGTGGTACGCGCCGGCATCGCAACAGGCAAAATCCGTGATAAAATACAGATTGTAAAATATTGTCCGGAATTATCTCTTTACCCTGTTCGTATTTATGTAATTGCCGTGCCGATATGCCAAACATCTTTGCGACTTCGTCTGCACTTATACAATTATGCCTGCGCGCATTACGCAAAGCGCGGCCAAAATATTTTGAATCAACCAATGTAACCATTTTGCTCTCCTTTTTTATTGCTTATAAAAAACACCGTCAATGACGAATTGACGGTTGGAGGCTAGAAAACTGCCATACAAAACAGCACCGTTTATTCAATATATTCACGGTCCTCCAACCAATGGTGGAGTTTGCTTGTATGTGGGGTTTTCTAGACCCCGCACCGGTTGTCAACCAATGCGAAAATATTATAAATAAAAACGGCCGCAAATGCAACCGTTTTCACACTAACCACTAACACTCGCCACTAATCATTTCTTTCTTTTCCTGAATTCATCCAACGATACAACGCGGCCGGTATCGGGAATTGTGTCGCCCGTTCCGTCCAATGGCAATTCTATATCATTGTCGGGTGCCGAATCTTTGGGGCGTTTATTGAACGATAATATAAAATCAACCGATGGGTCTTTGAATTCAACCAATGCCGAAAACGGGACACGAATAAAAAACGGCCGGCCATCAAATGTTAATTGAACCCCAAATTCTTTATCTGACACATGCAGGTTATTATATGAATACTGTAACACAATCGTCATAATGTCTGGATAACGTATGCGCAGAAAATCCGGCAAAACCACGCCGGCATCGTGCGTGCGAAACGTTATGAAAAAATGCATCCCATCGCCCAGTCCGTTTATTTGTGCAAAAATTAATGCCTCGCGCACAACGGATTTTAATGCGTTATCTAATAAAGCCTGATAGTCTATCTTTGCCATTTTGTATTCCCCTGCCCTGATGCCCTTAGATTATATTATTTATTTCCCCGTTTGTGCAAGCAACAAATGTTGCATCCGGCACATCGACAAAAACCGCCGCATCCAATCCGGTTGCCCAAACCTGGGCATTGGTGGTGCCAAGTTCATTGAATAAATCCATACGTGCGGTTTTATCCAGGTGGGCGGCGGCCTCGTCCAACAAAATAATTGGTTGTGCGCCAATCTTGGTGAATATAAGTTTTGCGTGCGCCAATATAAGATTTAACAGTGTTGTTTTTTGCTGGCCCGTGCTGGTCAAATGTGCGGGCAAATTCAGTTTTTTATTAAATACACCAAAATCAGATTTATTTACCCCATCAATAACCATTTTATCGTTCACCAGGTTTCTGTTAGATTTAAGATATGTCATATATTCACGTTCTGTGTCCGCCGCATTGGAATTCATTATCATTGATTCAACCATCCCATCCACAGAAACCGCCGCATCGGTCAAGAAATAATTTACTTCGCCGGCATATTGAATACGTGTGGCGGCGATTGCAACGGCGGTTGCGGCAATTTGTGCATCAATGGCATCCAACCATTGTGAATTTGCACCGGTCTTAATCGCGGCGGCGCGTTCGGTCAACAATTTTGCGTGTCGCGCAACCCGACCGGCATGCCCAGAATCAAAACTTGCGGCCATTCGGTCAAAAAACGCCCGCCTGTCCGCCGCGGCATCTGTGAAAATGCGGTCTTCGCGCGGTGTAACCCATATAACACGAACCTTTTGCGCAAGATTAGACAATGCGACGTTATCCCCATCAATCCGCGCGTGACGGTTTGTGTCGCCGGCATTGAAATATACGCTAATCTCGCTGTCGTCGGCAAGTGTTGCATATACTGAAAATCCACCGGAACCGTCAAATCGTGCAATGTCGGTCATTTGTGCGCCACGCATACCACGGTCCCCGGCCAGCATTGATACGGCTTCAAGTATTGCGGTTTTTCCGGCACCGTTTGGTCCGGTTATGATAATATTCTTGTGCCCCGCGGTATTAACGCGGCACGCAGAATGGTTCCTGAAATCGGTTAATGTTATGCTTTCAATCATATCAACCAAAGATTAAATACTTTGTCTAAATTTTTCAAGAATAAAAGCGGCATTCGCCGCCATTATAATTGGAGGCTTGGGTCGGAATCGAACCGGCATACAAGGATTTGCAGTCCTCTGCATAACCACTCTGCCACCAAGCCATACGTTAATGCCCTGATACTAAACAAAAAAAAATTGTTTTTCAACATAAAAAAATATATAATCAAAAAAATTGGGGAAGGACAGAGAATGAAATTCACAAATTTTTCCGTGATATGTGCGATTTTGCCGGCAATGTCGTTTGCCGCAACCGATGATTGCGCAACACGTAAAAGCGTCCCGGACGGTGTATTGGATTTACAAACGGTGATTGAATTGGGGCTGTGTCGCAACCCGGAAACTGCATCGGCATATTATTCATTAGAGGCCACACGCCTGAATAAAAACACCGGGTATGCCGCCTATTTGCCGGCGGTAAATGCATCTGTATCCGCGGGCAAGAATTATCAAAATCGTGATTGGGATAAATGGCAATATGGCGCATCAATATCGGCATCATATTTGATATTTGATTTTGGCAAAAGATTGGCGGATTTGAATCAATTATCGGCCGTGTGGCGCGCAACTGGTTTTGAATATGATGAACGTGTACAGAACTATGTATACGGTGTGATTGGTGCATATTATGCATTGTTAAACGCGGACGCGGATGTTGAAAGTGCAAAATCTTTACAGACCGTGGCGCAAACGGCATTGGACACCGCAAACAAAAAATTCAAGGCGGGTGTTGTTGCGCGTGCCGATGTGTTAAAGGCCGAAACCACCAAGGCAAGTCGTGATTTGGACCTGGAACGGGCAAAAAATAATCGTGAAATTGCCAAGGGAACACTGCTTACAAAACTGTCATTTCCGGCGGACCAAGATATAATCATTGCCGATATGTCCGGTGATTTTGGTAATATGCGTGAAAATCGTGGTATTGATGAACTGATTAAAATTGCACGTGAAAAACGCCCTGACCTGTTGCGTGCATCTGCGAACAAAGATGCGGCGTGGCATCGCCGTAACAGTGCGTTTTTGAAAAATTTGCCCAGTATATCTGCATCGGGCACATTATCGTGGGGCGATAATCATTTTGCCGATGTTTTTGACCCGAACGGGGACCGCGTGAACGGAACAATCGGTATTCGCGCGTCTATGCCTATATTTGCGGGGTTTGCGAATATGTACGGCCTGCGCAGTGCAAATGCGTCATACGAAGGTGCGGTTGAAAATATGCGCGGCGTAAATGATAACGCGATGTTGGATGTGTTCACGGCATATCAAAATTATAAAACCGCGCAAACGGTCCTGACCCAGACGGCGACATTATTAAAATCTGCGACCGAATCAGAAAAGGTAACGGCCGGTATGTATCGCGTGGGACGTGCAACAATGTTGGATTGGCAAACGGCGCAATCTGAATTGGTGTCTGCGCAAAGGCAAAACAACGCGGCAAAATACGACCTGTTCACAAAGCGGGCGGCGTTGGCGTTGGCGATCGGTGATATAAAATCCGAATTGGAAAAGGATGAATAATGAAAAAAGTTGAAGAAAAAAAACGGTCTTTTATTCGCAGATTTTTTGCGTGGATTTGGCGGCATAAATGGTGGTCTTTGATTTGTATAATCATTTTGTTAACCGCGGGATTGTGGTGGTTTTTCGCAACCCGCGCAGACAAGGTTGAATATGTCACGGTGAATATAACACGTGGCGACATGCGCCAGGTTGTAACCGCAACCGGTGAAATAAATCCGGTAAACACCGTTAGCGTTGGTTCCCAGGTTTCTGGTACAATAGAAGATATTTTTGTTGATTACAATTCGCATGTATCCAAGGGTCAATTATTATTAAAAATCGAACCGTCTGTGCTGGAAGCCGCGGTTGCCGAGGCCCAGGCCGCATTAGAATCTGCAAAATCACAACTGACACTATCCAAAAATGATTATGAACGGAATAAAACACTGTATGATTCAGGCTATATCGCGCGCGCCGAAATGGAACAGTCTTTGGCGAATTATGAACAATCGCAACAATCCGTTAAACGTATGCAATCGCAATATGATCGCGCGGTGACAAATTTGTCGTATGCAACAATTACTTCGCCGGTTGATGGAACGGTCATCTCGCGCAAGGTGGACAAGGGTCAAACCGTTGCCGCATCGTTCCAAACACCGGATTTGTTCGAAATTGCCGAAGATTTATCAAAGATGCAGATTGAAACCGCGGTGTCTGAGGCCGACATCGGTGTTATTCACGAAGGCCAAAATGTAACGTTTACCGTTGATGCGTATCCAACCAAGAAATTTAACGGTATCGTTCGCCAGGTTCGTCTTTCACCAACGACCACATCAAATGTTGTTGTATACACCGTGGTTATTGACGTTGATAATGCTGATTTGAATCTTATGCCGGGTATGACCGCATTTGTAACCATACTGATTTCCGAAGCACACGATGTGTGGAAAGCACAAAACGCGGCGTTTTTGGTTCGTAATTTCAAAAATATTATTCCGGATGCGCCGGATGATATTAAACCCGAAGACCATATGGCAATTATGCGCGACCAAGATGTTGTATTCATTTCATACGAAAAAGGATTGGTTACGCCAACAGAAACACAGATTATTTCCAACGAATTAAAAACCGGCGATAAAGTCATCGTTGGTCGTGTCGGTCAATCAACCAGTTCGTCTGCAACACAATCGCGCCGCCGCGGTGGTCCAATGTAATGCGGGGCCGTCATGAAGAAAAACGAAAATATCATATCATTGAATAAAATCTGTAAAAGTTTCCCACTTGAAGTTGGTGGCTCGCAACAGGTTTTGTTTGACATTACTTTCAATATTGATGCAGGTGAATTTGTCGCAATTATGGGACCATCGGGTTCGGGAAAATCAACGTGTATGAATATAATCGGCGCATTGGATACCGCATCATCCGGCGTATACAAACTCTATGGGCGTGATATTACGAATATGACCGATGATGAATTGGCGTTGGTTCGTAATGAACACATTGGTTTTGTTTTTCAAAACTTTAACCTGTTGTCTAAACGCAACGTGTTGGACAATGTTATGTTGCCGTTGATGTATCGCGGTATGTCACCTGATGAGCGTGTTGTGCGCGCACGTGAAATGTTGCGGCGTGTGGGGTTGGAAAAATTTGAAACATATTTGCCAACGCAATTATCCGGTGGTATGAAGCAACGCGTTGCAATCGCGCGTGCGTTGGCCGGGGACCCAAAATTAATACTTGCGGACGAACCGACCGGTGCATTGGATTCCAGTATGGGAAACGAGATTTTGAAATTCTTTAAGAAATTAAACAAAGAAATGGGTATAACTATTGTTATGATAACCCACGAATTTGATATTGCGCGATATGCAAATCGCCTTATACACATATATGACGGCCGAATAAACTATGATGGCGCAATCCCGTCCAGCGAGGCGATATTGACCCGAAAAACAAAGGCGAACAAATGACACTGAATGATATCTTAAAAGAATCCTGGCTGTCCATTGGGGGAAATAAAATCCGTTCGTTTTTGACGGTTCTGGGCATTATTATCGGTGTTATGGCGGTTGTTATAATGGTGGCGGTCGGTGAAACGGTTCAAAAGGAAATCACAGACCAATTTTCATCGCTTGGGACCAATACGGTTATGATACGGGCCGGTGCGGCACAAATTGGTGGTGTGCGCAGTGGCAATCGCCAGACATTGACCATTGATGATGCCGATGTTATTGCAAAATTGCCCGATGTTGCGGCGGTTTCCCCAGTCCAGGCATCCGGTGCCCAGGTCGTATACGGTAACAAAAATTGGTCCACATCTATGATGGGTGTTTATCCCGATTACACAACGGTTCAAAACATAGAAATTGAAAATGGCGCGTTCTTTGACCACAGCGCAGTGCGAAATGCGTCTACATACGCCGTAATTGGCCCCAAAACGGCAAACGAACTTGGAATGGGAACGAACCCGGTCGGTGAAGTAATTCGCGTCCAGAACGTTCCTTTTGTTATTATTGGTGTTACCAAAGAACGTGGTGATTCCGCAATGGGGTCCCAAGACGATATGGTTATAATACCAATAACCACCCTGAAAAAACGCCTGCAGGGCAGCCGTTTCCCCAATGCGGTCAGTATGATTGCATTGAAATTATACCAAGATGCCGACAATTCCGTCGTTATTGACCAGATATCCGCCCTGTTGCGCGACAGGCACAGATTAAAGGCGGGCGATGATGACGATTTTCAAATTATGGATATGAAACAGATTATGGAAACCATGACAACGGTTACCGGGTATTTGAAATTGTTGTTAATTGCGATTGCGGCGGTGTCATTGTTGGTCGGCGCAATCGGTATTATGAATATGATGTTGGTGTCGGTTGCGGAACGCACGCGCGAAATCGGCATACGCAAGGCCATTGGTGCCCGCGAACGCCACATAATCACTCAATTTTTGGCGGAATCCATAATGATTTCATTTATCGGTTCTATGATAGGACTGGTCTTGGGTGTCGGCCTGTCCCAGGGTATTGGGCGATTTGTTTTGGGGTATAATGTGCCGTTCAGTTTATGGCCCGTTGTGTTATCTATAACGGTTGCGGTTGTTGTGGGATTGGCATCCGGTGTTATGCCGGCAATCAAGGCCGCAAAACTGAACCCAATCGACAGTTTACGATATGAATAAAAAAAAGACCGGTTTTACCGGTCTTTTTATTTTGAAAGTTTATTAGCCATATTGAACAACAATGGCGTATGCACTTTGAATTTTTTTGCGCGTGCATTCAGCGCGGCAAGTGCGGATAATCCTTCGACCGTGCCGGTTGGTTTTTTGCCGTTTGCGATGGCCATACCCGCCGAAAAATTACGACTGGTTTGCGATGTCGCGGTAAGCAATAAATCGCCAATACCGCACAAATCGTAAAATGTTTCTAATTTTGCGCCCATTTTAAGGCCGATTTTGATAACTTCGCCCCACGCATTTGTCATATACAGCGCAGATTCATTTTCGCCCTGGCCTTTGACTTTGATATATCCGGCAATAACAGAAACCGCATTTTTACCAACGCCACATATTTCTGTGCCGATAATATCGCGTGTTGGGCTGATAAACATTTTATTAAAGATTTGTTGACCAACATCTTGAATTTTTTTTCCACCGGCCAATGTTGAACCTGTTGGAACACCGTGTGCAACCTCGCCTGCGAATTGTGGACCCGATAAAACGCCAATATTAGATTTTGCAGGTCTAATAGTTTCATATAAAACGTCGGTCATAAATTTTCCGGTTGTTGGCTCTGCGCCTTTGGTACAGATTATAATCGGTTGTTTATTATAAAACTGCCCTGCCCGCACCAATGTTTCACGAAAGAATGCCGCCGGTGTAACCGCAACCCACGCGTCGCAGGATTTTAATTCAAACATATCTTGCGTTATTTTTACTTGGCCTGGCAATTTTGTGCCATCAAAATGCGCGTATTCACCATCAAAAGACCACAGTAAAACTTCATTTCCGCCACGTGCGATAATATGTGCCAATCCGGTGCCCCATGCGCCTGCGCCAATAATACCCACTTTCATTTTATTTTCCTTATTTTCTTTTTTATGTTTGGAATTATACTAAACCCGTCATCGGCCAAATCTATTGCGCGCATATATGCCGCACGTGCCGCCGATTTGTCGCCTTTAATAACATATGCATCCCCCAGGTGTTCGAACAAAGACGAACATGTATTTGCCGCACCGCCAACCTTTTCCAGTATTTCCAGTGCCGCATCATTACCTTCACGCGCGCCAACAACAACGGCAACCGTGTCCCACCCAACAACATCGGTTGGATTTTGTCGAATTAATGTCATCGCATAATCGTACGCGTTTTCTATTTCGCGTCCCTGGGCCGCCCATATGCGCGCCTGAATTGTCAATATTTCACCGTCCACATCTAGAACCTTGGATGCATCGTGAATGTCGCGTTGCGCCGAATTCAAATCGCCGAACACCAAATGCACCAATGCGCGGCGTTTCATAAGGTATGCGCGCCCTGCCCCAGATATTTTTTTATTGTTAATCGCACGATTTACTATGCGTAATGCCGCGCGTTTATTCCCATACGCGGTGTGATATGCAACCAATTTATTCAATGCAGGAATAAACAACGGGTGTTTATTCAAAACCCGTTTCAATCCGGCCGGGCTGTCATCTGTTCGCATTTTGCCGAATAAATAGAAAGGACTGTCTTTGTCTATTGTGTCCATATATTTTGCATAATCGCCGCCCATATTCGCGAAAAATTGTCCCATATAGTAATTGACCATATTTTGGAAAAACGGTGCCTTGGGGCCGATTATTTGCGCAAACCGCAACATTAAAACAGAAACATCGGAATAGAGCATAATTTGGCTGTGTGAAACATTTTGCAGCATTCCAAATGCCAATGCGTTTTTGGGGCCGCTGAAATATTTCCAATCGGGTATATCGTCGTATTCCGCCATAAACATACCCCCCGGATTAGATGAAAAATCTTGGTGTAATTTTTTTGCGGCCTCATTCATATCGTGCGCACGATAAAAAGACATTATGTACAGATAATCATTTATATTCATAAAAGTTGGGTCAACATTTGCGAATGCGCCGGCGGCGGCATCAAAATCGCCCTGCTCTGCGTAAATTTGGCCGCGAATAAATGCCTTCCACGAAGAATTGGTTTCCAAAGAATCAATATATTTTAATGTTTCGGTTTTACGATTTATCGCGATTGCCGGCCAAATGCGTAAAGGCGCGTATACGGCGGATTTGTCCGTATTGCGCCGTTTATAAAGTTCTTCCCACCGGTCATTTTGTGCCAAATATGCATCATAAATCAAACGTGATGCCAGGTTTTTATCGGTGGCAATTTTCTCTATATCTGATGGGATTTTGCCGCCCAAGAATTCTGCCAGTATACGCGTATTAATAACCGTGTCATATTCAATATCGGCGAAATCTTTGATAAATTCGGGTGCGCGCACAAAATCGTTTACATATATTGCGTGCTGGGCCGCCAAAAACGCGCCGTATTTGGTGTTTTCAACCGTGCCGCTATCATTAATATTGTGGCTTGGACGAAATGCGGAAAATACGCCCCAGCCCACCAAAAAACTGATGATAAAAATTATCGAATAAAATAAAGTTTTTCGTTTTGTCATAATTAAACTTATGCTACAATAATAATATGAATAGTAAAGAGAAATTTAATCGTTATGCGGAAATGTTGCGTGAATGGTCGGGGCGGATGAACCTGGTCGCGCCCAGTACTTTGACCGATATTGAAACGCGACACTTTGCCGATTCGGCCCAGTTGGCGGACATTCTGCCTATGGATGTTGAAGTTTATGATTTTGGTTCTGGTGCCGGTTTTCCGGGTGTTGTTTTGGCGATATTGGGTTGGCGCGTAACCTGTATCGAATCGATTGGCAAAAAGGCGGCTTTTTTGAATGCGGTTCGCACAGAATTAAAACTGGATAACCTGGTAATCTATCATGGTCGTGTGGAAGATTTTCTGGCAAAAAATACCGGCAAAAACGATAAAAAGGCCGGGAATTTTGTAATCACTGCGCGGGCGTTTGCGCCATTGATTAAGATTTTGGATTATGTTCGTGGTATAAATTGCCGGCTTTTTTTGCTAAAAGGCCGGGAAATTGAAAACGAAATTTTGGTTGCGAAACAAAAATATAAATTTGATTATGAATTGATACCATCAAAAACGGGTGATGGTTTTATAATAATTGTGCGTTTTGGCCGGTAATTTCATATGAAATAAAAAATAATGCGTTGATTTTACTTGTTTTTGTTGTTTTTGAAAAATTATTTCATATGAAATTAAATGTAATATATTGTTTTTAGTGTGTTTTTGTGTTTTTCAAAATTTATGTCTTGACCTGTGTGTTGTGTTTTTATATACTTTGGCCGATAAAGAAAGGTGGGTTTATGACAGAAATAATTGCGTTTGCGAATCAAAAGGGTGGGGTGGGTAAAACCACGACGGCGATAAATTTGGGTGCGTCGTTGGCCGCGATTAAAAAGCGTGTTTTGTTAATAGATTTGGATTCCCAGGGAAATGCCGGAACGGGCCTTGGGTTTGTGCGTTCGTCGCACACGCAGAGTGTTTATGGTGTTTTAATGGGAACGTCCACGGCGGCGGAAAATATACTTTCGACCGCGGTGCCGGGCTTGCATATTTTGCCATCGACCCAGGCATTATCCGGGGCCGAGGTTGAATTGTTAGATATGGAAAATCGGGAATATCGGCTGCGTGATGCGTTGCGGCCGATTATGGAACATTATGATTTTATATTGTTGGATTGCCCGCCGGCGTTGGGATATATAACCTTAAATGCGTTGACCACGGCCAATCACGTTATTATACCGTTACAGTGCGAATTCTTTTCGTTAGAAGGGGTTTTGCACCTTGTAAACAATATTCGTGGGGTGCGTCAAAAATGGAACCCAAATTTGGATGTATTGGGTGTGTTGTTGACTATGTATGACAAACGTGCCGCCATGACGCGCCAGGTGGAAGATAACGTTCGTGCGACATTTGGCGACAAAGTTTTCAAGACGGTTATCCCGCGCAATGTCCGTGTGGCCGAGGCCCCAAGCCATGGTAAACCGGCATTGTTTTATGATTTTAATTCAACAGGTGCCCAGGCATATCTGCGTGTTGCAACCGAATTGGTTCAAAAATTAGAAAAGGGGGAATAGGTTATGGCAAAATTTGGACTTGGACGTGATTTGAATGATTTACAAAATGAAATTGGTGTTGCGCCCGATATATCTATACTGGCGGGCACAGAACGCGTTGTTGTGCGCCAAATTCCGTTGGCCCAGATTGATGTGAATCCGGACCAGCCGCGCAAAACATTTACCCCGGCCGATTTAGAAGATTTGGCGGCATCAATTAGGGAAAAGGGCGTTTTAACCCCGATTTTACTGCGGACGGTTAAGAATCGACCAAATATGTATGAAATTGTTGCGGGCGAACGCCGGTATCGTGCATCGAAAATGGCCGGATTGGCGGAAATTCCGGCGATTATCAAGAATTTGGCGGATGATAACGCAATGGAAATCGCACTGATTGAAAATGTTCAGCGTGAAAACCTGAACCCGATAGAAGAGGCCGCGGCCTATGTAAACCTTATGAACAAGTGCAAATATACGATGGACGATGTTTCGCGCCTTATTGGTAAATCCGAAAGTTATATTCGTAATTTGATACGATTGAATTCTTTGCCGGCATCTGTGAAAAAGATGGTAGAGCAGGGCGAAATATCTGCATCCCACGCGCGCACAATCGCGGTGGCAGATGACCCAGAAAAATTGGCGAACGATATTGTTAAGAATAAACTGTCGGTTGCCGATACGGAAAAGCGTGTAAAACGTGGGCCGCGTGCAACGCGTGCACGTGCATACGCCGATAAATCTATGGACGAATCGGAAATAAACGATATGACCAAACGTATGGCGCGCGCGTTAATGTCGCGTGTTAAAATAACCGAACGTCGGGGCGGGGCGGGGCAAATTGTAATAACGTTTACGACGCGCGCACACTTGACCGAAATTGTTGATAGAATTTCCGGTAAAAAATAATAACAAAATTCCCGGCTTTTTTGCAAAAAGGCCGGGAATTTTTATCAAAAAATATGTAAAAAAACACCGGTATTTACCGGTATTTTTTATCTGTTGGGCTCACACGTACATTGGCCATTCCTGCATAAACCCGTAAACCCATCAAGGCAATCCAAATGCTCACAATCGGTACTGCTAAGGCAACGACCATACACATCTTTATCACTTAAATTCCACAGGATACAGTCGCCATTTACTTCCTGGTAACATGTTTTATATGTAACCGTCGTTTCCGGCAGGTTAGTTACCTGTTCTATCTGCTGATATAAACTACCTACGGTCGGGAAAATAGAACCTGCCGTTACCAGGTCTTCTTCGTGACCGGGGGCAACTTCATTGTTTCCATAATCAAAGTTCGTTTCTGGATTAAAAATCCCGCGTTCACCGATTACACCGGCGGTGTCGGTATATGTGACAATGCTTTCACCCGGTGTGTTCTCGTTTGTGCCCGCCGCCGGGATTGTTGCCTGGCGCGTGGTATCGACGTACGTTTTTGATGTAACGGTTGTATCCGCCAAAACTGAATTAATTGCAATAATTGATGCGACTGCACCAATGAATAATGTTTTTTTGCTCATATTTTCCCTCTTTTTGTTTTTTTTTACCGTCATCCCGGCGCAGGCCGGGACCCAGTGTGAACGAAGTGAACACTTGCGTCGCAGACAGTGAATGTTTGTCACGCGCAAAGCGCGTTCCAAATTCCCTGCGGGGCAGGTCCTCGCTATCGCTCGGCCTGGGTACCGCCCTTCGGCGGTATGACGA
>JAZQCF010000002.1:0-1628 GCA_045546075.1 Candidatus Enterousia sp.
CTTAATGGAGACGTTTCCGTTCAAATTGAGGTCCTAAACCAATTACCTTATTACAATTATGTAATTGAATCAAACGCTCATTATTTACAAAATGCGTATGTGGCATTTTGCATCTTACAACGATATTACGCATTTGATATGCCCGCATATCAATATGAAATAAACGGCGAACAAATGTACGCATACGGCATTAAGAAATTAAAGAACCAAACATTAAAATTCACGGTTTTGAATGACCCGGATTTGGTGCAATTGGTCAAAACAAATTTGGGTAATGGAACGATTGAAAAATTGTCCGTAAATTTGTCATCAAGAAACGCAAATGCAACGTTAAAATATGATACCGAATAACAATTTGTCCGTTTTGCCGTGGTATGCATCCATTGAGCAACAACACGCCCGCAAATGGTGGTTGTATGGGCGCGTATATCCATTGTTTACCCCGGCCGGATTTCTGTTGCCGTTTCAAATACTTTTGGATTACAGGGCCACGCCGTCAATGTCCGCGTGTGTGCTTTTTGATGCGAATACAAATACGGCCGTGGATTCGGCGGTTGCAACAAAGTTGAATGATACCGGATTCACATTCAAACAGTTTTCCGCGTTGGGTTATACGGTTGCGGTTTATCCGGGACTGTTACCGGCGTTTACGTCATTGGCCAACGGACGTTATTATTTGCGTATTACCATCAATGGCGTTTATTATTATTCGGAAATCTTTACGGTTGTAAACGACATTCAACCGTATTTGAAAATTACTTGGTGGGACGTTGCCGATTTCGTGATGGACGCCGGAACGATTGTGTACACAAACCCCGCGTTCAAGAATGTTTTGTATCTTCAAGCGGATATAGCAAAACCCGAATATCCGTTTGAAGAAGAGGGCGAAACGCGGGATGGTTATTTTTTCCCGACCAAACAGATTTCCGAAAAACGTTACCGGTTCAATTTCCTTGCATCAGAATACCTGTTGGATGTAATGCGTTTTATTCGTATGGCGGATTTTGTCGAAATCGAATACCACGGCCAACGTTACGGTTTGGATACGTTCTTAATTACACCGGAATGGGAAGATAACGGCGACGTCGCGGCGGTTGAAGCGGTTTTTGACACGGCAACCGTTGCAAAGAAAATCGGTTTGGGTTACATAAAGGCGCAACGCGGCGATTTCAACGACGATTTCAATAACGATTATAATAACCAATAATACATTGAATTATGGCAAATTATGCGATATTAAAAGCGGCGATACAACAAGTTGTAAAGACCAACGGCAACAACGAAATAACCGGCGCGTTGCTTCAACAAGCGTTGTTAGCAATGATAAATTCTTTGGGCGATGGCTTCCAATATATGGGAATTGCAACGCCAACGACAAATCCCGGAACACCGGACCAAAACGTATTTTATATTGCGTCCCAAAGTGGTGCTTATTCAAATTTTGGCGGCTTGGCCGTGTCCGATGGAGAAGTTGCAATTTTTAAGTACAACGGAACGTGGACGAAAGAAGTGACCGGTGCGGCAACGGCCGCAAGGCTCACCCGATTAAGCCGAATGTTGTTCGACGAAACAATTACGGAAGTGACAAATGCGGGAACTCCATCTTCATATTGGAAAGACGATAACGG
>JAZQCF010000003.1:0-7113 GCA_045546075.1 Candidatus Enterousia sp.
TCGGCGCATTTTCTATTATTTCTTTTATCTTATTTAAAGGTATTTCCATAGATACTTTTGACATTTACACCTCCGCACTATCTGCAAAAAGGACATACAAAAAGGCGATGGGTGGGCATGCCAAGCACCAAAATACAAACCATCCTTTCTTGATAAAAACTGCCGGTCTTTTTTCCAATTGTTCTGTCATTTTTTTCTGCCTTATTTCATACAGTTTATGGTAATATATTCATGCCCTTTTACAAGCATTTTATAGAAATCTACATTGATTTCTATGGTAGGGGTACAGCAAGGCTTTGTAACATGCAGATTTCTGGCTTTTTTATAAATTTTTAATTTTTGAAAAAAATGTTTTTTTACAACTTTTAACCGCTTGCATTTTGAGCTTCAAAATATTTTTTTATAAAAATACATAATCTTACACCAAGCACCCCAAAAGTGATTTTTGCAAAAACTCGCAATCCCTTACTCACATTGGCTCACAGTGTTTTTGCAGCAACTGCCGCTTTTTGACTGTTAATCCGTATGTCGTTGGTTCGAGTCCAACTGCCCGAGCCAAGATTTTACACCGTCCTGTCAAAGGGCGGTTTTTGTTTGGTTTTTCCAAGCTTTTTTACAGTTCGATAACCTTATTTCAAAAAAGGTCATTTTTTGACAATCCCAAACCATTTTTGCATGACGGTCAGGCGGGATTGATAGTCGCCCACAGAATTGATTTCTGTTTCATATTCGCGTTTTGGTTGTGCCGACAGGCCAAGTTCGCGCCCCAACTCGCGAATCATTTAGGGCAGACAGTTCCTGCGATATTATTGTGTCGTGACCATCACACAGCGACACAACAATAATATTTTTATTGACCGCTTAATTTTTTATATTGGCTTTTCCATGCGCGCGATGGGTGCTTGCAAATGCCGTCTTTCCGACAAAAAGCGCAACTTTTTTCCACATAAGCAAAAGCGCATATATCGGGGTTGTTTGCCCGACAGCCTTTTGTTTGTTCGGGGGTATCCAATTCATCAAGCGGTGCGTTAAAATTTACTCTTAATTTTGGGTCATAATATGCCATTTTGTCATCTCTAGTCTAAATTTGTTTCCGCGACGTCTATCCAGACGTTCCAATTTGGACAACCAAATCCAAGCTTGGCCATCAAAGGCGGTTTGCCTTTTCGTTTATAGTTGTTTTTCCAGTTTAACACATATTTTATTTGCATCTTCGTGGTACTATTTTTAACAAAAATATTTACTCTTTTTACATCCGCAGACAATTTTTTTACGGGTTGCACAACCCATTCACCCACCCCCGTCGTTAAGTGTGCAAAAGAACTAAAGTCTTCTCCATCTAAAATAAATTTCAAATAGTGGTCGTATTTTCTGGCGACATTGGCGCCACCTGATGCGTTTATAATTTCCTTTTCCATATATGCCTGTTCTGCCGGGGTAAGTTTATATCCCTTGCTTTTTTGTTCTTCGTTAAATTTGTCCACGGCAATATTTAATGCGTCATGTAATCTTTTAAATTGGTTTTCTTCGCTGTTATCTTTGTCAAAGCACGACAACCACATACGTCTGATTTTTGTCGACAAGGCTTCTTTGAACACCGTTGAGCCAAAAATTTTAATAAACGATTTCATACCTATATTTCTGTCTGTTTGGGCGCCAAATTTGACTTCTATCGATATTTTTTCGCGGTTTGGCAGCACATGAATTAAATCTGCCCCATCCTTGTTATCATCGGAACTTGGTTCCAGTAATATATCACCCGGTACGCCACCATAAAACTTATCGATTATACATTTTTTGATTGTGTCTGAGCATTTATTCAAAATGCTGTCTATTTCTTGTTCTGACTTATCTCTAAAAACCTTGACCCTTAGCCCATTTGAAATTGACGCTATGTGTCCGGCGTGAATCGCGCTGTCCTTACACAGACCTGCTTCTGCTGCTCTAACGCAAGAATCTACATTTGGCATCTTAATCCCCTTTGTTATTAAACAAGGCTTCATATTCTTCTATGATGTCATTTTTACAAAAGCCCGGTGTTATATGTCCATTGTACGCCAATCTGTCAAAATTAATAGTCATCAAACGGTCTAGAATGTTTTTATTTGGTGCCTTAAAGAAGTAGAATTGGTCACTAGTTGTCTTGACTTTATCTTTTAGCGCATCCTTGTCCACCGGCAGAAATATTTTGGTATAATCTTTTCTTCCTTGGGCATATACGGCAAAATCCCAATCCATATCGACATATTTGGCGCTTTGCTGGGTTGCGTTATGTCTGTATAATTCGAAATCTTTGTGCGATGTTCTTGGCTTTTGTTTCCTTATATTTGGTTCGCGCTGTATCAAAGACCAGATTTGAAAAACGGCCGGACACGAATAAGTTGTTTTATCTGGCAACTCAAAAGAATCCGCCGGCAGGTCCTCTTGATACATTAAACAGGCAGACGCCAGAACCTTGTTTTGTAAAGAGTATTTCTTTGCCGTGATAGGCATTATGAACCCCACGGCCACGCTTTCCTGCAGTGCTTTATTCAAAAAAGCAACTGCTAAATCCCCCTTGTACCCAAATGGCGGGTTCCCTATTGTTGCGTGTTTTTCTGTGGGCACAACAGTTTTCAGATAGTCCGCCTGTATAATTTCCGGACTTTCGGGCACCAAATCATATGCGACGACCCGCTTGCCAATTTTTTGTAAATAGTGACTAATATTTCCGCAACCGGCACTTGGTTCAACAAAGAATTCGGCATCAGGAAAAAAACTTAACATTCTTTCTGTTATATGTCTTACACATTTTTCATTGGTATAAAACTTATCAATTAGCGATTTGGTTTTCTTTTGACGGGTGCGCTTAGCATTTGACGCATTGGTTTTACCTTTGCTGTGTGCGCCAGATTCAAAGCTAAATTCTACCTGTTGTTCATTAAAATTAGTCATATATTCTTCCAATACGCTTTATAACTCTATATCACAAAAAATAGCATAACCGCCTTTCGAAAAGCAAGTGGCAAATATTTTTCTCGTGCGGGGTGGTCTATACACCAACCCGAATCGCCTGGCGGATGTCTTGAAAACAGGGGTTTTTGTGTCGTTCTGTGTCTAATTTTGCGGGAATTTTGCGTTTTGAGCCAAAAGAACTAGAACAAAAAATATCAAAACCGGGAAAAAATAAGAAAATTAACCTATGAAAAGTGCTTGATAAATACTAGGATTTTATACACAATATACTAATAAAAAACAAGAAACACAAAAATACACAGGGGGCACTATGATAACCCACGATGATATCTGGGATGCGATTGACGAAATCGCCCGTTCACAGAACATCAGCCCATCCAGAATGGCGATAAATTGTGGGTTAGATGCCACAACTTTTAACAAAAGCAAGCGTCGCGATGCATTTGGCAAATCGCGTTTTCCGTCCCTGCGCACCATTACCAAGGTTTTGAACGAACAACGTATGTCCATGGCGGATTTTGGTGCCATTTGCGACCGTCAATCACGTGGCAAATAATATTTCGGGATTTTTTTATCTGTTGCACATTGTGTGCGACGGTGGTATATTTTTATCCGTCCAATAAGAATAACAAAAGGAATCGTACAATGTTATTAAAGGGTAAAAAGATTTTAATCACGGGCGTTGCCAACGATTGGTCTATGGCGTGGGCGATTGCCAAACGTGCGCATGAAATGGGTGCTGAAATTGCGATGCCATACGCGATGCCTGCACTGGAAAAGCGTGTTCGCCCATTGGCGGAATCCATTGGGGCGAAATTTGTCCAGGAATGTAACGTCCAAAATGACGACCAAATGGACGACCTGTTTAATAAAATCGAGGCCGAGTGGGGCCACCTGGACGGCATGTTACATGCGATTGCGTTTTCAGACAAAAATGAATTGACCGGTCGCTATGCCGATACCACGCGTGATAATTTCAAGAACACAATGGATATTTCCGTATATTCATTGGTTGATTTGACGCGCCGCGCGTCCAAGTTGATGACCGACGGGGGCAGCATTGTGACCCTGACATACTTTGGCGGTGAAAAATCGGTTCCAAATTATAATGTGATGGGGGTTGCCAAATCTGCCCTGGACAGCAGTGTTCGCTATCTGGCGTCCGACCTGGGGCGCGACGGCATCCGCATTAACGCAATCAGTGCCGGCCCAATTATGACATTGGCGTCCAGCGGGGTAGGGGGCTTCAAGGCTATGTTGCGCCTGAACGCAGAAACAACCCCACTGCGTCGTAATATGACCCTGGATGATGTGTCCGGTGCGGCGATGTATCTGTTCAGTGATTTGTCATCCGGCGTCACGGGTGAGGTTCATCATGTCGATTGTGGATATTCAACCACGGGTATGATGCCAAACGAAATGAAGGATATCCTGTTAAAAAATCTGGATTAAACCAACCGCCCATCGGGCGGTTTTTTTATACAATAAAAACGCGCAAAACAGTGCCAAGATATTATCGAAAATTGAAACAGCAAGTTAGTACTTTACTTCATTTAATATTTTCCAAAATTCAGGAACGTTCTTTGGTGCCATCCCGTTCAGCAGTTGCACCGATGCGATTGAGCCAAATGGCGCATAAAAACCTTCGTCAAAATCATAGTATTTGCGGATACAGTTGTTTATCGCAACATCTATATCCGCCATTGACATGTGTATCATCAAATCCCATACCTGTTCCAGTATCTCGTCATACTTGTAATCACTGAATCTGTAATTATCCCAAAAATAATACAATATTTGTTCTGCCTGTGCACGACTCAAATCTTTGATATGTTCTGGGAAATTAAAACGTGGATGGGCCGCCCGATACATATCCAGTTTTTCCTGATTTACGGCATATGCATTTATAAGTGCAGGGTTAGTTCTTTTATTAGCTGTTTCATATTCAATGATTTTATCAATCCAAGCGTCGATTGGATGCCCCCATGCAGCCACAGGAATCAATAAAGTCAATAAAATCACTATCTTTTTCATACGAACATTATGGCAAATCATATAATAAAAAATCAATATCTATCTGTACGATTTACAGCAGTTCGGAACAGAATTTCAAAGATTCCTACACGCTTGCTTACAATAAATGTCTAACATCACAAATTGGTCTATGTTCTTTGGACGATACAGATTTCAATTGGTTGTCTTTAATTTCAAATTTTTCAATTTTTGCTTTTGTAGGTTCTATATAATCTTCACCTATATCTCTTGATGCGCGTGTTATCAAAAATGGTTGCATTTGAAATTTATAAGCGCGCAAAATACAATCTGCCCCCTCCCACGAAGTTAATTGTTCTAATTTTTTACCGTTATCAAGATATATATCGTAAAAAGTATAAGAGTGTGCGGTGCCCGTCACAAAACGTCCACGTTTAATCGTGTCTTTTATGCCGTTATCGTTCACATCGATATAGAAAGTATCTATTTGCTTTGTTCCGTACCCGTCCGACAAATCAAACATTTCTGTTTTATCTGGCATCGGCAATCCGTCAGAAAAAGCACCGGTATATTCATCAACCTGTTTCGTACAAGCCACACACAACAATAAAACAAAAAAATCAATCAACACTTTCCGCATGGCATCTACATCCATATTCTTCACCTGGATGCGGTGTATCATACCATGTTCTTATCTCTCCGTCCAGTGCTTCGTGTTCTGGTCGAACTTTATCATCGCCAGCCGTCACCCAAACGTATTTTTCATGTTTAGGAACAAGGCGTTTTTTGCCCGACATATTCCCTTCGTGTTTAGCCATCGCTTTTGCTAGGTTTAACAGATTATCTTTTGAAAGGTTATTCATTGGTGTTGAACGCGGAAAGCCAGTCTGTCGTTCGACGGATTTTAAATAGTTTTCAACATTGTTTTCATTTGGTGGGGCATATCTGTTTATCGCACCTTCTATTGTCAATTTTTGATATGAACTTGTTGCTAATAACCCAGCCATGGCATTAAAACCTGTCGCGGCATCTGGAAATATCGCAAATCTGCCATCCGTTCCAATCGCTCCATTATTGCGTGTAAATTTTCCATATTCCAGATTACCTGGGTTGTTATTACGCCATGCTCTGCTTCCGCCACTGGCCTCATAAATATTTCCATCGTTCCCGACATACATTCTGGTTGTGCCAATTCCTGGAAATGCGGATATATAGATAGGTTCCATTTATAACTCCTTTTGTTAAATAAAAAACACCCGCGTGTGCGGGCAATAAAAAAGACGACCAAATGTCGTCCAATATATACGAATATTATATCATAAAATACGAATTTTTTCAATAAAAAACGCCCCAGACGGGGTGTTTCTATTTTGTTTTTTGTGCGATTTTTTCAACCGTCAATCTAAAACCATTTAATTCAAACGAGCGACCCACCATATTTTGTAGGTTTAATCTGATTGTGACATCTTGATAACGCCCTAACAAATCATGTAAAAATGTATAACTTTCTATCATACGATGCAACTTGCCTGATATTCCATGAGAAATATAAAAATCGTGTGCATAATTAATAGAAACAAGAACCCACGGCGCGACATAACCATCATTAAACGCCACGCGCGCCCACAGATTATCCCCCTTGTCAGCGACAGGATTTCCAGTTTTATAGAATTCCCCAGTTGTTTTAGATGTCAAAAAACGCATTTCTTTGATATTTGGGTACTGGTTTTGAAGATTTTGAAAATTTTTGTGTATAGATTCTGGGTAACCTATTGCCACGCCACGATATACTGTTGCCGGCTTGCCACCAACAAAAACCCCGTTCGTGTTTATTGTAATATATTCTGTATTCTGTATATCTGGCATTTCTAACCCTTTTGCGTCAGTATACAAACAACACAGGTGTTTTCAATAAAAAAAGCCCCAAATGGGACGTTTTATAATGGGGCGGATAACCGGACTGTATATTCCCATGTTAGTTTTCACTCCATGGGCCCCTTTCACTACGCTAACGCTTCGTCCCGAACCTGCGGTTCTCGCCCGAACCGCCCAAAATTAAAAACGCCCCAGATGGGACGTGTTATAATGGGGCGGATAACCGGACTGTATATTCCCATGTTAGTTTTCACTCCATGGGCCCCTTTCACTACGCTAACGCTTCGTCCC
>JAZQCF010000004.1:0-173117 GCA_045546075.1 Candidatus Enterousia sp.
GACTTTGATTATGAAAACAATGAAGTTGCCTCTGGTCACGAAGGCGACCTGGTGACAGCGGATATTTACCCGGCTGTTGGTCAGATGTATAACTGGATACAAACAATTCAAAACAATATGCCCGATTTTGACGACCTGCCGGAAACGACGGTTACGTATAAAACATGTTACCAGGAAGTAAATGGCGATTGTATCCTGTGGAATTTAAGTGATAAAAATGTTTATGGAAATTTTTGTACAAAAACTTCCGATTGCCCGTCGTGCGAAGATGGGTTGGATCGATATTGCGATTCAAATTCAAACAGATGCCGGTGTATAGTAGAGGGCCCACTAAGCTAACCAAACGCCCGATTGGGCGTTTTTATTTTGATTTCGGCAACCCGCAGAAACGCGTGTTGTTAAGGATTGTCATACCGGATTTCAAATTCCGTATCCGTAACACGGCCGAATTGTCTATGTGTGTATTCAGGCATTTGTCCAAATATGAATATGGATTAAAATTATTTTTATCTTCCAAATAGCACAGCATAAAGTTTATAACACCACCATGCGTCACAACCAAAGTATTTTTGTCATAATCGACAGATTTCATGAAATTACCCACGCGCGCAAATGCATCGGCAAATGATTCCGCGCCAAAACGGGTTGGGTCGGCAAAAAATGATTTTAATGTATCGGGTGATATATCGGCCCGATTACGCCCCGTTAAAATTCCAAAATCATATTCGCGCAATCGCGCATCATATTCCACGCGCAACAAAAGTTGGTGACCAATTATCTTGGCGGTTTCATCCGCACGCAACAGCGGTGATGAAATGATTTTTGTTGGCTGAAATGTTTCGATTTTTTTCGCGATATTATATGCCTGGGAATACCCATGAAAATTTAATGGTACATCCGCCACGCCCTGAATCTTATTCAGGTTGTTCCAATCAGTTTGCCCATGTCGCACAATGTATAACATACGCGGATTTTAGAATAGAAATACCCAAATTGCAAATTAAAAATGAAATAGACAAAAGGTGTTCTGTCCGTCTGCGTGCGCAGGGCGCACTCCGTCGCGACATCCGCTTCGCGTGATTAAAATCACATCGCCCCGCCCGATTGTACCAATCGCGACGGAGCGAAGCGAAGACGGATGGTGGAGCTGATCGGACTTGAACCGACGACCCCTTGCATGCCATGCAAGTGCTCTACCAACTGAGCTACAACCCCATTTCGAAAACGTATTTTATATTTCTTCTTGCCAAATGTCAAATATATTTGCTAATCTGGGTCTAAGCATAAGGAGTTTTTATATGGATTATCAATCTTTGAAGGCCGAAGTCGAACAAAAAACCGCACAAACAATCGATGTTTTGCGCAACGAATACGCCGGTTTGCGCACCGGACGCGCATCAACACACTTGCTTGACGGGGTGCGGGTGAACACATACGGTTCTGATATGCCGTTGAATCAACTGGCAACCGTTTCAACCCCGGATAACCAGACATTATCTGTGACTGTGTGGGATATGTCAAATGTCGGCGCGGTTGAAAAAGCGATTCGTGATTCAGGTTTGGGATTAAATCCAATGAGTGCCGGCGCGGTTATCCGCCTGAATATGCCACCACTGACCGAAGAACGCCGTCGTGAACTGACCAAGGTTGCCGGTAAATATGCCGAAGAAGCCAAGATTTCTATGCGCAACATTCGCCAGGATGCAATGGGCAAAATCAAACGCGCCGTCACCGATAAAGAAATTTCCGAAGATGACCAACGGAAATTCGAAACCGACATTCAAAAGGTATTCGATGCCCGCAGTGCCGAGGTTGATTCCATCGCCAAACAAAAAGAAGCAGATATTATGTCTGTGTAATTTGGGACGTATGGTTTAACAAAAAAATATTGGGTATGAAAATGTTTAATTTGTTCAAGAAAAAAACTAATTCGGTTGCACCAACGAAAGTCCCAAAACATATTGCGTTTATTTGCGATGGAAATCGTCGCTGGGCCGAGGCGCGTGGTCTGCCACCGCTGATGGGACATCGGGCGGGTATCGCGAATTTTGAAAACTTGGTTGACTGGTTTATTGCGCGTGGCGTAACGACAATCACTTTCTTTATATTTTCAACCGAAAATTGGAACCGATCCAAAGAAGAAGTCGATTTCTTGATGGATTTGTTCTATACGGAATTAAAGAAAAACCTGAAACACGCGGTCGAGAAAAATTTACGCTATCGCGTGATTGGGTCGCGCGAACGGTTGCCAAAGCGGTTGGCCAATATGTGCGATAAACTTGAGGCTGAATCCGCAGAAAACACAAATGGCACAGTCGTATTCGCCCTGAACTATGGTGGCCAGGCCGAAATTATTGATGCGGTAAATGCCGCGATTGATGGTGGCGAACACGTTACAAATGAAACATTTGAAACTTTCTTGGATACAGGGGATTTGTTACCTGTTGATTTAATGGTGCGAACAAGTAATGAATTTAGAATTTCTAATTTCTTGCTGTGGAAACTGGCATATGCGGAATTATTGTTTGTGCCACAACACTGGCCAGAATTGGTGAAATCCAAACGGCTGTGGCAATTCGTGCTGGACGAATATGCCAAACGCAATCGCCGTTTCGGTGGCGGGAAAAAGGCAAATTATTCTGGACGTAAAAAATAGGGGAATAAGATATGTCTGAAACAATGAACAGAATTTTAGTCGCATGCGCGATGTTGGCGGTTGTCGTTGGTACCGGAATGTTGGAACGTGCCGGACTGCCTGCGGTGTATTGGGTTGGCATCGCGGTCGCCGTTGCAATGATTGTCGAATTTTTGGGTTGTCTGTGGCGCGCGCCACGCGATGTTATGTTTGATGGAAAAAACATCATGATATTTTTGCTGTTTTTGGGAATTTTGGGCTTGGATATGGTGTCGTTGATGACATTAGGGCGGCGACCGATGCTGATTTTAATGATTCTGGTTATTATTTGTGCGGCCGATATTTGCGCGTGGTTCTTTGGACGGCAAATCGGTGGCGATAAAATGTGGGAACGCATTTCCGAACATAAAACCTGGGCCGGCCAGATTTTCGGTGTAATCGGTGGAACCGTGGCGGCAATCGCCTATGGGCATTGGGTTTTGGGCACTTTTGTATCACAATTATTGTGGATTGGTATCGGTATTGCCCTGTTATCGCAATATGGTGATTTAACCGCAAGTTTTGTGAAACGCAAATTAAAAATCAAAGATTTTAGCCATATTTTGGGGGGACATGGTGGAATCATTGACCGTTTTGACGGTTGGATTTATGTGTTACCTATTATATGGGCGGTGTTGGCATAACATAAAATAAAGGACGGAAGAAAATGCATATTATAATGACCATTATCGCACTGTTGATTGTTTTGGGTGTGGTGGTTTTCATACACGAACTTGGACACTTTTTGGCGGCGCGATGGGCCGGCGTTCGGGTTGATGCATTTTCTATTGGTTTTGGTCCGGCCATTGTAAAATGGCACGACAAACGCGGAACGGTTTGGAAAATTGCGTGCCTGCCGTTGGGGGGATATGTGTCCATATACGGCCAAGAAGATATGTTCAACCGCAAAAAATATGATGATTTGCCCAAGAATAAAAAGGTTGGACATTATCTGTCTGCACCGGCATGGAAACAGTTTATAATTATCGCCGCCGGTGTGATTATGAATTTTATCTTGGCGTGGTCAATATATTCTTGCATTTTTATGTTCAAACCACGCACCGTTCAATTACCCGTGGTTGGCCAGGTTATTCGCGAAAGCATCGCGTTTAACGCCGGTGTAAAATCAGGGGATGTAATTATAAGAATCGATAACAAAAACATAACCAACTGGGGCGAATTGGTTATTGCCAAAGAATTGGCGGGGTCACGTCCGGCACGTGTCACCATTGCACGCAAGGATAAAATTGTAGAGGTTGCATTGGCACCGGCCGAAAGATGGGGACTGGTCGCAGACGGCAGCAAAACCGAATTTCGTAAAAAAGGTTTCTTTGGGGCACTCTATTCCGGCGCACGCGAAACATATTATCAATCCAAAACTTTGTTGACCGTGTTAAAACAAATCGTTACCGGCGACCGGTCATCAAAACAGTTGGGCTCGTTCATCACCATTGCCCAGGTTTCAGGCCAGGCCATGGCAAATGGGTTCTTTGCGTTATTGGCAATTATCGCGTTGCTGTCGGTGAATTTGGGTGTTATAAACCTGTTGCCGTTGCCGGTGTTGGATGGCGGATATTTATTAATTTTGATAATTGAAGGCATAACACGCAAAAAACTGGGGGGCAAAGGTATGGAAATTGTCATAATTTGCGGTTGGGTATTTTTGGCATTTGTGTTTGCCTTGACAATGTGGAATGATTTGGCACGGGTGTTTGGATTATGAAAAAGTATTTGATATTTTTTATGACTTTGTTGTTTGCGATAAATATGGCGGCGGGCGCAACCTTGTCGCGCATTGATGTTGTGGGCAATAACCGTATGGATGCGGAATCGGTGCGAATATTGGCCGATGTAAAAATTGGTGAAAATATCACCACAGAACGCACGAACAAGATTGCCAAACAATTACAGGAAAGTGGATATTTTTCAACTGTGTCTGTTCAAATGGATGGCGGTGTGTTAAAAATCAAGATTACCGAGGCACCCATTGTAAATATGGTTACGGTCGAAGGTAATGATGAAGTTTCCACCGATGATTTGAAAAAAGAAATCAAATTAAAAGAACGCTCTGCGTTCGATCAGTCGGTTATTGGTGCCGATGTTGGACGTATGTTGACCGTGTACCAACGCAAGGGTTTCTTTGGAACAAAAATCGAACCGAAAAAAATATCTTTGGACAACAACCGCGTGAACGTTGTATATGAAATTACCGAAGGCCACCCAACCTATATTCGTTCCATAGATTTTGAAGGCAATAAAAAATTCAGTTCGCGCACACTGCGTGGGGAAATTTTATCACGCGAACACGCGTGGTGGCGTTTTATGTCGCAATTTGATGTGTATGACGAAGACCGCATATTATACGACCAACAAATGTTGCGCCAATTCTATTTGCGCAATGGGTATGTGGATTTTCAGGTAAAAAATGCACGCGGAACTTTTACACCTGACCGCGAATATTATTCTGTGGTTTTCAATGTTGACGAAGGACCAAAATATAAAATTGGAAAGTTAAGTATTGATAATCCGTTTCCGGATGTCCCGGATGATGTGTTGTACGATGCATTAAAAATTTCTAACGGCGACACGTATAATGTCGACAAAGTGGAAGAAACGATTTCCGCCCTGCGGGGCGCGGTTGCCGATTATGGGTACGCGTTTATAAATGTTGAACCGGTTCCGGCCAAAAATGATGATGCACGCACCATAGATTTGAATTTCAAAATTCAAAAGACAAACAGAATCTATTTGAACTCGGTCAATATATTGGGCAATGTGCGAACGTTCGATTCTGTGATAAACCAATTAATTCCAATGCGTGCGGGCGATCCGTTTTCATTACAAACAATCGAACAGGGCCGGCAACGTTTGATGCGGACACGTTATTTCAAAGACGTTCAAATGGTACCAAGTCGAATTGCCGATGCGAATATGATGAACCTGGATATCAAAGTGGAAGAACAACCGACCGGTGAATTATCCGGTGGATTTGGGTGGTCAAATATAAACGGTTTTATGTTGGATGCGGGTATTACCGAAAACAATTTTATGGGACGTGGTCAAACGGTCCAACTGCGCGGGTCAATCGCACAATATCAAAAACAGGCGTTATTCAGTTTTACCGAACCGTTCTTGTTTGGGCGCGCACTGTCCGCCGGGTTTGATGTGTCGTACACAATGTATAACTATAAACATTTGGGCGGTTTTGGATATGATCGTGATTCACTTACCATTGCGGGGCGTATGGGGTGGCAACTGACAGACCATTGGTCCCAGACATTGCGTTTATCCGCATCATTCGATCAAAACTATGATTTGCAAATTGGTGGATGGCAAAATGCGCGCCTGTACACATTGGGAACGTATTTGAAATATTATAACCTGGACACTAATTTTGAACAGAATACACATACCGGTTTGGTTGGAAACATTGGGGTTGCATATACCGGGTTTGGTGGAACCGAAACATTTATGCGATACAGTGCCGATGCGACCGCGATGGTAAAATTCTTGGATGACCGGTGGCAATTAAAGACTTCGTTGGATATTGGATATATTCAATCCATTGGTGATGATTATGTGCCACGTGTTTATCGTTACTTCCTGGGTGGGGAAAGTTTACGCGGGTTCGATATTGCCGGCGTGGGCAGTCGTAATTGGGCGTATCAGTCTTATTCCCTGGGCGGTATGTGGAAGGTTAATGGTTCAACGCAATTAAATTTCCCAATCTTTATCCCCGATGAATACCAGATTAAGGGTTTCGTATTTATGGACTATGGTATTTTGGGCAAACCGCCGGCACGGGAAGATACTTACCTGGGGCGGCCGAATTTCATAGACAGCGGTATTCGCACATCCGTCGGTGTCGGTATTTATTGGAACACACCAATGGGGCCAATGAATTTCAGTTGGGGTTGGCCGTTAAAAATGGGTGAACATGACCGCGAACGCCGTTTCTTGTTGTCATTTGAAACCCAGTTTTAATGTGTTATTTACACTTGACCGGGGGCAGAAGATTTTTTTATAATCAAAACAAACATGGGGGAAAGGATATGAAAAAAATTATATTGGGATTGTTTGTTGGATTGGCGTTGGCCGCCTGTGGCCAGATTTATGACCGTGAACCGGTTGGTGTCGGTTATGATACAAACGAATTGAAATTAAGTCCGTGCGCATGCATTATGGTCTATCGCGCATAAGATGATGCCGCCGTGCGCATCCAAGGGGGAGAGGCATTGGATTACCCAGATGATTTTGAAACATCGGCTTTTCCGGCGGGAAAACGAATTGCCGTTTCCCGAACGATGGGTATATGGTCATTTGTGGCGTTTTTAATAATTATTGCCTGTTGCGTTGCATTGCCGTGGTTGCGAAAGAATCAAACCGTAAATCCTTTTGTCATATACGTGGACAACGCGCGCGGTGAATGGCAACTGATTGGGCGGCCGATGGGTGATAAAGACACCACATACTATCAATCGCTTCAACGTGCATTGGTTGGTATATTCACAGAAAAATGGTTCACCATTTCTGCAAGCGATGAAAAAAATGACCTGAATTGGGGCCGATGCAACCGTGAAACAGACTGTACGCGTCACATTCCAAACACATTTGCAAATATTGACGGGTGTGATATATATTGTATTTCCGGCGAAGGTATGTATCAAAATTTTGTCACAGATGTTGTGCCACAATATCGCGCATATGAATCGGCCGGCGAACGATGGCACGTTGACCCAAATAAAATTACCGTTTTCCCGGCGGGGAACGTTACACAAAACGGCGGAACCTGGGTTACGCGCGCACGCGTATGGTCGTCGGCATCGGGAAACTTTGATGTTGTGGCGTATGTCAAGGTTGCATATGACCCCGAACGATATCCCCAGACATTTGGATATTATATAACAGGATTTAATGCGTACAGAGAATAAAATATGAAAAAACTGATTGGATATATTATTGGAATTCTTACCATATTTATGGTGTTTGCGATGATATACATTGTTGGCGCGATATATGATACCGGCAACAGAATCAGTATTGAACCCTATTTCTTTCGCACCGGATTAAACGCATCGAATCAAACCAGTATGCCACGCAGCCTGAAAGAAGTTGGTGAACGCAGGGTGCGGGATTGGCTGATTCAAAAATATGTCAAAGAATATTTTTATGTCGTGCCCGATGTTGAAAATGTGGCGCGCCGAATACGTGGAAAAGATGCAATTATTCGCCGTATGTCGGCCCCCGATGTTATGACGCGTTGGGAACGTGAATTTGTGCCGGATATTCGTGAATTGGCATCAAACGGGGTGATGCGAACAGTGCGCGTTTTTGATGAAATCTTTAAGCCCGTGGACAGTGATTATTGGCATGTTGATTATGAATTAAAAACGTGGTATAAACCGAATGATATGAACACTGCGCCAACGATAACGCGTGGAACAATGTACATAAAAATCCAAGAATCAGACAGGCTTGGCCAACTGTACAGCAATATTGACAGTGTTCAGGCGGCGTTAATAGATGGCATTGACCCGGCACTGGTGTTCGTGTTTCATGTATTGGACGTAAAATTTGATAGGGAATAAACAATATGAAACGTTTATGGTTTTTATTCTTTGTGTGTTCTTGGTTTGTGTGTGTGGTGTCGTATGCCCAGGCGGATGATGCCTTTAATTACGAGGAATTTAATACAACCGATGAATACGACAATTTTGATGAATATGCGATTGATACAGATGCCAATGCAGATGTCGCATGCAGCGTTACAAGTGTGTCAATAAATTCCGGCGATAAACCCGTCGCGGTTCAGTCTTTTGATATTGCGGGCATAATGTTGGGAATGAATTTTGACGAAGTCCAAATGATTGCGCGCGAAAATGGCCTGTACACAAACCGCCCGAAAAACAGTGTTGTTTATTCCATACATCCCGATTGGAAATATAACCTGGATTATGAATGTCGGCGCAATGGTATTTATGCACCGGCCAAATTGGATGCGTGTATAAAGTCTTTGGCGCGAAATCGTGGTGTGATGTATGCGGCAGAATTACATTTGGTGCGCGATGTAACCGGCGAAACCATCGATGTTTATTTTACCAGCAATGCCACCGACAATGTCGCATGGAAGATTGTTTATAAAAACGATGTTGATGAAATGCCGGGCGATGGGGAAAAATTCGCGAATCAACGTGATAAAAAAATATGGTCTTGGTGGCAAAATGTGTTGGATAAATACGGCAATCCAAATGCCGGCACCGATAAGTGGGCAAGTTCCGATAACGCATTTGACCCAATGATGACCGCGTATTATGGGGAATTAGAATTGGCGGACTGTGGGCGCAATGCTGAAGACAGTTCGGCAAATATGCAAAGCGCGACCGATAATTTCGCGGCAAAATCTTATGCGTTTTAATTAAAAATGGATTCTTATCAAAAGGGTATTTTTTGTGAAATTATTGCGTGCGCGTATTTAATGATGCACGGGTTTCGAATTGTGCGGCGGCGATATACCACCGGGCGACATACCGGCCGTGCCGAGATTGATATTATTGCGAAACGCGGAAATTTAATTGTGTTTGTAGAGGTTAAAAAACGTAAAACCACCGCGGCGGCGTGGGATGCGATAACCTGGGGCCAGGTGAAAAGACTGCGCGCGGCGGCGGAAACATATTTGTTACAGAAACGATGGACGGGCGATGCGCGGTTTGACGTAATTATAATTCACGGCATCCATATTGAATGGATAAAACAGGCATTTTAACCCGCCTTGTATAATAAGAATAGAACAGCGCAACTTTGATGGTTATAACGAATCACAGTTGCACATGTGATTTATACAATAACAGTGAGAACCACAATCCGATGCAGTATTACATTGTGAACCATAAACAGATGTATCTTGTAATTCCCATAAAATACAATCACCATTTAAAAATTGATAACATGTTCTGGTTGTGACGGTTTTTGTCGGCAGGTTGTTTGACACATTCTGCACCACCGATGCCGTTACCAATTTATCTGCGTCGGTAATTGAATCATATGTTGTTGACCCGTCATAAATCCCGCGTGCATCAAAACTATTTGGTATATCCCCATAAACAACGACACGTCCCGGTCCAGCATTTACGGAATAAATAGGCATATTGTTACTTACCGCATCATCTAATTCTCTCACTGTAACCAAATCATTAGGAGCACAATCATCATTTTCTTCATTATTACAAATCCCGCGTTCACCGATTGTACCGGCGACATTTGTATATGTGACAACGGTTGTACCCGGTGTCGATGCGTTAGTGCCGGATGCCGGAATTGTTGCCTGGCGCGTGGTATCAACGTATTGCCGCGATGTAACGATTGTGTCCGCGAAAACCGAATTGATTGCGATAATTGATGCGACCGCACCAATGGTAAGAATTGAAATCCTCATATTTCCCTTCCTTTTTGCTTGTTTGGTTTTATGTTTATAATGGTAACAAAAAAGGAACGTTTTTGTCCCCCCGTTTTGCGGACTTTCCGGTTGTTGATTTTACTGAATAATTTTTTCTAAAAAAACACTGGACAAAAACGTTCGTTTTTTTTGACCAGTTTGTGTTTGTAAAACCACAGAAACGGCCACTGGTTGTTAAATCAATATATGGTTTTTTAATAAACAACTTGCAAATTGCCGGAATATGAATATAATCATAAGTGCGTTAAAAGCATAAAAGGAGAACAAATGAAAAAAGTTATCTTGGCACTGTTTGCCGTTTTGACATTGGCCGCATGCACCGGTGCATATAAATCCGGAAACTGCGAATATCATTTCTTGTTGCACAAAGATCTTTCTGTTTCTAAATGGATTGGTGCGGCGACAGGTGGTTGCTAAACAAAAATATAAATCCCGCGGAACCCGCGGGATTTTTTTATTTACTTTATAACGGCGGTTTTAATCAATGTAACGTCTTCTTTGATACCGTCTATTTTTAATTGTAATTGGCCGATTCCCGTTTCCAGAACCGTTGTACGGTTTTCTAGTGTCGTTATACGCGTATTCAATCGGTCCAGTTCGACCAAAGAATTATCTGCACGCGCAACCCAATAAATCACGCCACCAATAAACACGATAAGAAACCATCCGCCACGCAACGTATCAATGATGTTTGATAATCCGTTATGTTTTTGCATTTTCACGCCCCCGTAATATCAGTGTTTCAATTTGGTGAACCAATGCGCGTTGGGATTCCAACCATCGCAATTCGGCATCCGTTGCATTTGGCCCCAACACACGTCCAATCGTCATTTTCCGCAGGTGTTCCAACACTGTGCGGCCCGCATCGGTTGAAAACGCACGCGCAAAAGCAACATCTATACCTTCCATAATTACCCCTTTTTTATATCAATGTTTGATTTTCTGCGACCATTTGCGCAATCGGGGCAATGTATTTTAATTCTGCATCACCGTGCAATGATATTTTATCAATCACACCACGACGCGCCAAAATCTGTAATCCTCGATCGCACAAAGGACGAATAAATTCGTGCAACAACCGTCCATATGTCGCGCCCAAAATGCGCAGCATATCCGCGTTACGTGCCAAGATTTCTGTTGCGGTCATCTCTTTATCGCTAAGCAGGCCGATTCTGTCCGCCAACAACGTATGGCGTATGCGTTCGCGCAAATCTTTCAAAATAATTTGCGACACATCGAAATTCGCACCCGATGCCAATGGTGTCAATCCTGAACTGCCTACGGCCTTGGGAATAATTGCGCCCGGTGTCAGGTTTATGTTGCCAAGGTTTATTACGCCATCATCATCGGCCTGCCATATGCCACTGACCGCGATGGTTGCGTTTTTCAACACCAATTCGACGACTTTGTTCGCCGTTTTAATATCGGGTAACGCGCGCAGAATCGGCCCACGCCCATATAATTCGCCACTTGCGACCGACCAACGGAAAATTAAATACGGATTCGTTTCAAATGTGCCGGTTGATACAATATTATTTTCAAAATCACCACCAACATCAACCCAGGCTGTAAATTCTGTGTCCACCAAAGACTGCACCAGGCGCATTTGATATTCGCCGTCTTGTTTTATTTTTTCGGCAATATCACGCGGTGGTGTCCATTCAGGATATTGACGCAGGATTTCTGTTGCCGACATTGTTGCCGTGTGAAAAATCGCATTTGGCAATATCGCAATATCTGTAATTGGAATTGCCGTAAAGGTAAATGCACTGGCCGCGCCGATTGGCGATTCCGCCATAAATAAACACGCCGTCCCCAATGTTACCAAATCCATATAACATTGATGTATTGTTGTATAAAAATTTGAATCATTCAAATTTGCCCGCAATGCAAATGTGGCAAATTCTGGGTCGGGCGAATTCGCACTTTCCGGCACCAGGTTTAACCACAAAGATTCCGGTGGTGTTAACAATGAATACATACACGCCGCCAAATTATCTGCGGCATCCGATGCAGTTGCATCAAATAATGTCGCCAAATCTTCATCTGTTGACGGCATAGTATAACGCCGTGCATCCGTCCAACGACGCATCCACGGTTCGCGCATATCGATTGCGCGTTTATACATTTGTTGTAAATCGTATTTCATACTTTTTCCTTTTGTTTTGTATTAGATATTAAAATCTGTGTTCGCCGTATATCGCACCGCCCTGGCCCCGATTGGACGGATTGGTGTCGGCGGACACGTGATTGCACCCGCAACCGCATCCAGACCGTCATCGTGTTCCGCACCCCCAATCGGCGACCACGATAACATTTCCGTAATAAATGGAGTTTGGGTGATTCGACGATGTGCAAACAATCGACCCGTTGACATCAATGGTTCCAACGCATCCATTATTCGGTCTTCTTTGCGTCGCGAATTTGTTATTGGGCGTAAATTTATGCCACCGCCATTACGATTTATTATGTCGCGCATAATTTCTGGCAACGCCGTGCCCAAACCGTTTGTTTCCAATGCAATTTGATGCGAATGGTTTAACCGCACGAAATCCAAAACCCGGCCACATTGATACGCCAATGGGTATTCCGTATTATCGGGGACAAGAATATACATTATGTTGTGTATAAATATTCGCCGGTTATTATCGTCACGATAAATCAATGCACATACACTGTTGTCGGCACCGCGGCGACCGGTGGACGGGTCCCAATAAATGGCCGCGCCAGATATTAAATATTCCCCGATACGCGCGGTGCGTGGGTCAAATTCGTCTTCATAGAAATGTATTGTTCCCGGGTCCAGGCGTATTTTTTCAGGTGATATATAATTCAACATCATTTGTGCAGAAAAATGCCTTTCGCCGACCGTTTCCCGAATTTGATGAATTTTTTCGATTGGGAAAACCGCCGGCCACGCCGAATTTCCGCCATCATCCATAATCGGGATTTTCAATTCCCGATACCCCGATAAAAAAGGCGTTGAAAAAACATTTTTTTCATATACTATATTGGACATGGACTTTACTCCCAAAACTTTACCAACGAATATAGAGGCCGAACAGGCCGTCTTGGCGGCGGTGCTTATCAATAACCGGGCATTGGAAAAAATTTCCGAATTTCTAAAGGCCGAAGATTTTTCACACCCCGCACACCAGGAAATATACCGACTTGCCCTGAAACAATTTGCGGCCGGAATTCCGTTCGATATAATCACCGTTAAAAACTATTTGGACCAACAGGGAACATTGGAATCTGTTGGTGGAATCGATTATTTAACCCAGTTGGCCGGTGCCGGCGCAACCGTTGTAAATGTTGAACAATATGGCCGAATCGTTCACGAAAACGCAATGAGGCGCGAACTGATTCAAATCGGTCAAACAATAACCGATGATGCATTTGTCGAAGATTTAGACAAACCCGTGGCCAGCCAGATTGAAAACGCAGAACAAATGCTGTTTAATATGGCAACCAGTGGCGATTCTGGGCGCGATGTTACCCCAATCGCCAACGCATTGAAAAGCGCATTGATTGAGGCAGAAATTGCATACAAGGCGGATGGAAAACTGTCCGGTCTTACAACAGGATTGACGGGATTAGATGCCGCGATAAGCGGTATGCACAAATCAAACCTGTTGATTATCGCGGGCCGTCCCGGTATGGGTAAAACCGCACTTGCCATGAATATTGCATTTAACGCGGCAAACGCCATATTTTCGGGACGCGCAAACCCACAATACACCGGTGCGGTTGCGTTTTTTAGCCTTGAAATGGGCGCATCCGAATTGGCGGCGCGCGTTTTGTCTTCACAATCACGCGTTCCATCCAGTGCGATGCGCGAAGGTTCATTAAGTGATGAAGACTTCCTTAAAATGACCCAATTTTCCGACGCAATAAGCCGGATTCCACTGTTCATAGATGACACACCGGGTATGTCGGTTCCAATGATTCGCACACGTGTGCGCAGATTGGCACGAAAATATAACGGCATTGCATTGATTGTTATCGACTATCTGCAATTATTGACATCGCCGGGCGGTAAAAACAAAGACAACCGTGTCCAAGAATTATCCGAAATAACGCGCGGGCTGAAAATGTTGGCCAAAGAATTTGATGTGCCGGTTATCGCCCTGTCCCAGTTATCGCGCAGTGTTGAAATGCGTGATGACAAACGGCCACAACTGTCCGATTTGCGTGAATCTGGGTCTATTGAACAGGACGCGGACATTGTTATGTTCACATATCGCGAAGAATATTACCTGGCGAATCGCGACCCATCATACCGTATATCCAACACACCAAATGAAAAATCTATTGATTCGTGGCAAAACCGTATGGAAAAGGCCAAGGGCAAGGCCGATATTATTATCGGCAAAAACCGTCATGGAAAAACCGAGACCATAAGTGTTGCATTCCTGCCAGAGTTCAGTTTGTTCGACAACCTGAACGATATGGCGAATCGTGGTGGTGTGCAATTTGCCGAAGAAAATGTACCTGCGCCCGCGGTCGATGATATGCCCGCCATCGATTTATCCGCAATACCCGATGATATGGATATATAATAGTGGTTAGTGATTAGTATGGGTGCAAATAAAATTCCAGAAACTACTGACCACTATTAAAAATTTCCCTTGCCAAGTTTTCTAAAATTGACTATGATTTTGTCAAGATTTATCCCAAGGAGTTTGATATGGCCCAAGAAGAAATCATTTTTCCAAACAATATACGAAACATCCGCATGGCGGCGGGAATGAAAATGACCGAATTGGCACGGCGATCGGGTTTGTCATTGTCCGCGGTTTCCAAGATTGAAAAGGGCGTGCGCCGTCTAAACCAAAAACAACTGTTAAATATTTGCAATATATTGGAATGCAAATTGTCCGATATATTTATCAAAGACACAGATGAAGTCGCTACCAAATGGCAAGATGAAATCAAACGCCGTATGAACGACAATGAAGACAGCGGCCTTAAAGTATTTGGCAGCGGTCTGCGCAAAATACGTCAACAGGCCGGCAAAACCATTGCCCAGGCCGCAAAAGACGCGGGAATGACGCTGTCTGTGTATCACAAGATAGAGGTTGGTCAACGCGAAATATACAAAAGCGAAATTGAACCATTGGCGCGTTCTTTTGCATATACTGTGGACAGTATGTTTGATAAAATCGCAGATTTATACAAATCCGGCGAATTGAACAAACAGATGAACAAGGTTAAAGAGCGTGTCAGGGCCGTATTGGTTCCGGGTGATTCAAATGCCGATTTGGGTGATATGCGTGGACACCTGTATGGTGCAAAGCTGTACGATAATGCACGTAAAAAATTGGTGCCGGTGTTTGGTACCCCCGACGGCAAAGGCATCGCGTTCAAAAAATCTGATACAACAATGATTGCCGCACCCGCCAGTTTAGAGGGCAGACGTGGCATATATGCGGTAATTCCAAACTCTAAACGTGTTGGCGGATTTATACCCGCACAATCTTATGTGTTCGCCGATGTTAAATCTGTCCCGGCGGTTGGTGATTTGGCAATCTTTATTGATGCAGATTTCAAAACACTGACCAATGAAGAAACAGTAAATGCAAACATCGCCATCGTTCGCCAAGATGCCAAGGACAAAATTTGTGGCCAAATGGTGTCCCCAGAAGAAAAGATTTACGCAAAAACTGTGCACAAAGTTATTATGATTGTTACAGAATAATATATTCGACGGAGGGATAACGAGATGAAAGCCAAAGCAAGTGTAATTGCACAAAAACTGTTAAATCTGTATCGCCAGGCGCACGTTATCAATGGCGGATGGAAGTCTGTAAATCGTGTATTTATTGACGAAGCCACGGACGAAGTGTTACAAGAAATGGCCGATTTGCCAACTGGACAAATGTTGGTGCAACACATAAAAAATTTGCGTGATGGCAAAACACCAATGGATTCTATCGCACGCGAATTGTTGCCGTATGGCGGTATGATGGATGAAGCGGGGGTTGCGGCCGATATGTCACCCGATGATATGGACGCACTGTTATCGGCAATCGATGATTTTGAACCCGACCAGGATGCGTTACAAGAATTTATGCATACACCGATTGTTCGCAAATTTGGCCCCGAATGGACAACCGCAATAAAAAATATGTTAACCGAACATCCAGACGCACTGAAAAAATTTGACACAATCGTTCGCACATGGCGTGCGTACAAAATGTGGGACAGCGCAAATGAAATTATTTCCAAACCTATAAACGAGCGTGCACGCGCCCAACTTCAGGTTGATATGTTGGATTATGAAACATACCTGCCGATGTTTGGAAATGATGGTAATAAACTATTACGCAAATTACATAAGATAACCAGTTCTTTACCCCAACCGGAACGCGAAGACTAGGCTGTTCGATATATGGTATCCAATGTATGTGGCGTACCGATATAAATCATTGCGCCATTGGGCGACAGAACAAAATCTAATTCGCGCAACCTTTCACGTAACGCCGCACGTTTTCGTGCGGTGTTACATGTATTTGGAACCTCGACATCATCACAAATTATTAAATCTGCGCGCATACCGGTTATATTGCCGTATATTCCTTGGCATACAACCGACGGTTCGCGAATACCAATCGGGCGATTTACGGTAATTTTGTTTTCCGCCCATTCACGGCGATTTTTTGGTATCATATCTTGACACCACGGATGATTTTCCAAAATATTTCTTATGTGCATAACCATACGCGCGGCCTGATGAGTTTGGGCCGACAAAATAAGGATACGTGTTTGCGGTCGCATAAACAAAACACAGGTCGCAAAAATCCCGACAATGGTTGACTTGCCCGAATGTCGAAATGCCATCAATAATCCGCGATGATTTCCATTGTTTAATACATCTGTTAAAAAATCTGTCATACGGTGATGGTGTGATGGCGTATTCAACCCCAATACAGAATTCCAAGAATCCAAAAATTGGTTGTATTCGCTCATTTTACTTGACCAAATTTTCCATATGCTCTAATGCCGCCAATACCAGATTCTTTTTCTTGGTGCGCGTATTTTTCAACTTACTTAAATTCGATTGCTTTTTTTCATCATATGGTTTTTCAATTTCCGCCTGTAATCTGTCCAGTACCGCATCTTCGGTTTGACCGCCCGTTCCGCGTCCAGACGCGCCATATTTTGCGCGCTGGGTCGCCAAAACTTTATTTACCAGGTTGCGTTTTGTTTTTTCATCCGCCGTCATCTGCCTTAAAATTTCCTGGCGCGCAGATGCGTTTTTTTGTTTATTGTCCTGATAATTCAAAATATCTTTTACATCTGAAATAACTTGTCCCATTTTATATCCTTTTATTTTTATATTTGATAACGTCCGTACAATGTTATTGATAAAACAGTCAATGGTAATGATTCACTTGTCGATATATTCCACGGCACATCAACCATATCCCGCAACGTCCCCAAAACATTTACCGACATATCGCCCGAAAATCCGGGTGCATCGTCGTCATATACTTCATCCGGAAATGCGCACCGAAAATCATTTATAAATAAAGTTTTTGAATTGTGTAATCGCGCAATAATCTTTTTAATCCGGACGTATTTTGCATTATGTCCCGATGTCATTATTGGCATCCCACTTGCACGTGATACATATGGATTATCACCCGCGTCAACCATTTCTGTATAGTCAAATCTTTCAATAAAAAATTCCGCATTGCGTTCGGTAACAACATATGTTGTTTCATCACAAACCCCAACAGATTTGAACTTTCCCGCCGTTGTATAACGGCCCCATCCGGAAATTCCCAATGCGACATTACGATTTAATACGCTGATTACACCATTTGAATTTACCACAAAAAGTTTTTTATCTGTTTTATTATACGCAATATCAATCGGGTCTTGCATTATATGTTCCGCCAATGCACACAGGTTATCTGCACGATAGTTTTCACCAAAATCATCCAACACCAATTGACGGATATCACGTTTATTATTCGACACAAATATGGTTGAACCGTCCATTTCCTGGGGTGGCAAATACCTGTCTGGGGCGGACCCGATTGTTGTGTGCATCTTTATATTTACCGATTCCGGGGTCAACGGTTTATTTGAAACCGCCCATTCACCTTGGGATGTAAGGATTTGTAAATTATCACTGCTGACCAATGTACAAATATGCTGGCGACGGGATGACAACAGTGTAAAATATATCGCCTGGTCATCAAGACCGGTTCCGGTGTTAAAATTTTTATGGTCCCCAACACACGACATCCACACACCACCCGGCCAGGATTTCGACCCACCAAAAACCAAACGGTTTTGATGAAACGTGATACTGGCGGGCCAACCGCGGCGCGGGCTGAATGCGGCTTCTTGCCAATCGGTAATTGGCGAATTCGGGATTGTAAACGCTCCGTTACAGACCGCGACAATATCACGCGGGCCAACATAAGATGTTACAACCCAGGTTTTTCCAAGTAATGATAAATGTCCGTCAACATTTTCCGGTGTCCAAAAATCCTGATTCGTATTAAGGTGCGCCGTGTTATTTGACATCGTAATTGTAATACGAATATTATTTGAATCTTCAAAACGCATAAATGGCATATCAAAGTTTTCACCGCCATCAATCGATGTAAAAGAAAAGTTTGTAAATTTGAAAATGCCATTTTCACGATAAAGTATTTTCGGCCTGTAATCTGGATGAACAAAAATCATTGTCCCAAAACGTTCCGCATATTGTAATAAACAAACATCTGCATCGTTCCACGGCGCAAAGACATCTTGCACAAACGAATCTCCTGAAAAAATTCGTACCAAACCATTCATTATTGCCAAAATATAATGTTCGGTCGCAGAAACAGAAAACGGGACCAGACGCGCATTTGAAGATAATTTTGCAATTCTTTTCAATCCCGGTCTGCGGGATAATCCACCACCGGGGATAATATCCATATTTTCCAAACACGAAAGTCCATTTATGTCGGCATTTGCAAAAAAGTTTGGTGATACTTCGCCGTTAGCAAACGAAGTTTGCGTTTTGATAAAATTTCCCATATTAAAAATCCCTTGGTATTAAAATCGGCTGTCTAACAAAGAAAAGTTTTCTATTGCCGGGTTTATTGATGTGGTGCTGTCTATGAATTTTGCCGTCTGCAATTCTGTTTCGTATAATGCAACCAATGTCCGGAATACTGTTTGATCAGATGTCAACGGAATACAGAATTCCATTGCCAATTTTGTTGCAACAACAGATGCAAAATAACTTGGGAATTGTTCAGGGGTTACACGGCGAATCGCTGTTATATCAACAGATGGCGAATCCGATATAATTTTATTTTCTGTCACCCGGGCATTTGTTTTTATAATACGCAACACATCCGCCGGTATGTTCAAATCTCCGTTTTCATCTTTGGTAACGGTATATGTATGGCATGCGAATCGCCACGGATGCATTGCCAATAATGTGTCTATTACAAAATCAATCAGTGTGCGCCCCAACTTGGCGGCGGTTGTATCATCCGCCAAGGATTGAATCGGGTTTTCACCCAATTTTAACAACGCCATTGAGCATAAATCTATTTTAGTTAGCATTATTTTCCCCTAATAAAAATCAAAGGGGCCATACGGCCCCCTTTATTAACACAAACAAACAAAGGTATTAATCCAATGCTGCGGTGGTAACTGCACTGTCGCCAACCGCAATTTTCTTGATTGAGGTTTTATCGGATGCATTGACCAAGACTATATCACCGGTGTTCATTAAAGTTTTCACCGCGTTAAAATACCCACTTGTCGAAATAGTTGCCAATGTTTCATTTGCGGCATAATGCCACAACGTAAAACCATTTGCATACGCAATCACAGATAAATTTTTATTTTGAAAAGCCATTTTTTACCCCTTGGATTATTTGTTTTATTCACCGCACTTCACGCGAACAATACCATCATTATCAATCAGAACCGCGCCTTGGGACATACTGTTGCTGATGAAATGCGCGGCGCGTTCACCGTGCCATGTGATGTCGGTCTTGACCTCTTGCCCACAGGCGTGGCCAACACTGGACGCATGATAGATAAAGCAATCACGATTGGAATTGGATACCGGCAACGCGTTATGCAGAACCCACGTGATACCCAACCATCTTTTTACTTCGGTGCCCGTTAAATACGGCAAATCTGAACCAACATAATCCGCAGATGAAAATTCATCTATACCCAACAATTCATTCCATTGATGCACACCAACAACGCCAAAACGACGGCCATCATCCGGAACATCATTTTCATTTAATTTTTCCAACGCGGACAAAATCAATGCTTTGGTAAGACCGGTGCTGTAATCACCAACATTTTGTGTTGTTTGATTCATTGCACCAATAATCAACTCATCGGTTTTACGGCCCAATGCGTATGCACCTGCCGATGCAACGACACGACGTTCATCAACATTGGTTTTCAATTCATCCAATGCATCAATCCAATCACCGGCATAGTAATCCTGTAATGTGCATTCCACCGGTGTATGATTAAGGTTCATAACCGGAACAATACCGTGACGTGATTTGGTGCTGGCTGTGCCTTTACCGATTTTTTGAAATGTTGTAGATGCACCGACAACACCCGATTTACTGCGAATTGTGGAACGCAGTTTGGTGCCCATCTGTTGATACGCAAGATGGACATCCGCTTCGAATTGTTTCACAAATACCTGATCTATGGAAACAGACATTATTATTCCTTTTTCATTTATTAAGAATTAAACTACGGACGAAATAATATCGTCCAACCAAAATTTATTTATGGTTATGCCGCAGGCGGCGCCTAAAATAAATTCAATCGGGTCCACAAAGGTGGATTGTCCAAGGAAAAAATTCAGTCAGACAAAAAAATCTGACTGAAATTTTTCACAAAAAAAGTGCCCGCGATTGCAGGCACTTTTATATTTTATGCAAAGCCATTATTTTTTCTTGGCACATTTTGCACATGGCTTCTTTGCCGCAGGTTTTTTTACAGCAACTTTTTTTGCAGCCGGTTTTTTTGCAGCAACTTTTTTAACCGCTACTTTTTTTGCAGCCGGTTTTTTCGCAGCAACTTTTTTAACTGCTACTTTTTTTGCAGCCGGTTTTTTCACGGCAACTTTCTTTGCCGCAGGTTTCTTCGCAGCCGGTTTTTTCACGGCCGGTTTCTTTGCCGCAGGTTTCTTCGCAGCAACAGGTTTTTTCGCAGCAGGTTTTTTTGCCGCAGTTTTCAAGAATGTGAATGCCATTCTTCTCTCCTTTTTATTGTTTTGGATAGAACAAATTCTTTTTGTTCTTGTTTTATATTTTATATTAAAGAAAAAAATTAGTAAAGGAGAAAAGTTATTTTTATTAAAAAAAATTACACTATGAATATAATTTTTTGAAACCATTTTCAATTTTACGAACATATTCTTCGTCGTGATCACGCCAATATTTTGGATCACGCATCATACGTCGCAAATCCAAATCAGACAAAATTTTTGTATCACCCGAATCTGTCTGGACCAACGGTTCCATCGATTGCATCATCCTGTATACGCCTTGAATTCCCTGGGGTGTGGCACACAGTTCATTAAATGCATCGGCGGGCAAAAATCTTTCACCAAATGATTTTATCGCAACCAACGCATCATACATTTTTTCATCATCACCAAAAATTTTTTTCAATTCTATAATCGCATTTGATTCTTGTTCCACAGAAAAAATTTCTGCGATAACAGGTGACAAAAATTTTTGTGCAATGTCATAAATTTTTTCAACTTGGTTTTTTGTTAAACCAATTTTATGAAATTCTTGTCGAACATTTTCATCATCAAAGATTTCATTGTGTGGATATTCGTCCGGACTTTCCGGAACGCCAATCGCACGACGAAAGCGGCACACAGACGATTCATCGGCGTTTTCATCGGGTACAGATATCATCGTTCCAATTTTCTTTTCTAATTCTGTATAAGATTTTATAATTGCATCCGCATTTAATGTTCCATCTTCGCAACGAAATTTTTCTGGTATATTTTCCATATTATTTTCCTTTATTTTGTTTTGATTTATGCAATATATATACTCCACCAATCGCAATCAGTGCCTGAATCATAGCGAATAAATCGGAATCGCCAACCATATATGCCGCAACGGCTGATATAATTCCAACACCGGTCATAATTTGTGTTTTGCGATTCGCAAAAAATCCACCGCTTATAAATTTGCTCATATAAAATCCCAAGGTTATGTATAAAATAAAATACCATCTATGTCCGCGATGTATCCGCGTGCAACCGCCCATTGTGGCAACACATCCGCCCGATGAAACATTGTCGCGCCGTAACACATATCCGGTAAATTACCACGCAACATACGAATCGCCGTGCGCACACACATTTGAAATCCACGCACATTCGAATCGATATTCAAATTTTTATTATTCTGCGATTCGAACATTGTCGTATTTGATATAACATCATAAATTCCAACACCGTTTTTCTTGGCACAATTTGAAATCATAGAAGTTAATGCTTCGACCACACGCAAAGAACGCGCACCTGTTTCCGCGAAAACAACGCGCGCAACACTATCCGCCAAACTTGCTGTGTCATAATTGGCGGTTATTATGGTTGAATTCATATCACTTCCTTTTTTTCGCAAAGAAAAAACCGCACAATGTGCGGCATAAAAAAATTCACACCTGCGTGTGAATACAATTTCTCTTTTGATGTTGATTATCGTATCATAAATTACATAAAAAGTCAAGCATTTTATAAAAAACGCCACAAATCTGCGGCATACATCACATCAAAATTTCATCACCGTGAACCAATAAATATTCGGGGCCACGCCGCACAACCAATGCGCCGGTATCATTTATACCAATCAATTCGACCATTTCGCCACGATATTTTACCAAACCGTTAAGTCCCGCCGCCGATTCCATCCAACGCCGCCGCACCGAATCGAATTCTGCATCCATCCATTTATCTAATTTCTTGGCCAATCGTGATAATAAATCGGTCAAATCTATATTATTTGCGTATCTGGCCAACTTGGTTGTTTGGTATTCTGTAACGGTTGGATTTGAATTAACGTTTATTCCAATTCCAACGATAACGAATCGACCTGCGTATTCTATCAAGACACCTGAAACCTTTTTCCCATCAATCAGTATATCATTTGGCCACTTTATCGTTGCATCAATTCCATATGATGCCAGTGTATCTATAATCGCGACCGCCACGGCATACGCAAGGCGTGGATCACGTTCCGGACTTTTGAATATAAAACTTGCATACAAATTACCATGATGTGAAACCCATTTACGACGATATCGACCACGGCCGGCATACTGTGCGGCGGCGCAAATCACCGTATGGTCAGTTGCCGTACCATTTGCAATCATATCATGCGCATAGGTCTGGGTACTGGAAATTTTGTCAAAAGATAATACTTTATATCCCGCCAATTTTGAATATTCCGTTTTCGTTTTTAATAAAATCGCGCCCGAACAGTTTGCGCAACCCATATATCGCCGTATCAACCGTATGTGTTGTTGTATCGCGCACATAACCCAATGCCAACTTTAATTCGTCCGCGCTCATCCCGCCGCTTTTTTTAAGCCGCACCACTATTTGTCGCTGAATAGGTGACAAAGATACAGACCGCCCAAACACCGATGCCAAAACCTTGGTATCGTCCAGTGCCGTTATTATTATGGATTTTAATTCCAACGATGTTACCGGCGAATTCAATTTCAAAGAATCCAAATCGACATCCGCCAAATTTGCATCATCCACCGATGTGGCATTCAAATCTAACACTATTGCGCGCCAATATGGGTCGGTTGTAAAAATCCTGATTCCAGTCAACATATTAACAGAATAAACAAACAATCGCGCGGTGTCCAATAAAAAAGGTGCCGGCACATATACGCGCACCGGCACCGATGTTCTGGTCCATATTGAAACTTTAACCGATTCGTTTGTGTTCCCCACCATCCACAAATTTTGTAAAATCTTGGATAGACGAACCGGTTGAAGCCAAAATCTTGGAAATACTGTTGGTTGACGGCCAACGGGGTTGTCCATCCTTGGTCCAACGTTTACTTTTGTTAAATGTTGTCGGGTCCAAACCACTGCACCGCGCCAGGCCGGAACACGACATTCCGTGCTCGGTTGCGAATTTTTCAATGGCGCGCCAAATATCTTCGTGTGTCATATTTCCCCCCCTTGCCTAATAAAATATTATTCCGCCACGCCCGATTAAGCAACAAGCAGTATTTCCTAGGATTTTAAGGGGTCTACATTGACATAAAAAATATTTTGACAAAAATACTTGACAAATGCTTTTGATTGTATTATATTTCGATTCGTCAAAGGGGCAAAACCCGATGACCAGGCACTTAAATGTCTGTGGGGCCCAGAGATTCCAGACTCCCTCCTACATTCTCTCTCCTCTGGACTTTGGACCCCAACCCAAGTTTAGAATGGCCATTTCTTTTTCTCCTTTCCTTCCTTTCAGGCCATTCGGAAATACCGCCGGCAACGGCGGTGTTTTTTTATAATAATTCCAAATTTTCCCCATTTTTATTGTCAAAGGCCTGTGAAACCGCGGGTTTTTATGTGTATGCGGGGTGGTCAAAAACGAACGTTTTTGTCCAGCGTTTTTTTAATGTTTTTCAAATTATAAGAAATGGCGGAAATCCGCCATTTTTAATTGACAAAAAACCGTTTTAGACTGGTCACAAAAAACGTTCGTTTTTTGTTATCATTATTGGTGTAAAAACAACGCCGTCAGGCACGACAAGAGAGCCGTCATCCCGGCGCAGGCCGGGACCCAGTGTGAACGAAGTGAACACTTGCGTCGCAGACAGTGAATGTTTGTCACGCGCAAAGCGCGTTCTAAATTCCCTGCGGGGCAGGTGCGCGCTGTCGCTCGGCCTGGGTACCGCCCTTCGGCGGTATGACGAGAGAAAGCCGGGATGACGGTGAAAAAAAACAAAGAGGGAAAATATGAGCAAAAAAACATTATTACTTGGTGCTGTCGCATCAATTATCGCAATCAATTCAGTTTTCGCAGATACAACCGTTACATCAAAACAATATGTTGATACCACGCGCCAGGCAACAATACCGGCAACCGGCACTAACGCATCGACACCGGGTACAACCGTTGTCACATATACCGGTACCGCGGGACAAATCGGCGAACGCGGGATTGTGGAACCACCGGTAGACTATGCCGATATGCCAGATGCGAATAAACTGGTTACGATGGGACAGATGGCAGATTTTGCCGATTCTGTTTTTGACGATATAGACGATCTTGGCAACCAGATAGAACAGGTAACCAACCTGCCGGAAACGACTGTTACGTATAAAACATGTTACCAGGAAGTAAACGGCGATTGTATTCTATGGAATTTAACCGATAAAGATGTTTATGGCAATTATTGTACCCAGACCACAGATTGCCCGCCGTGCGGAGAAATGTCTCATCCGTATTGCAGTGCAAACAAATGCCTGTGTGCACCAGACTTCAGCTAAAAACACGCCCGTGTGGGCGTTTTTATTTACCAAATTACCTGTCAAACACGACCGCCAATTCCCAATGCGGGGAACCAACAAATTGGTCAAATGCCGCAATGTCGCGCACGGCATATCCGGCACGCATCAAGATTTGCGCATCGCGTCGCAGTGTATTTGGATTACACGAAACATAAATGACACGCCGAACATTTGAACGCGCCAATTCGCTGCACTGGGCATCTGCACCGGCGCGGGGCGGGTCCATTACCACCAAATCATAATTATTCAGCATTTTCGCAGACAATGGATTTTTGAACAAATCGCGTTTATTAAATGGGCCAACTATATCAAATCCGTCTACGCTCGTTTTACTCGCTCCGTCGCGACCCTGTCCGTCAGCATTCAGCGCATATGTGAAATTTCCAATACCACAGAACAAATCGGCAATATGTTTTGCGGCCGCGGCATTTTTCAAAACAAACGCGCGCATTGCGGATTCACTGGCCACCGTTGGTTGCAGAAATGCCCCCACCGGGTAATCGACCACCACATCACCAAAACGAACGCGTGGCACGTCATTTTGACACACGACCGCACCATTCCACGCAACACGCAACAAACCCGCCTTGGCGGCAGCATTTTTGAATTCGCGCGAAAAATATGGAACATTTGATGTAACCGACAAATCAATTCCATTTTCACACGCCGTTATCAATGCCGAACCCGCCCCATCAAACGGCAATGCAGATATTTTTGGCAAAACCCGATTTATTTCCGGTACTAAATTTGGACAATGAGTTATCGGGACTATATTTTTCGTTCCGCGCACAAAGAAACCGAAACGCCCATTGGCAAACGCAAAATCCGCCCGGCGACGCATACCCGCATGAGTCCAAAATGGCTCAAAAGACAATTCCCAATCACTGATTTGTTCTATCTTTTTATCACGATAATCGGGTGCGGTAAAATCATACCTGCACCCGCCACAAATTCCAAAGAACGGACACGTTTTCATCACGCGCCTTTTGTGTTAAAAATTGATACGTGCGCCAACGCGTAACTGATGCGCACGCGGCCGCAAATCGGGCAAAATATCGACACGCGGTTTGAACATATAAACATAACGATAACCAAAATCAATCGCAAAATGTTCGCCCAATTCAACCGCAACGCCCGCCAGTGCCGCCATTGATGCAACCGTGTCATTTTTAACGACAACCGAATCACCATCAACCCACGTCATACCGACACCGGCACCAACGTATGGAACCAATTTCTGTTTATAAAAGAACCGATATATATTATCAATTCGCGCATCAACCAACGCATTGATAAAAACCGTATTCGTGTTCAGTTTTATTTCATCCCAACGCGCATTTGTATGCATATAATCGGCTTCGAACCTGAATGTATCGTTCAGGCGAAAACCCGCAACCGCATCAAACCCAGATGTTGTTTTGCCATCAAACGTTATGCCGTTACCACTTTCATCCCCCCAGATAGAAAAATCATACATTCCACCAACATAAAAACGGTGGCGCGATGCAAACGCGTCGTTTTTTGCAACCGAATCGGTTGGGGCCCCTGTTTGCTGAACCCGGTACAAAACGGTCGCACCCGCATGCATCGGTAAAACACACACAAGACAAATTAAAAATTTTTTCATATTCAACCCCTGTTAAAAATTCACACGAATCGTTGCCATAACATTGCCAACATTATCAACGCCACTGCGTGATGTATTCCAACCAAAACCGTGGCCGATGTTCATTTGATACTGATACGCGACATCCAAACCAATCATATCGTTCAGCATAAAATTCATACCCAATTCCAAACGTGGTGCAACAACCAAGAACCCGCCGGCACCGCCAGTGCCCGAAAATTCATATTCACCGATTCCCGCGCCAATGCCCATAAATGGAACAAATGTGCGACGATATGTAATATCACCCGTTTGAACATAGCGGCGCGCAAAATCAAAATACAGCATACCATTTAACGTATGATAATCCGCCGATGCGGATAAATCTTTGAAACCAAAAGTTGATTCTTGGAATGCGATTTCTGTGCGGACATATGAAGACATATTCCAACCCAACCCAATGGTTGTGTTCCACGAATTTTTAGATTCATACTTTTCGTGGCCAACACGCGCCTTTTTCGTTGCACCGGAAATGTTCAGCCCCCCACCCATTCGCACATACATAGTGGTTGGAACGAATATTTTATAATCATCTGCGTTTGCGGCAGGCGATTCATCATATAAAACCTCTTGCCCCATTTCGCCATATGCACCGGCATAGGATGCCGCGGTTACATCAATGGCGTTTGGTTGAGATTGAACGTTGGAACCATCCACGTTTTGAACACGAATCACATTTAATCCGTTCAAAACCTCGCTGCGGAAACGGCCGGACCGTGATGCGGCAAACGTGGGCGCGCACACCAACAATCCAAGGCAAATGGGTGTAAAGTAAGATATTTTTTTCATTTAATTTTCCACTTGGTATATTACTTAATTAGGATTGTATCATAAAATCAAACTTGATTCCAGTGCGATTTATGCTTACCATTACAAATATGGTAAAGAAAACAGATAAAAAAATTGCGATTGTTGCCGGCGCGTTACGTTTGCCGTTCTTGGTACGCGATGCGTTGCGTGCGCACGGATGGGATGTTTTTATTATTGGACTTAAAAACTTTTGTGACCCGCGGTTAAATCCCGATATGGTAATTCGTATTGGTGGTGCGGGCGCGGCGGTTCGCGCGGCACGGCGGCGTGGTATTAAAAATGTAACATTTGTTGGGGCGATTGGACATCCAAACCTTGCAGACATAAGGCCGGATTTTTGGACTTTGTTTGCGTTAATTAAGATATTAAAAAATCAACGGGGGTATGATTCTATGGCGGTGGCATTAAATAAAATTATGACAAATGCGGGATTCAATGTTGTGGCGGCCCAGGATTTGGCCCCGGAATTAACATTTGAAAAACCGGGCATATTGACCAAAACAAAACCAACCGCGGCGGACAAAAAAAATATTGAACGCGCGATTCAGGTTTCACATACCATTGGTGCGGCCGACATTGGTGCATCGGTTGTGGTTGACAACCAGGTAATCGCGGTCGAGGCCGCCGAAGGCACGGCACGTATGCTGGACCGCGTGGTTGAAATGCGAAAAAACCGCAAGAAAAAGGGCGGGGTTTTTGCCAAAATGACCAAACCGGGACAAGATTTGCGCATAGACATCCCTGCAATCGGCGTTGATACAGTAAATGCGGTTGCCGATGCAAAATTGAACGGGATTGTTGTGAACACCAAAACCTGCTTTGTGGTTGATAAAGATTTGGTAATAAAAACCGCAAATAAACGCGGAATTTTCATAATGGCGGTCGACGAATAACCGGTTGACAACTTGAATATTTTGTGTATCATTGTTTCAAATAAAAAAGGAAACAATATGGACAGCACAAACTTTACCAAGGCGGAAATTAAGCGTACTTTAACTAATATTCTATTGAATTCTACGTTCGCAGATTCGATAGATTGGAACGCGCAAATACGTGATATTATAACATTCGATTCAGACATGGATATGATAAAGGATAAAATCAACGACGTATTTGGTATGTCCATTGCGTACAATATATCAAATATGACCGTTAATGAATTGTTTACTAATGTATATGGATTTATATGTGATTCCGGGCGCATAAAATCCAATGCCAGAAAGGGTCGCGGGCTGTTCCACTCAAAAGACGTTGAATGGAATCGTCGATTGATTTTTTCGGCAATTATGAATCGCTTCAAATATGCGATTGGGCGCACTGTGGCATCAACCGAATCTTTGGATGACATAAAATATGAAATATCGTGCGATATTATGGGCGGAACGATGCGCAAATTGGATTCCGCAATACGCGAAATCGAAGATTTCTTTGATATTAAAATAAATGATGCTATGCGCATTTACAACATTGCAAACGCCGCCGAAGAATCTATGATAAAAAGTGGCAAAATAAAATCAGACAAACCGAATTCAAATGCGTCATTGGATGAACAGGTTTGGCAAAAAGTTGTTCGCGTATTACCGGCAAACTTCTTGGAAAGCCTAATAAAACGTGAATTTGGTGCAAATGTTGCCGGATATAAATTGGCGGGCACAAAATCCTTTGAAGAATTTATGCAAAAGATTTTGATCGCCAAAGAAAAGGCCGCCCAAAAAATCACACAAAGAACAAAATAAAAAACGCCCAATCGGGCGTTTTTATTATTATGGCAAATTCCATAACAAACAATTTTCATCTGTTTCATCGGCATTAGCCAACCACCGCACACACACCTTTTGCGCCTGTTTAGATTCAACCGCACCGGCGGTTATCAGTTTATCTGCATCGGTTGTTGAATCATACGTGGTTGAACCGTCATATATCGCACGTTCGGTAAATTTTGACCCGCCACGTTGGTCTGCACCATCAAATATTGCGACACTGCCTGTTGTTCCGGGGGTAATGGCATATTGTTTTGCATTAAGCCCGTATTCTATGTATTTGGCTGGCACCAGACTATTTTCTAGTTCTTCGGCGCTCTTATGTAACACGACTTGCATTGGCATACTTGATGAAATGGTTGCACTAGCATTAGCCATAAAATTTTTTATATTGTCTTCATGCGCATCTGAATCCAAAATAAATCGTTCTTCAACATCACCTGCGGTGGCCCCGTATGTAACGACACTGCCATTTGCACCATCTGAACCCGCGGGAATAATGTCCTGTTTTTCTGCCAATGCGTCATTTACGGCATTTTCCGATGGTGCCTTGTCGGTGACACCATCGGTTATAGAATCTTCTACAAAATTACTGGCCGAAACCGTGCCTAATTCCAAATTACCCGACGAATTCACAACCAGTGTCTTACCGACGTTTTCATTGTTATCACCGGCACCCTGGGCAATATCGACCTTGCGCGCATCTGCGTTATCAACATATGTTTGACTGGTAACAATCTGATTTGCAATGGCGCTTGTTGCGATAATTGATGCAATCGCACCAATGAATAAAGGTTTTTTGATCATATTTTCCCTCTTTGTTTTTTCCACCGTCATCCCGCCTTTCTCTCGTCATCCCGGCGAAGGCCGGGATCCAGTGTGAACGAAGTGAACACTTGCGTCGCAAACAGTGAATGTTTGTCACGCGCAAAGCGCGTTCCAAATTCCCTGCGGGGCAGGTCCTCGCTGTCGCTCGGCCTGGGTACCGCCCTGGACCACCCACAAATTTTTTTCAAATTTTGCGGGGCCCGGTGCGGCGGTATGACGACACTCGTCCTGACGGCGTTGTTTTATGTTTATAATGATAACAAAAAAGGAACGTTTTTTGTGACCAGTCTAAAATGAGTATTTGTCAATTAAAAATGGCGGAAATCCGCCATTTTCTATATTTTGAAAAAAATCAAAAAAGCACTGGACAAAAACGTTCGTTTTTGACCACCCTGTGCATACATAAAACCCCGCGGTTTCACAGGCCTTTGACAATAAAAAATGGGCGTGAATATGCGCCCATTTCATCAATATTTTCAACCAAATTATTTCTTTTGGATGTCAACGACTTTGACCTTAAACACAACGTCTTTGCCCGCCAAATCCGGAACGTATTGCGTTGGGAAAGTGATATTAACATCACGTTCTTCGCCTTTTTTGGCACCAATCAACTGGTCTTCAAATCCAGGGACGAATTGGCCACTGCCCAAAACCAGCGGATAAGATTCCGCCGTTCCACCCGGGAATTGAACACCATCCAAATATCCCGCAAAGTTAATAACAACGGTATCACCGTTTTGTGCGGTTACATCACCCGCATCACATCCCGCGCAAAACAGCGCACCACAAACCCCAAAAACACCAAGTATTTTTTTCATTTTTCATCCTTTTTGTTAGTTTTTTTGTTTAATTGTTATAAACGCAACGGAAACCGTATTCGCGCATTGTTGCGCCTTCGGCCTCGATACGATAATCAAAGAACGGTGTTGGACGCATCGTTTCAAATGACGGATTATCATACACCAAAACAATGCTGTCTGCGTTACGACCGCACACACGTTTCATTTCAAAGTCTGCGACCTTGCCCAAAACGGTTCGAATATCGCCATCAATATCCATACCATCCGCATTTTGCATTAAACGCAGGCGCATTTCGCGCAAATCGCTGTTGCCCAACAGAATTTGGACACGAACCATCGCGCCCTTGTATTCCTGCCACCGGGTTTCCATACGGGACGTATTCCAACGTTTATTCTTTTCTTCTTTTTCCAAATCGGTTTTTGGACGATAAGAATCAATTCCCGCATACTGATTATCCGGTTGCATAAACCCACTGGTCCGTTCGTTATAGTATGGTGCATCATCACCACCGTTTGCAAAATCTTCGGTATTATACGGCCGGTCATCGCGCGCACATCCCGCCAAAGCAAGGGTTAAGCAAAAAATCGTTAAAAAAAGTTTCTTCATTTTCTTTCTCTCTTTTTTATGATTTTATCAAATAAACAATTTTGATTCAAGCGTCGATTTATGATAAAATGATTTTATAAATGACAAATGTTGTATTGGAATCTTTATTAAAACCTTTGGCAGATTTTTATCGGCCGTCTTTTGTAGAAGAAATCGCCATAAATCACGAATGCGAGGTTTGGATGCGCCTGCACGGCGCACGTGTGCCATGGGTTGCGTATGACGCGCCAACACTTACCAAACAATATTTGGTTGATTTAATTCACACCATCGCAAACATATATGAACGCCCATTTGACCCGATTCACGGTATTCCCGTCGTGTATGCGACTTTGCCGGGCAACCATCGTTTCAGCGCGATTGCCGGCCCCAACGTTCAATATGATGAACGCGATATAACCGGTGGGGTTGCATTAAATATACGTGGTGGCGGGGTGGCAGAAACGTCTTTTGAAAATTACCATTTGAAACGTGGTGAAAAACTGATGCAGGTAAAACCGCGCCAAACCACACGCCCGGATGACCCGTATGACCGATTGATGTCCGCCATCAATGACGGCAGCCCTATTCTTATCAGTGGCGCAACCGCAACCGGAAAAACAACTTTCCTGAATCATATGTTGACCTTGATTGACCAAAACAGTCGTGTCATTACCGTAGAAGACGCACGCGAAGTTCGGGTTCCACAAAAGAATCGGGTGCACTTTGTTTTATCACGAACCGAACAGACAAATGAATTTAATTATGCACGTCTGTTGGATTTGGTTGTGCGTATGACCCCGGACGTTATAATTGGCGGTGAAATATCAACCGATAATGCGGCGGTTATGTGGGAAATGCTGGGGACCGGGCACGAACATTTCTATACAACAATTCACGCAGAAAGCGCGGATGCCGCGTATGCCGCGTTCGCCGACCGTATTTTACATACTCAACCCGCATATGACCGGGCCGATTTAATCAACGAGATGAAACAAAAAATTCGTGTTGTCCAACTGTCGCGGGACGGTTCTTTGCGCGCCGTAACCCAGGTTGTATAACCCACACAAAATCAATAAAAAACAAAGGAAAATAAAATGAACGATTATTTACAAGACAGCGAAAAACAATTTTTACAGGAAATGATTGACGCAAAAATAGTTGCCCCAGATGGCAAGATATTGGATGCCAATAAATATATCCAATGGTTACGCGATAAAGAGGCGATTATTCGTACCCAAATACAAGAAATCCCTGAACCCGGTGACACGTATGACCGATACAATGCAAATATGCTGTATAAAGATATCGATGTGATTCGGCAAATGATTCTGCGCCAAACGAATCCGTCTACCCCGAATCGCGAGGCACAAATAATTGAAAAAACGGAACAGAAACAAAGTGAAAAAAAGACATTTTTGGATGGAATAAAAAATATATTTTCAAAAAACAAATCGCGAAACATACCTTCGCATAATCGCACGAAATAAATTTACACCCGCATCGCGGGTGTTTTTTACATAAAGTTCACCGGATTCACATCTATTTTTACGCGCACATTTGCCGGCGCATGGACGCGTGACAACCATAATGTTACCAACGGTTGCAGATGCGCACGCGCATCACCAGACACCAAGAAACGCATACGATACCAATTTCGTGCCATATATATTTGCGCCATAACCGGCCCCATTATGCGCGCACCATTAACCTTTGGGACTGCGCGCGCCAAATCATCACAAAATTTCTTTAACACCGATTCTTTTTTACATTCAACGACAACTGCAATCAAACTGCCGAACGGGGGCATTTTTGCGGTGCGACGCGCATCCATATCGGCACGCAAAAACTCATCACGATTTCCGGCACATATCGCGCTTAAAACCGGATGTGTCGGTTGATATGTCTGCATCAATACCCGACCCGGAATCGCGCCGCGACCGGCACGACCGGCAACCTGGAATAACTGTTGAAAAGTATGTTCGGCACAACGAAAATCTGTTCCAAACAAACCCATATCGGCATCAACCACACCAACCAAAGTCAGGTTTGGGAAATGATGACCCTTGGCCAAAATTTGCGTTCCAATAATTATGTCTAATTCGCCCGATTCCATCTTTGATACCAATCGTTCCAACGCGCCACGCGACATCATCGTATCACTTGAAACAATCGCGGTGCGCGCAGCGGGAAAACGGGAAATAACTTCCTCTTCTATCTTTTCTAAACCCGCACCACGCATAGATATATCACCACCACAATCGGGACACGCGTCCGGTAAAATCATTGTTCGACCGCACATATGGCACAATAACTTTCCCAACCTTTTGTGATATGTCATTCCAACCGAACAATCGGGACACGTTGCAACCCAACCGCATTTTTTACACTGAACGATTGGTGCAAATCCACGCCGATTTATGAATAACATAACCTGTTGATGATTGTCCAAAGTATTTTTTATTTCCCCACACAACACCGGCGACAAAGAACCATTACGAACATCATCATCCACACGATATTCATCGGGACGATGTTCGCGCATATCGATTGTTTCAATCTTGGGCAAATTCGCACCGCCATATCGCGAACGCAAAACCAAATGCCCAAATCGCCCACGTTCAATATTGTACATTGTTTCTTCTGATGGCGTGGCGGATGCCAACACAACCGGAAACCCAGACAATTTTGCACGCAAAATTGCCATATCACGTCCGTGATAATTTCCCATATCTTCCTGTTTATATGAAGAATCGTGTTCTTCATCGACAACAATCAAACCCAAATTTTGCCACGGCAAGAATAACGCGCTGCGCGTGCCAACAACAACCCTTATTTTACCCTGCATAACACCGCGCCATATATCGCGTCGCCGGGCCGCGGTTAAGTTACTGTGCCATACGACCGGCGGCGCACCGAATCGGGATTCAAAGCGTTTGATAAATTGTGTGGTTAATGCAATTTCAGGCATCATTAACAATACAGATTTTCCCGCACTGTATGCCCGCCACAGTGAATCAAAATACACCTGGGTCTTACCACTGCCGGTGATGCCGTCCAATAAATTTACGGAAAACCCGCCATTTTCTATATCACAACCTATTTTATCGGCGGCGGCACGTTGTTCCGCGTTCAGTTCTATGTTACCAATATCATAATATTCATATGCAAAAGATTTTTCCACCGGACGCGACAAGGTTGATATCAACATACCACGTGCAATCATTGTTTTGACCACAGACGGCCCAACACGCGCGATTGATTGAATATCGGCCACAGACATCGGTTCATTATCATTAAGCGCAAATGCGTCTTGAACCATTTGACGGCTGTCGGTCATTTTGCCTTTGTCACCATCAAAGTTATACGAATATAATTGTTCCATTTTTGGTTCGCTGAACGCATCAGGCACATTAAGTATTAAACGCAATACCGCACCCGGTGCCATCAATGTCCAATCCGCCATTTTTTGAATCCACTGCAGGTCGGCAACAGACATTTTCCATGGAAAAACCGTGGATACATTTTTAATCTTATCAGGGGCAACGCCGCCATCACCAACACCAAAGATTACACCAACATACGGCCGATTCATCAATGTAACCCGCACGAACGCACCCAATTCCGCATCACAATTCAACCGATAATCATAACCACGGTTAACAACATTGGGCAATAAAACTTTGACAATCGTTCCAGATTTAAACATATCAATAAAATACTTGTTTTTTTTGTTGGTTTCAATAGTATTTATTATATACCAAAATGGAAAATAATATGTGGCGAACATTTTTTGATACATTGTATATTTTGTCTTGTTTTATTCTTGTCCCCAAATGGCGACGGTGGTTTCGGCGTGAAAAACTGTTTGATTATTATGCAAAATTAAGTGCACTGCGCCACGCATTTCCGCGCCGGGATTGGCGGCATTTTCGACTTGCCAAAGGCGGGGGCAGTTTGGCGTTTATAACACCGGACGGGTATGTTTACAAGATTCGCAAGTTCCATTTGCGCGACAATTCTGTCGATAAATTCACCCGCGAAAAGCGTATAACTGATGCGATTGCCCCAATATTAAATGTGCGCGTGCCACGAATTAAAATTCATCAAATTGGGATTTATACAGTATATGAAACGAAATTTATTCCTGGGAAAATCCTGGTAAATTTACCGCTGAAACAGATACGCGAACATCGCGAACAGATTGGCCGGGAATTGGGCGGCATAATTTTCACACTGTTCAATGCAAGATTACCTGAATTGGACGATATGCGCCCACAAAACACCCCAGATACAGGTATGGTCCACGGCGATATGTGCAGCAACATCCTGATTAACCCCAAAACAATGAAAATTACGGGAATCATAGATTGGGAATATGCCGCATTTGGTTCACTTAAACGCGAATTCTTTGGGCTGTTTCGGGTTCGCCGCAAAATGCGCCTGACCGACATCGCACCCGAAGCCATATGGGAATATTACAGATTAAGGGATTTCGCACTTGACAAATCAAAATAGTGTCATATAATCTTTTTGTCAAAACCAATCCAAAAGGGGATGAATATGGCAAAAAAACTTAAACAAACCAAATATGATTACATAAATTTTATTGCGGAATATATGCATAAGCATCATATCTCGTTCAAAACGCTGGAACAAACCAAGCAAACGTGGCGCATCGAACGTGCATATACCCAACAAATAGAACAGGAACTTATTGATGCATCAAAATTATTTATGTCTTTGCTGGACCAAGATTTGAATCTGCAATTCCGTGCACGTATGGTGAATTTTATCGCAAGATATTTGGCGGTATATGTGTCTAAATCCAAAGAATTTGCGGATGCGCCAAATGCAGATGCGCGTATGGACCGTGCATACACAAAATTAAATAATCAACTGTTAATATGGTTAGATTCCGGTATGAAAGCCAAGAAATCCACGCACAAGGCCACCGCACCCCGGAAACCAATGGTTGCGGCCCCAAAACCGAAATATACAAAACGCGTATTGAAACGGGACGATAAAATCGTTCAAGAAATCACTTTTGGAAACGAAAAAATTTCAATTTTCTATGATGATTTGAAAGCATATCGCGCAAATTTCCGTGCGGATTTACAACGTGTAATTGGCGCGCATACTAAATAACCAAATCTAAATCTTCATCCGTTGGGATATGATTTATTGTTATATCGGCAAAGAATTGTGTTTTGAACCACGTTCTTTGCCGTTTTGCATATTGATTTGTTTTTATAATCCAATTTTCAATCGCCGCATCAATCGACAATTCCCCGCGCAGACACGCACACAGTTGTTCGGCACCAATCGCACGATGCGGGTCAAGGTTATTTGTTATGATATATTTTGCCTCGTCCATCGCACCGCCGGACATCATTTCCGGAATTCGCGATGCAATGCGTTCCTTTAACACATCAACCGGTGGATTTATTAGTATCTTGAACGGTGTCGGGGTAATCGCACCCATACGTGGCATTTTCTGCCATTCCGCCAAATGCCGCCCGGTGTGATAAAAAACCTCTAACGCACGTGCAACACGTTGCGGGTCAACTGGCGCATTTGGAATTAATTTTCGTGCGGCATCCAAATCACGCGCAACCAATTCGCGCGCACGATTGCGGTTTTCCGCCGATATTTCCGGAACATCAACAATTCCATCAAGAATTCCATTTATGTAATATCCGGTTCCCCCAACAAAAATTGGAACATACCCATTTGCAATTACATCATCGTATTGGATGCGCGCCAATTTGATATAATCGGCAACACTAATTTGTTCATCCAATGGTAATATTGAAAATAATCTGTACGGAACACCGTCTATTTCTTTACTAAATTTGCGACCGGCAAAAGGACTGGCCGAAATGTTTTCAATGCCACGATAAATCTGCACACTGTCGCAATTTATAATCGCGCCACCGATACGCCGCGCCAACGCGTGTGCGAAACCCGATTTGCCCGATGCGGTCGGCCCAGTAATGATATACGCCCTGTGTGAATTCATATTTTGATTATAACCGACAAATCCCGAAATTCAAGTCTGGAACACCTGGAAAAAATCAATTTGGAATTTTGTATAAATGGTGCTATGATACCCCGTGCAAAAAAAACAACAGCAAAAAAAGGAAGGTATATATGTCAAAAGTAAAAGTTGCAATAAATGGTTTTGGCCGTATCGGCCGTTTGGTTCTGCGTGCGGCATTGGAATCGGGGCGTGACGATATAGAATTCGTTGCGGTCAACGATTTGGCACCGGCGGAACAAAACGCATATCTGTTACAGTATGATTCTGTGCACGGCAAATTGCCGATGGATGTGAAATTGGACGGTGACACAATCATTGTTGGCAAACATAAAATCAAATGCGTTTCGGAAAAAGACCCAACAAAACTGCCATGGCGCGAAATGGGAATTGATATTGTTATGGAATGCACAGGAATCTTTACCGCCGCGGACAAGGCGCGCGTTCATATCGACGCGGGTGCAAAACGCGTTTTGGTTTCGGCACCATCGGTGGGCGCGGATAAAACAATCGTGTTCGGCGTTAATCAAGACACTTTGACCAAAAACGATATTATCGTTTCAAACGCATCGTGTACGACAAATTGCCTGGCCCCGGTGGCGGCGGTTTTGGACCGCGAATTTGGCATTGAATCTGGGTGGATGACAACCGTTCACGCATACACCGGCGACCAACAATTATTGGATAAAAACCACAAAGATTTCCGGCGCGCACGTGCGGCCGCACTTTCTATGATTCCAACCAGTACCGGTGCCGCCAAGGCGATTGGATTGGTTCTGCCGAAACTGGCGGGGAAATTAGACGGCATCGCAATTCGCGTTCCAACACCGGACGTATCGGTTGTTGAATTTGTCGTAAACACATCGAAAAATGTAACCGCCGATGCGGTTAACGCGGCAATGCGCGCGGCATCTTCGGCAACATTTGGTTATAACGAATTGCCGTTGGTATCTATTGACTTTACGCACGATGCACACAGTTCTATATTTGATTCAACCCAAACACGCGTATTGGGCGACAAATTGGTCCACGTTACCGCATGGTACGATAACGAATGGGGTTTTTCAAATCGTATGAGCGATACCGCCGTTGCAATAGGCAAATTGATATAAATTACAATAAAAAACAACAAAACCACGAAAAACGCGTTTTTCGTGGTTTTTTATTGCCATTATGTTTTTTTGTGCTATATTTATGACACGCATTTGAATCAAAGGATTAGACGATGACAAAAAATTCTGTAAACAGAAATTTATTAAACAATATAGTTTTTTATACCGTCTTGGTTGGATTGGTTGGAACGGGAACCGCAATTATTGCACATCATATCGGCCGCAAAAATGCGCGTCGCGAAATTATCAAACTGTCCAATGAAATTAAACAGGTCAAAGATGATAAATTTACATATATGACCAGTGCGCCCGAATTTGCGCAAAACAGAAAAATGAAAAAAACCATTGATTCATTGAAAACACGTAATTCAAAAATTGTTCAAAATATAACAAATGAATACTTTGCCAATGTCAACAAAACATATACATTGGGGCGTTTCTTTACCGATGCACAAATCAAAAAAATGAACCAGGTTGCAAATTTTGTCGGCCCGCTGTTTAATTCAAAAACATCGATTGCGGAATTTGAAGAAACTTTGACCATAATGGACATCCCGGCGGATAAATTTATGCAATTTGGCGTAATAATTGATGGTGGATATATTCATATGTTCCGCGATGAAAAACGTCAAAGACTATTTGAAGAATATCTGGACGCGGTTGAAATGGCATTTTCGCACGATGGAACGGATGCACCAAACCCGAACCTGGTCCGTGGTAACGCCGAATATATCAAAAATCAACATAAAATTGATTCATTGCAACGATGCATTTCTGGGAATTCCTTTATTATTGGCAATACGGTTATGGCACTTGAACGCCGGCACGACAGTTTACGCGCCGAACTGGCAAAAAATCGCGAAAAACTTAGATAAGGCTTGTGTGTTTTTATTCCAAGGCAAAAATAAAACGGCCCGCATTCTTTTATGCGGGCTTAAAAAATTTTCTGGCGGAAGCACGGGATTTGTTCGCATATGCTCACCACACGTAAGATTCAAACTGCGTGCTGCGCACTTGTTTTCATCAACTATCGTGTGAACCCTTTTGCAACCCTGTTGCAAAGCGGGCACATTCACCCTTCGTCCACCACAAATTTACCCGCCACTTTGGGCGGGTTAATTTCTGGCGGAGTTCTAATAAATGACGGTATTGGATATCCAATTTACAGGGATTTGCAGGGAATTTTTTGACATAAATCCCACTGTTTTCATGAGAAACGCAAGGGACACAAATCAAAAATCGCACAAAACAACAGGGAATTATGGGTATAAAAAACCAAAATAATCAGAATATTATGAACTTAATGTTCCGTTTTTAGCTTTCTCTACCAAATTTTCTACAAATACTTTTATCTTGCTTTGATCGTGATACGTATAGTTGTCACTTATATCCCTTTTTAATTGTTCTATATCATCCTTGGACATATTTGCTGTATTTTCAGAAAAAGATTTTGTTGGGTCGCAATTTTCTTTGTGCGGCATTATATCATCTGGTTCTAAGATGTCTTCAAAAACACACCTTTGGGGTAAAATGTTCAATATATCTTTAACAGAAAACAAATTAGTGCATTCAATTCCTAATTCTTTAGCAACTTCTTGAATTTGTTTTTTTATTTTATTTCCACCAGTATCTTCATCGTGTATAACCGTTAAATTAAGGTTGTCTATCGATGAATATCTGTACATTTTTGGCATTTCAGAACCGTTACAACTTTGAATGAAAATATCCCTTATGTTCATGCTTTCTAGAACTTTATTTAATATAATTTTATCCGTGTTACCTTCAACTAATACTATGTATTGTGGCAAAAGTTCTTTCCAATAATTTAATCCGAAACCGACTCTCATAACTTCATCACTCAATATATACGAGTCTGATTTTGCTCGTTCAATCGTTGTTTTACCTTTCTTTTTAGAAACTACAATATGACTTTCAGGGGTTGTCTTATCTATCATAAAAGGCGAATGAGTGGCGCATATGATAACATTGTTTTTACTCATACCAATAAGACGATCCCTTAAAAATTGGATTCCACTAGGATGTAAATGAACATCCGGTTCGTCTAATAAAATAATACTGTTTTCAATATCTTTTGTGGCTTCCTCACAAGATACAGATAATATAAACGAAATAAATTGTCTAAAGCCATCGCTTCTATCTTTTGTATCAAATAATATACTCTCACGGTCTTTGTCTTCAATCAAACACGTACAAATACCAGTCTGTTCTATATCAATATTTATTTTTACATTAGCCTCGAAAGATTTCCAAACGGCTTTAAAATGTTTATTAATTGCCGACTCTAATTGTCTGCTTATAGTTTTTCGATTGCTAGCATCTTTCAAATCACCCAAGTTATAAATATCTAACTTTGCCAACTTAAAAATATTTTCTATTGGTTTGTTTTTTAACGTTTTATTTATTATTTGATTCAAATCAATTGATGATGGCAACAAAAATTCTTCACTATAATCCCAATATATAATTTTGGGTTTATTTGGGGCTATAACTTCGTTCCACAAGAAATTATCATGTTCATCTTTTATTTGTTCTAATGTTGTATCACCGGTATACCAAGTACTATTAAGATAATATCTATTATTTTTGATACCAGTTGACGACAACTCAAAATTATATATTATGTGCTTGATATCATCAAATTTTTTTATACTGAGCCCCTTTTGTTCGGCAAATATTTGAGATTTTTCTTGTAATAATTTATTAGTAGCTTTATCTATTTCAAAATATATTTTGACTTCTACAATATTATCTTCTGCATTATTAACATTCGGCTTATACATGGTTTTTGTATACTTAAGTTCTGATGAGTATACATTGTTGATAGCCTGTAAAATTGAACTTTTCCCAGATTCGTTCAAGCCGATAAGAAGATTAAACGCTCGTTCTGATTTATCTTTGTTTTGATAAAATCTATCAATAGTTAAATTTTCTATACTTCTAAAATTATGAATAGTAATTTTTTCTAATTTCATTTGTGACCTCTTATTATCATGTAACATAATATTTTTTGCCTAAAAAATCCAGTTTTTTATTGGTAAATTGAAATAGTTATATATTTTTTCACAAAATCAAAAAAATTTTTCAAGGCAGGTGGTCGCAACAATGTATATTATTAAGAATAAGGGTATTCCTTATTCGTTAAACATAAGGAGTATACTATGCTTTTAACAATTGTTGATAAAAACATTAATCAAATTAAACCGTACCAAAACAACCCCAAACTTCATAGCAAACACCAGATTAAACAGATTGCGGATTCTATTAAAGAATTTGGATTTGTGAACCCTGTGTTGTTGGATGAAAATGGGGAAATCATAGCGGGGCATGGACGATATTTGGCTGCAAAACAGTTAAATATTGGAACCATCCCTACAATAACACTATCTCATTTAAATGATGAGCAGAAACGTCTGTATCGTATTGCTGATAACAAACTGACCGAATTAGGCAAATGGGATGTGTCTTTGTTGCAAATGGAATTTAAAGAACTGGAAAATTTAAATCTGGATCTAGAAATTACAGGGTTTGAAACCGAAGAAATAGATAATTTTATTATAAATAAGTCTGGTCCTACAAATCCGAAAGACGAATATATCCCAGAATTATCAACCAACGATTATCAATGCAAATTTGGCGATATATGGCGACTGGGGCGACATTTCTTAATTTGTGGTGATGCATTAAAAGCGGAAACATATGCAAATTTAATGGAAAACAATCGTGCCAAAATGATTTTAACAGATCCACCATATAATGTCCGTGTAAAAGATATTGGTTCAAGCGGTAAAATTAAGCATGATGAATTTGCGATGGCATCTGGCGAGATGTCATCTGATGAATTCATCACGTTTTTAAATACATTTATGAAACATGCAAAAGAATATTCCATCGATGGTTCTTTGCATTACTTGTTTATGGATTGGCGACATGGAATAGAAATTGGCCTGGCCGCATCAACCGTTTATGAAGAATTAAAAAACATCTGCGTTTGGGTCAAAAATAATGGTGGTATGGGCAGCCTGTATCGTTCACAGCACGAATTGTGCTTTATATACAAAAACGGCAACGGCCCACATACGAATAATATAAATCTGGGGGCGCATGGGCGATATCGCACAAATGTTTGGGAATACGCAGGTGCCAATGGTTCCGCAGATGGTAAAGAAAATTTAAAATTACATCCAACGGTTAAGCCCGTTGCAATGTTAAAAGATGCAATTCTGGATGTCACAAAACGTGGCGATATTGTGTTGGATTGCTTCTTGGGTTCTGGTTCAACCTTAATCGCATGCGAACAAACAGGTCGCACATGTTATGGCATCGAAATAGAACCAAAATATTGTGATGTGACAATTAAACGTTATGAAGAACTAACCGGTGAAAAAGCCATAAAAATAGGAGGTGCAGATGACAGGATATGCTAACCCACCAAAAGAAACACAATTCAAAAAAGGACAATCTGGTAATCCCAAAGGACGTCCCAAGGACGATAAAAATTATTTGGCTCTTGCAAACAGAGAGTTATCACAAAAGGTTTCAATTATGGAAAAAGGTCGACGTAAAACACTTAGCAAAAAGGAGGTGTTTGTCAAAACGACGATAAACAAGGGTATTGCTGGCGATAAAAAATTTACAAATATTGCATATATAATGATGCAGGATGCCGAAAGATATAATGAACGCAAAAAACACGATGAAAAAGAACAATCTAAAATAAACCAGAACATTATTGAAAATTTCCGAAAACGGGTTTTAGAAGAGAATAAAGAGGTGGAAGAATGACACAAAATCTGGCTAATGCTTTAATAAAGGAAGATTTTTACAGTTTTGTGCAACGGGCTTATTTCGAAACAAGCGGTGGACAAATACTGATTCCAAATTGGCACATTGAAATATTGTGTGATCGGCTGGAAAAAGCCCGCAAAGGCGAAATAAAACGTCTTATTATAAATGTTCCGCCACGCAGTTTAAAATCACAAATTGTAAATGTTGCATTTACCGCTTGGGTATTAGGTCATAATCCAACAGAAAAAATTGTTAGTGCATCGTATTCTGCAGAATTAGCGGAAACTTTTGCACGCGATTGCAAACGTATTATGCAATCTGAGTGGTATAAACAACTATTTCCAAAAAGTGAGATTTCAAATGACCAATCGTCAGCCTATGATTTTAAAACAATTTCACGCGGTGGACGCTTTGCCGCATCCGTTGAAGGATCTTTAACGGGTCGCGGCGGCAATATAATAATCATCGACGACCCGATAAAAACAACAGATATGGCAAATGAGAATGCCCTAAATAAAGTACAAGAATGGTATACAGGTACACTGTTAAGCCGTTTAGATAATCAAGAAGACGGGGTGATTATTTTGATAATGCAACGTGTTCATGAAAACGATTTAACAGGTTATCTGTTAGATAAAGAGTCTGATAAATGGGAGCATATAGTTATGCCTATGATTGCAACCGAAGAAGAACAATGGGAAGTTAAGAATAAAACTTTTATAAGGCATAAAGGCGATGTATTAAACAAGCAATATATCAGTTTTGAAAAATGTAACGAATTAAAAACAGAATTAGGGGAATATGTATGGAATGCTCAGTATCAACAGGAGCCATGCCCAATCAGTGGTGGTATAGTCAAAGAAGAATGGATGCAATATTATCCAAACCAACGTTTGAATCCTGATGAAGTTTATAAAATATTATTAAGTTGGGATACAGCTAATAAAACAGGAGAAAACAATGCGTATTCTGCTTGTTCTGTCGTAGCAGTAATGAGAAACAGGACATTTTATTTGTTACAAGTTGCGCGTGCCCGACTGGATATGACAAAACTTTTAGAATCTGTTTTGCAAGCATACAATTCTGTGGTTCAAGAGTCTGGCTTTTTCAGAATCAAACCAGTATTACTAATAGAAGATGCTGCGAGCGGAACTCCGCTTATAAATTTGTTAAGAAATTTAAAAGATATATATGGCCGCGTATTAAATATCGAGGCAATAAAGCCTAAAGGGGATAAAATTGACCGACTTTATGGTATAACACCATATATTGAAAATGGACAATTGTTGTTTCCGCCAGATGGTGTGGAAGGGAAAGAACGATGGTGGCCAGATTTTAAAAAAGAATTGTTAAGCTTTCCAAATTCAAAATATAAAGATCAAGTTGATTCTTTGACACAGGCTATTTCATATGGTCAAGAATTATTGGCATACCAATAAAATAAATACTGGGTAAAATCTCGGTATTTATTTTGGCATATGTTTATGTATACATGCGTTATGCAAATCACTAATCAAATTCTTGCCAGTATAAGATTTGGCGAACCGTTTAAATTTGTCTATTTGTTTAATAAAATCATCACATGATATAAAATATGAATAATCATGTTTAGAAAAAGCATCAAATACAATCATATTTATTTCTTTGTTGTGCTTTTTTATCCACTTATATACTGTTTCAAAATCTACATATAAAAACATATGATTTGTGGCCGCGCCGTGTATTTCGCGTATTGATAGAAAACCACTAAAAATCCTGGTTTTATCTGCTAGTTTTATTTGTGGAACAATATTTACATTTTTCATGTATAAAAAACTGTCATTTTTACAATCTGGCAATTTCATAATACTCGTATCGTTTTTACCAGGCGGACAAATATAAATAGGTATCAGTATTTTTGATCGCAACAACGTCGCTATGAAATATGCCAAACTTTCATTATCTTTGAACACGTTATATTCTGCTAATGCACTGGCCAATGTCCCATTAAAATAATCGGTATCATTCTCTTGGTGAATAATACAGTAATCAAATTCATATTCGAAATCTTTAAAATGGTTCTCGTCCAATACATATTCTGTTAAAGTTTTTCGTATGTTTGTCATATTATTTTTCCAAATCTATGCCGCATTCTGTATAGCACTTTTTCCAATCAAATCGTGCTGATTTATATTTTTTGTTTAATTTTGCATTTTCTTCTTTGGTAATCCATGCGGTTTTCAAATTATTCAAAACATATTTAACACTTTTATCATCATCCATAAAAGCATGAAATAATTCAGATAACGGCACACAGTGTTCCAATATTAAATCTTTCAATTTCGGGAAATCTTTTTGAATTGTGCGTTTTTTGCCGACCAACAAATTATGTAAATCCCCATTTATACCAGATTTGCACCAAATATTTTGCGCCGATACCGATATAAAATCTGCCGGTCTCGATTCAGAAATCACATACAATATATTGCGAAATGATAATTTTATAATTTTCTTTGCGTTATCACTTGCTTTACGATATGTGTCACGCAGATTATTCAATAATAAATCTGTATCTTTATCAGTAAATTTATTCGTCGGTTTGCTTATTGTTATTTGTGGTTTCATTGTTCTCTGCCGCTTGTTTTTCTTTCCATTTTTTATATTCTGGATTTGGAATCTGGGATTCTATCATCTTTAACTTTCGAATAGTTTTCTTTGTGCCTATCGTATTGTAATAAGTATAAGTTCCGTCTAATACCATACAATATGCCCCAAATGTAACCGTATATCCATCATACAATTTTTTTGATTCTGTTTTCCAGTCTTTTTCGCCTATAACCTGTCGCATATCGGTTGCAAAAACTTCGCCACCAAACATCTGTTGCCGTCGTGCCTTGCATGAACGTGCCACATCTGTGTCGCCATCTGCCGGATGACAATAATATAATTGAATCAAAGAATACTTGTCATTCACTTGAAATACTTTTAATTCATGACTTGGAAAGCAATCTGGATTGCGTATGGTTTTTGGAGGAACCGGTTGTGTTGTCAAACCAACACAAGAACACAATAACAAACCTAATAAAATTACTTTCTTCATATTTAATCCTTTTTGTTTTTGGGTGGAATTTCTATAAACAATGATTTGAACTGTCCGTATTTATCACCAGTATCGCAAAAATCTTGCCATTGAAAATTATAGGCATTTTGCATAAACAAATCTGGTTTATCTTTAAGATGTTTGGAATTGGTGTCATTTTTTACATTCCACTTATGCCATCCAGACATTTTTTCGCCTTCGGTTGTCCTGAATGCATATGCCATAGAATTTGGGTTGCTTTTTGCACACCAAAACGATTTGTTGTTCGAAATAAAAATGCATACGCCTGATTTTGCGTATCCTTTATCAATTAACCATTCAATGCGGTTTATATCTGCCCATACATGATAACAATTATCATCATTTCCCTTATGATCCGCCAACAGGTCTGATACAGGTATTTTTGTATTTTCGTAAAGTTTTTCTGATTTTATTGGTCTGGTTTTATATTTCAATTCTATGGGGTAAAAATCTCCGTCTTTGATGACCATTATATCTATGTGAATAATGCGTTGTTCGCCTGGCTTTTTAATTGGAAATTCCAAAATTATTTGAGCCGTATCATTGAATATCTTGTGTAATTCTATTGCTAATGAATGTTGAAAATCTGCTTCCGAGACAAAGAACCTTTGTCTACTTATGCTAGAAAACGCTTCTTTAATTCCGCTGATTACATTCATCTTTATCCCCGCGTAAAATGCTGACCGCCAATTAAGAATTGGCGGCCGGGGAGTTCCTAATCAGTTTATCATTGATTCCGTGGCTTTCGGGTTGCCCCTATTGTATGGCACACGACTCCCCGACCATAACGTCAGGGACATTACGGTGCAAAAAGCACCGAAACATCAGTAATAACGATGCTTTCGCACCGGATAAACGGGCTAGGAAAGCCCCGAACCCAACTCTCATTGGATTCATCAAAAACATACCTTAAAACAATATAAAAATCAAGTTATTATAAAAGAATAAAACTAACATTTTGTATATTTCACATGTTTATAAGAAGAACGCCTTTGAATAAAATTATGTATATATTTATCAATTTTTTCCTCTGGTATAAGATATATCTCCATCATTAGCTCCTTTATAAAAGCACCAGCTAATATACCATAGACGTTTTGTAATATTAATTCATTATTTGCTAGTGCATAGTATTTGCCATTGTTTTTGTTATATGCTTTCGGATGTACTATTGCATTACGTATTTGACACAAAGCATTACCCAGATTTTTATCTTGTTTTTGCAAATACTTCAACATGCGTTTTATTTTTGTTTTCCACTGGGTTGATAAACTTTCTAAAACGAAACTATTAACATCTCCGTTTTTAGATTTTCCGCGTAAATTTTGTAATGTTTCAACATAAGAAATCAACATCACATAATCTTTTTGATTAATTAGTGATTGACCACCATGCAAAATATCTTCTGCCCCTGTAATCAAATTATGCCAACCAGGTTTATCGTAAAGACGCAACCATTTGTTGATAGATATTGTTAATAAATTATCATCTTTATTTATCAAAAAATCTTTTATGGTTATTGGCATCAAATCGTGTGCTAATTTTCCATGTTTATGCCCAAGAGAAGGGAGCAAATCTCTACAAAGCATAGGGTGTGCTTCATGATATATTTTATTATTTTTGTTATGTTTTACAACACTAATCCAGCTAAAATTTATGTTTATTTTACAATCTAATAAAATTTCTAAAAATAAGCGCAATTTGTGTTCGAGCATTCTATAAATAGAGAATTTATTATAACCAGATTTTATATGAATAGCGATATTCGTATGAAGACGTTTTAATAAGTTATATTTGTTTTTATCTAAGAGTGGTTGTATATGCTTTTTAAATGAATTCATAATAGTCTTAGATTTTGCTGAAAAAGAACAAATTACATCATCAAAATCATCAGCAGAGTGAATAGTGTGAGCGGTTGCGTTCACTATTTCAAGCGAGATTTTTGTTTTACCTATTACAACCGGCATTTGTGCAAATTTCACCATAGAACTAATGTTTTTATTTGTAGATAAAAATTGATAGAAATTATCGTCATAATCTACATATAAACCACTTATCACAAAATTTTTCAGCAACCCTCCGAAAACAACTGCTCGTGCTGAGCCAGTAACAAATTCTGAGAAAACAATATTCATCGTTATGCCTGAGCATTGTAAAAATACTTCTAACAATGTAATAGGTATAGTTTGTTCATCATAACGAATGATGCCATGCATTACGAGTATAGATTTATTAGTCGGGTGTTTTGAATTAGTATTAAATATTGAAATTTTAATACCATTCTCTGGAGAATAACTCAATTTACCAGAAAATTCCTTGTCCGGTTTATTCGGCATCCAAAAAGTGCCTATCCATTCATAATTTTTACGATGATCTAAATCCAAAGTCGCCATATTTTTTAATAACTATTTATCAGTTGGAACCGGTAACCCAAATTTCTGTAACGGTATATATTCAAAATAATAAGAACAGCCGACCGAAACTATATAATCTAAGACATCTTGATAGCATGGTTGTTTGAACCAGTCACTTAGCAAATAAATATATTCTACTTCCATATTCAGTTGAGCCAGTAATTTCTTATATTGTTTTTTCTTAAAATCACAAGTTTGCAATTTTTCGTCTACTGACCCAGCAACACGTTGAAATTTGCATTCAATTACAAAAAATGTGTTGTTTATAACAACATAAATAGAATCATCTGGTAATAATTTCTTAGATAATATCGATTTCCAATCAATCCCACGGTATTCTAAAAATTTATATAAAGCAGATTTTTTGAATATAGAGGCAACTTCTTCGCCTTTATATAAAACAGAAACCCACCCGCGTCTATCATCTTTGCAATCATATCCTGGTTGAGAACACAAAAAAGTGCGTAAATCGGTCTTCCCTTCAAAAACTAAACCGGTTTTAGTATTTGCACCACCAATTCCATTCGCTTTCATTTTTTATCCTTTTTTTCAGATATATCATATAATCTTTTTTCAGCCAATTCAACAAATTGTGGCTCTTGGTCTATACCCACAAACAGACGGCCATGTTTTAATGCTGCAACACCTGTCGTTCCGCTACCCATAAATGGATCTAAAATCAAATCGCCAGCATTTGTAGATGCCAAAATAATGCGTTCCAATAATTCCACCGGTTTTTGAGTTGGGTGTTTGCCAAATTTCTTTTCTTCCTTGGTCGGGGTTCCGATAGCCCAAACGCTTCGCATCTGGCAACCTGGCTTTTTGATAAAGTCCTTTGGGAAATCACCGTTCTTCATAGCCTCATAATTAAATGTATGTTTCGCCTTTTTATTTTTGCGCGCCCAGAGCAGTGTTTCATGACTTGCTGTAAAGTACCGACAGGACATATTCGGACTAGCATTTGGCTTAAACCAAGTTATGTCGTTCAAAATATGGAAACCAAGCAATTGCATAGCAAAACCGCATGAATATATGCTATGGTATGTACCACTAACCCACAAAGTGCCATTGGGTTTCAACACACGATGACAAGCACAGAGCCATTTTTTATGAAATTCAAAATCATCACTAAGACCATGAGATTTGTCCCAATCGCCTTTGTTCACAGACACAACGCAACCATTTTGACATGTGATACCACCATTAGAAAGCATGTACGGCGGGTCTGCAAATATCATATCAAATGTATTTTCCGGAAGTTCAAGCAACTTTTCAAGGCAATCTGCACAATAAAGACGGTACTGTTTCTTAGTCATAATTTGTAATCAATAATTCACGAATTGCATCACGACCATCGGCCTTAGAATTTATAAGACGTTTAGCCAAAATACGGTTAATTTTATAATCTTTGTACAAATCATCAAAGAACGAGTCATCAATATAATTGGTTGGATCCGAATTACTCAACATTTGTAAAGTGCCCATCTGATGACATGTGTCAAAGACCTGTTTAAGACGTTCTTGTTCTGCATCATCAAAATCACCAACTGCATAAGAATTAAAAGATGACGTTTCACGAATTGGACGATATGGGGGGTCATAATAAATGAATGTGTCGGCCTTTACATAATCTGGTGTAGCACCAAAGTCTGCTTGTATAATCGTAGCAATTTGCAAAGCTTCAGACACGTTGCGTAAGTTTTCTTCATCCAAGATACGCGGGTTGGTATATTTGCCCATTGGAACATTGAATTTGTTTTTGCTGTTTACACGGAACAAACCGTTAAAGCATGTCCGGTTCAAGAATATCGTTAGGGCAGCACGGCGAACAAAACTTGTGCGGTATACATTGGCATCAACATTTTTATCACAGTCGTTATATTCATCGCGTCTAGCATAATAATATGCTTTTGTGTCATCTGTATGTCTGTATTCGGTTTGAATTTTGGTCAGTTCAACAATCAAACTTTCCACATCGCGTTTTATAACGTTGTAAAGAATCACCAATTCTGGGTTGATATCGAATAAAAATGCTTCCTGGATTTGATATCTATTGTATATATCAAAAAAGACGGCACCACCACCAACGAAAGGTTCTATATAACGTTTGATGCCGCCCATCTTTAGTTTTAGTGGAAGTTTTTGTTCAATTTGTTCCAGCAACTGTCCCTTGCCACCGGCCCACTTCAATATCGGGTGGCATTCTGTATAATCTGGCAATCTGGCTGGTATTGCTATCAAAACTCATCCTTTCCTTGCTACTATATTAGAAGAAAATAGCAGATAAAATCAAGGTGTTTTATAATATTTTACGTGGTGCGTTTTTCCACAATGCTGCCATTTGAAATAGTTTGCGCTGGATGCGTCGAAGTAGCCATGCTTGGCGACAAGTTAAATTGCCATCATTGGTTCTGCGGATTGCGGCTTCTAATTCCTTTAATGACCGACATGCCGCGAAATAGAGCATAATAAAATCTGTTTTGTTACTGGGGTTGATATCATCAAAATGCTTATACTTCATAGACAATCCTTTTTAAGGTTGTCGTATTGATGATTATATTCCCGCGAAAGTCCAGTCATTTTATTATCTTTATTAACTTGACTTCTGGCTGCTTTAGAGCGGTAATTGCGTGACGTTATAAAGGAGCCGATATGTCATATAAAGACAACCTGCCTAAGACGATGGATGAGTTAAAAGCACTATCTTTTGATGAACGAGCGCGATTATGGGCAAAATACTCACAATATCCATTCAAACGGCAAATGCGGTCGCTTTGGTATTACATTCAATGTGACAGGTTAAATCTTCGAATTGAACATAAATATTTGGTAAAAATTCAAAAATATAAGGATAATCCAGAACAGTGTTTAGACCATGCGTGCCCAAACAAATACAACTTTGTCCCAGGTACAATTTTAACAAGATATTTCAAAGGGATAAAATACACCATCTTAGTCAACGACGACGGTAGTTTTTCTTATAATGGCGATAAATATTCAACTTTATCGGCGATAGCAACCAAGATAGCAGGTATGAAAATGTCTGGTAATTTCTTCTTTGGAATAAACAAAAGGTATAAACATGACAATTAGGTGTGCTATTTATACCCGTAAATCAACCGAACATGGATTGGAACAGGAGTTTAATTCTCTGCAAAACCAAGAAGAGTCGTGCAAGGCATATATAGCATCACAATCGTTTAATGGTTGGCAATACTATAAGACTTACAGTGATGCGGCGATTTCTGGCGGAACTATGGAACGACCGGCATTAAAGCAAATGCTGGATGATATGGCACATGGGTTAGTAAATACTGTGGTGGTATACAAGGTTGATCGATTATCGCGTTCAATCTTAGATTTTCACAATATGATGAAATATTTTGAAAAATACGGTGCCAATTTTGTGTCTATTACCCAGTCATTTGATACCAGTACATCTATGGGTAAATTGACATTAAATATGCTACTATCATTCGCACAGTTCGAACGTGAAGTATCAAGTGAACGTGTGCGTGATAAAATCCGTGCATCAAAGGCTAAGGGGTTATGGATGGGTGGTGCCCCACGTTTGGGGTATGATCTAATTAATAAAAAGTTGGTAGTAAGCCCAACCGAAGCAGAACAAGTCCGACACCTGTTTGAAAAATATCTGGAACTGCAATCTGTGAATGATTTAACTGAATACGCACGGCAAAATGGTATGTTTGGCAAACGATGGGAGACCGCAAAACGGCAAATTCGTGGTGGAAACCCCATATCTAAAATGAGCATGCATCGCATTCTGCGGGATAAAGTTTACATCGGTCAAATCGAAAACAAAAAAGAAGGTACTTTTGCCAAAGGTGAACACGAACCGATTATATCAAACGATTTGTTTAATCGTGTCCAAGTTGCGTTGGCTAATAACACAAACAACAAATCCCAAAGCACACATGCGTCGAATATATTGACCGGAAAATTATTTAATCACAATGGCACAAAGTTCATCAACCAAATGACCAGCGGTAAAGGCAAAAGAAAAATTCATTACTATGCAACCAAGGGATTTTATTTGACTGCCGCGTGTGTGGATGAGATTGTTATAAAAACAATAACCAATTTTCTGAACAGTGATATGTCTGATCTGCCCATCAATTTGGCCACCGCGTATTAAAACGAATTGATGTAACAAATATGAATTTCGCAGAAAAACGCAACCTAATTCAATCATTGGTTGAAAAAATTGTGTATTCGCAAGAACAACTGATTTATACACTGACTATAGATGCGCAAAAATTACAGCCGTTTATCAAGGAGCATTATGTAAATCAAAATGTTGAGCCCATGGAATATATAATTGGCGACAACAGCATAACAATCACGGAAAAAGTATTCTTACGCAAATACGTCAACACGGTATACGACCGTGGTAAAAACGGTGTATTAAATGTCACCGACAATAATCATTTAATTTTGAAAGCATTTGCAACGGCATGGAAATATAGGGAATTATACGAACAAGATGGCAATGTAGACAATGTGATACGTTCTGTTCGCACATCACCAAGATTATTTTATAAATATTTATCTCTCTCGTATCTGAGTCCGTCAATCGTAAATAAACTATTAAGTGGCAAAATTAATATGGCAGTTAGAGATATTTTGGATAAAGCATCAAGAAGTGATGACTTTGAGTATCAAGTCAAACTGTTTAATCTATAAACACATTGATTTTTTATCTGTTTTATGTTATATTGTGTATATGCCTGTTGGAAGGCTAGCCCGTTCGTGTAAAGATTTCATCATCCAACAAATAAAATAATATAAACCTCCGAGCTTATTATCTAAGCCAAGAGACTACGAACGCAAAATCAATATTAGATAATGAACTTGGGCAACTCCGCAAATGCGGTAAAGGATTTATATTATGAAAAATATAGACTACTTTAAATTACAAGCAAAAAATCTGCTTAAAGACTACCAAACACGCTATCTTTCTGAAGATGGTAATATTTATGAATACGAACCAAAGTTTTTTGATATCGTAGGTATATTCCTTGAATATGAAATAATGGACGATGATAAAAACTTTGAATTTAAATTAGGCAATGCCCAGCATTTAATCGCGCAAATGGCAGGGTTTGCCAGCTGGAAAGATTTAACAACAGCACCAGAAACAGATCAATTAAAAGCCCGTAAATCACTAGAAAGAAGTATTCATAATGAATATGGATATACAAGTTTTATATCGCATAATTTTACACCTGATGGTCGTGAAATAACAGAATATTCACACGAACCATTGGATAGTGATGTGCCTTATCATGAAGAACTGTCTGGACAGGATTGGCAAGATGGTATAGATGAATGCCGGCAAAACGGTATGGGGTTTGAACCAGACGAAATCGTTGAATGCTTACATTGTGGAAATCGGTTTCCATTTAAGGAAGTAAAGGTTAGACGATTGAAGTCCGAGTACAACAATGGCAAAGAAGATGATTTTAAAGAAATTGTATGCAAACACTATCCAGAATGTAATGGTAATTTACTAGATTTAATACCGGTGGAAATGCTTGATGCGAAAGGAGGTGATGAAAATGAGGAATAAATTTGCATCTTATTCTCGCAGTACGTCAAAAACATATACTAATGCCAATGGATATAGAGTGTACAAAGATTCAGGGCAGCTAGTTCATCGTCATATGGCAGAAATAAAACTTGGTAGACCTTTACAATCTGGTGAAGTTGTGCATCATATAAACCGAAACAAACAAGACAATCGTCCATCAAATTTGTATGTGTTCCATGACCAACAAGCACATTGGGCGGCTCATAAACAGGACGCCCAAAATTATGGCAAAGATTATAGTTTTAAAGGTAAAAATCATTAAAAGTGCCTCAACGAAAATAGCCAAAGTATATCAATGCTTGCTATTTGGGCTAGTTTGATAAATTTGGCGATATACATTGGAAATATCGTGGGTAAAAATCGCCAGAAATGGGGCGAAAAAAACATCCCGTGGGATTACCACGGGATGTTCAATATTACTGGCGGATGGTGAGGGATTTGAACCCCCGAAGGTCTTATTTCATACCTTGTCCGATTTCAAGTCGGATGCATTCAACCGCTCTGCCAACCATCCGGATTTCGCGGCTCTGTTAAAACTGCGGTCATAATGATATAGTATTTTTTTCCAAAACGCAAATAAAATACACATAAAAAACACTTGTATCACATACAAATTTTATTTAATATTAAACCGAACCGAATGGGAATTTGGTTCGGGGCTGTCGAAAGCCTGCTACACTCGGCACAGATATGTCGTAATCCATAGAATTCACATATTTTGTGCCGTACTAAATAATTCCCCGACATTGGTCGGGGTGCTGGTGATGTATATAAGGTAAGATCATTGGAATCATTAGTGTAGTGATTTTCGAACGCCCCGACCGTCAATTTTCATTGGCGGTTTTTATCTGCACGGGGGGCGAATTGAAACGTTTTTATACTATTATTTGTGCGGTCTTGTATTCGTGTGTTGCATATGCAGAAGACACGCGCACATTTCATATTGACGACAAAGTTTTTATACTGTCCCGACATAACTATACAATCCCGGCGTTGCATTTTTCCATAGACGGCGAAATATGGCACGCACCAACCATTGTAAAGTCCCTGCCCGATACACTGCATTTTAATCGCAAGACTTATATGTACTCGCTGTATAACTATGTTGATGGTCCGGCGGAATGCAACGGCGAATTCTTTACAGACACGGAAAATTATACCTATGACCAGGATGGTTGGTCGACGGGCGCGACAACAAATGTATACATTGAAGGCACAGGCACACAATTTGTTGATACCGAATACGAACCAACCGAAATCACACGCACAGAAATCGATTTGAAATTTACAAGCGACACGTATAAATCATCGGGCGGAAATTTATTTTTTGGCACGCAAAGTGCTTCATCTGCATACATTGCAAACTTCGGTGCCGATGCCCGCTATCAGGCATATATGATTTTTCCGTGGATATGCAAGTATGGTACCAATGGGTGCAACAACATAGATAATTTTACAATTACCGCCACACAAAAAAGAACAAAACAAACATTTATTATGGATGCCGGTGCAAAATATGCCCAGTACGCGACCAAAAGTAAAAACCTGACCCAAAATCGCGGGGCACCAGAAAACAATTCTATACTTTTATTTGCAGCGCACAACGCATCGGGCACGGCAAACATATACACCCGTAACAATGGTATGTTTATCTATGGTGCACGATTTTATGAGGATGGTGTTTTAATGCGAAACTTTATACCGGTGCCGGCGTGTATGAAGATTGGCGATTTTGTTGTTCCGGAAAACGGCCTTTGGGATACGGTGGAACAAAAATTCTATGGCAACTATGGCACCGGGGAATTCATATACGGTCAAGATTAAAAATTATTCCCGCCAGGTGACGGTTTCAAACATGGAATTTATCTCGTCACGCAGCGCGTTGTCATTAAAAAATGATTCACGCATGGCGGATGTTGTGCCGTGCGTTTCGTCTTCAAAATGTGGAATATATTTTTGCACCGCAAATTTTTTGAATCCGCGTGCCGCAACATCGTGTGCGATTTTACGCAAATCGTCCGGCGTGACAAAACGCGGGTCGCATGTTGTGCGGACCTCGGCTTCCGTGCCGGTTTTCGCCAATACGTCCAAACTTTTTATCATACGGTCGTATGCGATATTTACACCCGTCAATTTTTCGTAATTATCTTTTGTGGCCTTGTAATCAATGCCAACCCAATCAATTAAATCCGCCGCCGTGGCCAGGTTTTCCGGATAAAAACCGTTCGTATGCAGGCCGATTTTGAAACCCAATTCACGCACGCGGCGAATATATTCAAAAAGTGCGGGACCGTGCATTAATGCTTCGCCCCCGGAAAAGACAACGGCCTCAAGTTTACCGACACGTGTCTTTAACCAATCAAAAACTTTTTCGGGGTCATATTCCCCCGCCCCCATTGGTATCAGATGCGGGTTGGAACAATACGCACAACGAATTGGACAACCAACCAAAAACAGCACACATGCCAATTTGCCCGGATAATCAATCGTTGTAAACGAAACCAACCCGCCAATCTGAATCGTATTCATAACTTTACGCAACCTTTTTCATTAATTCAATATGGCGTGCGCCGGCGGTCAGGCTGTTTGCCTCAGTAAACGTTTTGCGTTCACAGAATTCCGAATATTTACCAATGTTAAAATTCCGTGTTGGACGAATAAATCCCATACTGCGTGAAAAAACTTCGCATGGTGTTCTTTGTTGTTCGTTTGCAATCATTATACTCTCCCTTTGTTTTGATTGTTGATTTATTGGTTTGTTTATGCCTTGTTGGATACATCATCGGGCGTTATCCCCAATTCTGCATCACACTTCGGGCAAAATTCGTGCCGACCCGGCAAATACCCATGCTTAGGACATATTGAAAATGTCGGGGTAAGTGTCATGTACGGAATCTTGTAGTTTTCAAATATCGTGCGAACGATTTTCTGGGCGGCTTCGCCAGATGAGACCGGTTCACCCATATACAGGTGCAACATCGTTCCGCCGGTATATTTGCGTTGCAATTCTTCCTGGTGTTCCAATGCGACAAACGGGTCATCCGTAAAGTTCACCGGTAATTGCGTGGAATTTGTGTAATATGGTGCATCGTGCGTGCCGGCGGTAATAATATCCGGGAAGTTTTTCACGTCTGTTTTCGCAAACCGATATGAACAACCTTCGGCGGGCGTTGCCTCAAGATTATACAGGTTGCCAGTTTCTTCTTGGAAATTTGCCAATTTTTCACGCATAAAGTCCATTAAATCCAAAACGAATTTCTTACCAAACGGCGTTGCAATGTTTTCTTTGCCATCTGTAAAGTTCAAAACCATTTCGTTTGCGCCATTCACACCAATGGTGGAAAAGTGATGATTCCAATTCCCCAGATAACGGCGCGTAAATGGATACAGACCATTTTCCATATGCTTGGTTATAACGCGACGTTTGATTTCCAGGACTTCACGTCCCATATTCATTAAACGTTCCAATTCACGATACAGGCCTTCGCGGTCACCCTTGTGACGATAGCCCAATCGCGCCAAGTTCATTGTAACAACACCAATGGAACCGGTCTTTTCCGCCGAACCAAACAGGCCCCCACCCCGCTTTAACAATTCACGCACATCAAGGCGCAACCGACAACACATTGAACGAACATCTGTTGGATTCAAATCGGAATTCAGGAAGTTTTGAAAGTTTGGAATTCCGTATTTTGCCGCCAAATCAAACAAAGGTTTGACATTTGGGTGGTCCCACGGGAAATCGTCTGTGATGTTATAGGTTGGAATTGGGAAAGTGAACGGACGACCATGCGCGTCACCTTCGGTCATAACCTCGATAAATGCCTTGTTTATCATATCCATTTCGGCCTGAAGATCGCCATATGTAAAATCAACCTGTTTTTTACCGACGAACGGACGTTGTGCACGCAAATCTTTTGGACAGGTCCAATCAAACGTAAAGTTAATAAACGGCGTTTGTGTTCCCCAACGACACGGCACCGCGCAATTAAACACCAATGTCTGCATCGCATTTTTCACGTCCGCATAGGACATATTATCAATACGCACATACGGTGCCAAATAAGTGTCCACAGAAGAAAACGCCTGGGCCCCGGCAAATTCGTTCTGTAACGTGCCAAGGAAATTTACCATATGCGAAATCGCGGTTGCCATATGTTTTGCCGGTTCGCATTGCAGGTAACCCGGAACACCATTGAAACCTTCGTATAACAATTCACGCAATGACCAACCCGCACAATAACCCGTTAACCACCCAAGGTCGTGAATATGAATCGCCGCACTGCGGTGTGCATCGGCAATTTCTGCCGGGAACATATTTAACCAATATTCTGCGGTGACGCGCTCGCTGGTCCGCAGAATTAAACCACCGATAGAATAACCAATATTCGCATTTTCTTTGATACGCCAATTTGAACCACCAACATAACTTTCGATTATATCGACCGCATCAATGTTTGCGTTACGAATTTCCGCGTGTTTTTGACGATATATAATGTATGCCTCGGCCGTTTTGTATGCCTTGGCATCCATCAATTTGCGAATCACAGTTTCTTGGATTTCTTCAACCGACGGCGTGCGCCCGATAAAACTATTGTCCAAATCACCAAGAACATCATTAGTAATTTGGACAACGCGTTCGTCAGATATTTCATTTGTTGCGCATGCGGCACGTTTAATCGCCTCGTATATTTTTTTGGATTCAAATGCGGCAACCTCACCCGAGCGTTTCTTGACACTCATAATATTACAAATAAATGTTGGCACAGCACCCATTTTCGTATCTTTTTCGTTGTCAGACATATCAAACTCCAATTTTTGTCAAAAAACACAAGATATTGTGTTCATTTAATCGTTTCTATAACAATATATAGTTTATGTGTTTTTTTAACAACACATAAAATGCAATTTTTTTTATTTTTTTACTGGACTTTTTGAAATGGCGGTTATCCGGGCGATTCAGGACCATAGTCTTTATGCATTTTGGACACCAAAATATGTTTTGTGTCAAAATTTTATAAAAAAATGCCACAGAATCGATTCGAAAAAGCAAAAAATCACAACATATAGTCAAGAAAATATAAAAATATGTCTATATGTTGTGTTTTTGTAAAAATTTCGTGTAAAAGCAATTTGTTGTGTTACATCATCGATTCCATAACAGAATCGATATATTTGTAAAAACCCTGAAAATCTGGGATTTTTATGAATCGAATCGATATACAGGAAACGAATCACTTTTTTAGGTTGTGTTTCCTTGGGTTCATAGGGTATAATGAAATTAATCTTAGCCACGGGGAATCATATGAAATTACACGATTTACAAAATGTATATGAAATGTTGGTCCGCGCCTGCACAGAAAACAAGAATCGAATTTTCTTTGTTCGACAAAATGAAACCTATGCTGATTTATTGCGGGCGGTGAAACGCCGCGCGGTTGTGTTGGCAAAAAAATTCAAGATTCGCGCCGGCGATACGGTCGCGTTGTTGTCCGGGAATACACCTGATTTTATAAAATCATATTTCGCCATTATTTCCCAAGGTGCACGCGTCTTAATGCTGGATACCGGGTTGGCGCAAAGCGAACATATAAATATGATGGCGCGAACAAATTGCAAATTGGCACTGGCACAAAAATCATATTTTATTCCGGATGGACCGGAAATGTTCGACATAGAAACGATTGATGACGCGGACGAAAAAGAATTTGTTGCGGCAAAATGCAATCGCGATGATTTGGCAATGGTATCGTTCACATCGGGTTCAACGGGCAATCCAAAGATTGTTGGTATAACGCACAATAATTTATTGGCGTTGGCGCACGGTGCGCAATATTATCGCGCAGTTATACGCCCCAATGATATTTTCTATGGTTTTCTGCCGCTGTATCACATATACGGCGTTGTCATAAATATTATTGCGCCTTTGGTCCTGGACGGGCGTGTGTTATTACAGCCAATATTAAACCCACGTGAATTTATGCGCGATTTTCAACTATACCGACCAGAGGTTATCCCCGCTGTTCCGCGCATTTGGGAAACATTTTATAAAAAGATTATTCAAACCGCGCGCGAAAAACGCGTTTATACTTTGATGCGCATTGTTGTATCTGTACGGCGGATTTTGCGTGCGATTGGCTTAAACGGAATTGTGCGGCGCGTAACAAAACCGGTTCACGATATATTCGGTGGAAACACGCGCGTATTGGTTTCGGCGGGCGCAACACTTAAACCATCGATTCGCAAATTTTATGAAAGTATGGGATTTGTTGTTGGTGATTGCTATGGATTGACCGAAACAACGGGTCCGGCAAATTTTAATTTTGCATTTCCATTGCCGGACGGTTCTATGCATTATGCGGGACCATTGGATGGGAACGAGATAAAAATCCATAATCCGGACAAACACGGCATTGGCGAGATATGGGTTCGTGGCGAAATGGTTATGCCGAAATATATTGATAACGATGCCGCGAACACAGACGCGTTTGAAGACGGTTGGTATAAAACCGGTGATATTGGCGTGATTGATTCGCGTGGCCGATTGACCGTCAAAGGGCGCAAAAAACAGGTTATTGTTTTGGACAGTGGTAAAAATGTATATCCCGATGAATTGGAAGATTTATATATGCAAAATGATGAAATCCTGGCGGCGGCGGTATTTGAATACAGCATAAACGGGAAAATCGTTCCGTTTGCCGTGTTCCAGGTTACCCCCGGAACCACAATGTCGCACGTTGCCATGTTGGTCAAGGCATCGAACCTTAAAATTGCGCCGTATAAATGGGTGAATAATTTTGCAATAACCGAAAATGAATTACCACAAACATCGGCAAAAAAGATAAAACACTTTATGGTGCGCGAAATGTTGGATGCCGGCAAATTCGAAGTGCATAAATAGTGGGTAGTGGTTAGTGTTAGTGGTTAGTGTTTAGTAAAACCCGCGGGAATCCGCGGGTTTATATTCACATACCAAGACACTAGTTATTACAAACGGCGGTGTATGGATACACACTTTTCGATGTGTCTATGGTGCCGGCACCGCAATCCAGGCAATTAAACTTTCGATTTTGGGAATGTGCCGAATCAAATGGAACATTGACACCCGAAACCGCAGGAACATTTACAAGATAGTCACGATTTGGAAAACCGAAATAAAACGCACGTGACGCGCCGGCGCATTCCGCCGCACGCCCCGGATAACACGTCGGGGATGCCAATTTTGTTTCATCGGGCACACACACCGCATCACACGTTTCTTCGTCTATGACCATTTTCTCGCAATCTGTACAGGATGTGGTTGCCAAACGTAAAGTTGCCCCGCCCCGCCCGCGAATGGCGCGCGAACCGGCCGCCGCACATTTAGATGCAGCCTTGGCTTTATTTGGGTCTTCAACGCATTCCCATTCCAATGTTTCATAATTCAACCGTGCCAGCATATTATTCGGGCACGTCCGTTCACCAAACGGGTTTATACATTCCCATACATTATCAACTATGACGGCGGTCTGTTCGCCCGAACACAGTGGTTTACGCGATTCATCCGGCACGCATTCCAATAATGTAGAATCCCAAATCATATCGCCACCGCAACTTGTCTTCAAATTATATCCAATACATTGCCACCGGCCAAATCTGTATGTTTTTGTCGTGCCAACGGGACAGGTGATATCGTTTATGACGGCACCCGTAAAAACACGTGTTGGATCAGGTGTTTCGTAATGGGTCATATATATCAACTGGCCATCCTGTAAATCTAAACTTTTTTGAATCGCATCTGGCACACCACGTTTCGCGGTCGTTCCCCCCGCCAAAACTATACCTTCTTGAAATATACCAAGTGTGCCACTGGTGGAAAAATTTTTCTCTAATATTTCCATCATTTCATTATAGTCAGATGTGTGTAATGCATCGGTCGTTGTGATAATAAAACTGTATTGTGGTCGCTTGGTCCCGGATGCATCACACGGCGTTATCGAAGAACGCGAATCCATACAGACAAATTCACTTTTAACACCATATTGTTCAATACATACATCTTCGAACCGACCGCCGGCGATTTGCGCATTGTGCGCCGCGATGGCGCATTCCGCGATTGAACGTAAATCAGCCACGGAAATCGCATATTCTGCCTCCTGTTCGGGAATACGCGCAGACGGCGCAAAGAACATATAGTATCCCGCCATAAAAACCGATATTAATAATACCAGAAAAATATTCATCTTTCTCCCTTGCGATTTAATAAAACTCTAAGTATTATATAAATAAATTTCAAGAAGATTTTTAATTCAACGGGTGCGTAATATGAAAAAAATTCTGTTGTTGTTATTTTTATGCGGATGTGGTTTCAGGCCGATGTTTTCTGGTGACAATACCAAAATCTATGTTCCGGTAATAAGTGGTATAAACGGTATAGAATTGCGTAATGCGCTAAACACTAAATTCGGTGGTCCACATAACGATGCACCGTACACACTGCGCATAACATTGAACAATCCGGTTACCAAATACAAGGCATTGGAACCAACCGGGGATGCAACCTGGCAAGAGGTACAATTAAGTGCAAAATATGTACTGGAACACAACGGCGATGTAATCGCCACCGGTAATGAAGTCGCCGCAGAATCCTATACATTTGTACGATATTTGGTTGCGGCAAACGCGTCATATAATAATGCGGTTGCAAACACTATTACGGTTTTGGCGGATAAAATTGGCACCCGCGCCATTGCCCAGGTCGCCGAACACGAAAGCGGGATAATAAAACAATGAAGTGGAAAGAAACCGATTTTAACAAAGGATTACAATCTGTCCGTGGTGTATTAATATATGGCCCCGATGCGGGTTTGGTTGACGAATTGTGTGATAAATCCATTGATATTTTATCCATTGAAAAAGATAATATTTTTGCATTGGATTCCGGCGAACTGCGCGACAAACAGGATGCACTTTTTGCCGAAGCCTGCACCCCGTCTATGTTCGGCGGGCGAAAAATGGTCATAATATCAAACGCCGGCGATTCAGATGCAAAAATTATCAAAGATTTAATTGAACATCCGGGTTTGGATGCAATGGTAATTGTTACCGCCGGTGATTTGCGCGCGGGCGGTACGTTACGCGCAACATTTGAAGGTGGCGAAAATATCGCCGCCGTTGCCTGCTATACCGATGATGCGCGAACACTGGAAACATTGATAAGAAATGAATTATTTAACAATGCCGGCATTAAACAAATTTCCCCAGATGCAATGGCGTATATGTTAAATCACCTTGGTGGGGACCGTGGAATCACACGTGGATTTTTGGGTAAAATTGCACTGTATGTTGATGATAAAAAAACCGTTGATTTGGACGACGCAGAAAAATGCCTGCCGGATACAGGGGCGGCGAATACAGATGATTTTTTATATTCTCTGACGGCGGGACATATTCAACAAACGATGCTGGCGTTGGACCGTCTGTTATATGATAATGCCGAACCAAATATGTTGGTTCGTATGTTAGACCGGCATTTCAAAACATTACTGACCGCGGTGGTGGATGGTCAATTACCGCGCCTGTTTTGGAAGGTCGCAGATAAATTTAACCTGGCCATGAAAATTTGGTCGGGGGCGGACATTTCGGCCGTGTTGGTTCGACTTAATGAGCTTGAGGCACAGATTCGAACAACCGGTATGCCGGCCGAAATTTTGTTACGCGATTTCGCATTAAAATTAGTGTTAAAAACATATAAAATGTCTATTAAACGGAGGAATTAAAATGTTGGCATCTGTGTATGCACCAAAAGATTTTAAGCGTTTACGTGTTGTTGGCGATTTGGTTGCGCGGTGTTTTGATTACATAACACCACACATTCACGCGGGCGTATCAACCGGTGAAATCGACCGGTTGGTCGCAGAATTTTTACGCGCAAATGGGGCACGTTCTTCGGATTTGGGATATATGGGTTACCCGAAAAGTATTTGCACATCGGTCAATGATGTAATTGTGCACGGCATCCCAAGTGATGATGTTATATTGAAAGACGGCGATATTGTTAATGTTGACCTTACCGCGGAATACAAGGGGTTTCACGGTGATTCTTCGCGTATGTTTATGATTGGCAACGTTTCACCACGTGCGCGCGAATTGGTTCAAACGTGCCAAGATGCATTAAATGCAGCGATTGCAGTGTGTGCACCGGGCGTACCATTATCCGAAATTGGTAAAACGATTGAGGCCGTTGTTAAACCGCACGGTTTTTCCATATCACGTGACTTTGTTGGGCACGGCATTGGCAAGGTTATGCACGATGACCCACAAATATTTCATTTCTATGATAAAATGTGGGACAAGGTTAAAATGGTTCCGGGGTTGGTTTTCACAATCGAACCGATGATAAACACGGGAAAACCTGATTGTAAAATTGATGCGGACGGTTGGACGGCGCGGACGGTTGATGGCGGATGGTCGGCACAATGGGAACACACGTTGGGAATTACCGAAGACGGTGTCACAATATTTACAGAAAAAATGATTCAAGAATAAAATGTCAACCAAAGAACCTGATTTATCTTTGCGCGCGGGGCATCGCGAAAGATTACGTCAAAATTTTCTTGATGATAAATTGGCAAAGTATGAAACATTGGAACTGTTATTAAGTTATGCGATTCCACGGCGTGATGTTCGTCCACTTGCACGAATGTTATATAATAAATTTGGTGGAATGTTTCCAATATTGTCGGCATCTATTGATGATTTATGCACGGTTCGTGGCATGGGCAAAAACACCGCAATTTTTATCAAGGTTGTTCAAAAAATTTTATTGGATGGATATGAATGTAAATTCAAAGACACACCAATTTTACACGATTATGAACAACTGTGTAATTATTGTAAACTGATGTTGGGTCACAAAAATATTGAAGAGGTTCATATATTATACCTGGACGAAGAAAAAAGATTGATGGAAAATCAACTGCACAGTACGGGAACATATAACGAATCATCACTGTATGATGTTGAAATTGTAAAGCACGCAATTTCTATTGGTGCCAAGGCGGTTGCCGTTGTACATAATCATCCACGACCACATACTTCGTTTTCGGCCCAAGACAAAGCGGTTACAATTAAATTAAAAGAAAAACTGAACGCCGTTGGTATAGAATTGGTTGACCATTATGTTGTGTCGGGCGACATACTGTATGCAATGTCCGAATTTCCAATATACACCGGCAATTAATTTGCGACATCCACCGGCCCGGAATCATATATATCAATATCTTCATACAATGATGCATCCAAGGATTGTGTTTGGGCCTTGGCCGCCAAAATTTCATTTATTTCACCAACCGATACCTTTAATGTTTTACAACCCTGGCCGATTATATCGCCACCATAAACCAGATTTAATATCAATGGCACAATCGTCAAAACACCAAATATCAACGCCAACGATTTTATATTATTGATAATGTCGTTTTTTGCACCACGTATCATTGAAAAACCCCATCCCATAATTAAAAATGCGGTTATTATCGCCAATACATCCCATGCATATGTCAAGAAAGTTTGAAATCCACGCAAAACACAAGACGGATCTTCCATATACACAAAATTGTCAATGATTTGGACCTTGGAAAATCCGGCCCGTTCAAGTATTTTAACAATATCTGTATAATTGTTCACGCGTTACATCTTTTGCTTAAAGAATCCTGGAATTGTGAATTCATCGTCATTTGCGGCAATACCGGCCCACCCAAACAGGTCGCCCATTAACCCCGTATCATCACGCTTCATTTTTTTGAACGGCAATATATTTTTCAATTTGCCGATTTTGCCACGTTCGGTTCCTTTTTTGGGACCGGCCACTTTATCTTGGTTTTCGGCGAATTCACTGGCCAAATTTTCCAACGTAGCATCAATTTCATCCACATTATCTGCCTGGGGCTTGGTTTTAGAAGACTTTTTCTTGTGTGGAACATCCACATCTTCACGCAATGGTTCCATCGTTTCCAACAATTCTTCCAGTGTTTTTTCCACCGGTTCATCCGGTAATTCATCATTTATCATATCGGCCATACCGGGCGCATCGTCATCCAATTCGATTGTTTCTGTTTCAATTTCATCCGCCGTATCCTGGACGGGTTCCAACGTATCAATTTCCATCGCATCGTTCGCGTCCACCGGCACCGTTTCGTTTTCTTGGGATGCCAACACCGACAGAATTGGAACAACCGGCGTTGCCGATTCCGGGGCGGGTGTATCATCAATCACATTTGTATCGGTATCCACATCATTTGATTCGGTTGCAACAATTTCCGGAATCGGTTCATCAATATTTATGTCATCAATATCCGCCATATTCGATTCGGTTTCGACCGGCATATCTGGAACGTTCGTCGCAACATCATCGGTAACGGTTGCCACACATTCGGCATCATCCACCGGAACACCAAATAATATGGTATCAGGTGCCAATTTCAGTGTATTACGAACTTCATCAAATGCGGCGCGCACATCGTTCACATCGAACACATCTGCACCGGAAATATAAACAATTTTCTTTTTCATCTGCGCTTCCTAAAAACCTTTCGGGACGATTATATCACATTTTAGGGTTGAACGCATACAAAAAATATCTTAAAATGACAATATGTCGGATATAAGGGAACAAATTTTTCAAGAATTGACCAAATTGGACGATGCGGCATCGCGCCTGCGGGCAACGGCGGTAAGTGCGGGCAAACAAACTGACCTTGAGGTTGCGATTTTAACCGAACAGGTTCGAAATCTGCGCGCCAAGAACGCCCATGCGGTTGAATTGATTGATCAATCGGTTGAATTATTAAAGAAGTTAAAATGAGTGTGGTATCGATACCTATTGTGAACAAAAACTATCCAATGGGATGTGAAGACGGCCAAGAAGGTCGGCTGATTGAATTGGGTAAAATGGTCGATGCCCGCGCCCGTCAAATCCTGGACAGAATTGGGCCTTTACCGGAAAATTCGCTGTTGGCGACACTGTGTATAGTGTTGGCGGACGAGGTTAGAAACCGCCCCACCCCGTCGATAACCGATGCAGACCTGCGGGAAATTTTGGCCCGCATACGCGAGATTAAAAATAAAATTGGGCAATAATATCGCGTTTTTTTCGGTTGTTATTTTTTTTCAAATGTTCTAAGTTTTATGTTGCTATGGTTAAGGAAATTATTGAAAGAATTGATTCACAACAACTGGCGGACGCGCTGTCAACGCGGTATTTGTCGTACGCGGTAAGCACGATTGTGTCGCGCGCCCTGCCCGACGTGCGGGACGGTTTGAAACCGGTGCATCGGCGCATTTTGTATTCTATGTTGCGGCAAAAATTGTCGCCCAGTGCCGCGTTTCGTAAATGCGCAACGGTGGTTGGCGATGTGTTGGGTCACTATCATCCGCACGGCGATTCGTCGGTTTATGACGCAATGGTCCGCCTGGCCCAGGATTTTTCCGTACGTTATCCACTGATTGATGGCCAGGGTAATTTTGGGAACATTGACGGCGACCCCCAGGCGGCATATCGTTACACTGAATCCAAGATGACCGATGCGGCGATGCTGATTATGGACGGCATAGATGAAGACAGTGTTGATATGATGCCGAACTTTGACGGCACCACAACCGAACCGGTCGTTATGCCGGGCGCGTTTCCAAACCTGTTGGCAAACGGCGGGATGGGAATTGCCGTTGGTATGGCAACAAACATCCCAACCCACAATGTGGCCGAGGTTTGTGATGCCCTGAGCCTTATGGTTGATAAACCTGAATCCACCACCGCCCAGATTATGAAGAAAATGGTTGGCCCCGATTTCCCAACCGGTGGTGTTTTAATTGATGATTTTGATACGATTGTCAAAAACTATGAAACCGGGCGCGGCGCGTTTCGCATTCGGTGCAAATATGAAATTGAAGAATTGGAACGCGGCGGATACCAGGTTGTAATTACCGAAATTCCATACGGCATTATTAAATCCAAGATGGTGGAACAAATCGGCGAATTGATTGATGCCAAAAAATTACCACTGATTGACGATATTATTGATGAATCAACAACCGATGTTCGCATTGTTATAACACCCAAATCGCGCAATATTCCGGTGGATAAAATGATGGCGCACCTGTTTGCGATGACGGATGCGGAATACAAATTCAATATGAATTTCAATGTTATTGATTCCAACGGCGCGCCACGTGTGATGGGCATTCGCGATGTATTGTTGGAATTTATCGCGCACCAGAAAAATGTCTTGCTGCGCCGGACCAAATGGCGTTTGGGCAATATCGACCGGCGGTTAGAGATTTTGGGCGGGCTGCTGATTGTGTATTTGAATTTGGACCGCGTGATTGAGATTATCCGCACCGAAGACGATCCTAAGGCCGTATTGATGGCGGAATTCAGTTTGACTGAAATTCAGGTTGAATCAATTTTGAACACACGCCTGCGCGCGTTGCGCAAACTGGAAGAAATGGAAATTCGGCGCGAAGACAAAGAACTGCGTGTGGAACGCGAACAATTATTGGCCCTGTTGGGCGATCCAGAAATTCAAAATGCCCAGATTAAGGCCTGGTTCGCCGACATTAAAAAACAATACGATAAAAAGACCATACTGGGCCGGCGGCGCACAACATGGGCACCATTGACCGAAAACATAGTGGTTGATGCCGAAGAATTTATCGAAAAAGAACCCGTCACGATTATTCTGTCAACAATGGGTTGGATTCGCGCGGCGCGTGGGCACCTGGATTTGAATGCGTTGGATTTGAAATTCAAAGAAGGCGATGAATTACAATATGCGTTCCACGCAATGACGAACGATAAAATAAATCTGTTCGGGTCATCGGGCCGTATGTTCACCCTTGCCGCGAACGATTTACCGTCTGCGCGCGGGTTTGGGGAATCGGTACGTATGATGGCGGACATTGGTGCAGAAGAATCCATTGTGAACGCGTTTGTGTTGAATACGGCGACAAAATACTTGGTCGTGTCGCGACACGGGAACGGATTCATTGTTGCCGGCGAAAATTGTGTTGCACAAACCCGTACCGGGAAACAGGTTATGAATGTTGACGATAAAAATCCTGCGGCATTCTGTGTGCCGGTCACGGGCGATACAATCGCAATGTCCGGTTCAAACGACAAGATTTTGATATTTGCCACCGCCGAAGTGCCAGAAATGATTCGTGGCAAGGGTGTAATTTTACAAAAATATAATGCCGAACGGACATATGTGTTGGATGTGATGTTCTTTGACGCGGCGGACGGTTTTGGTTGGACAACCGGGCGCGGAACAACAAAACTGGACGATTGGAAACCGTGGGTGGGCAAACGTGCAACCCAAGGTCGCACCATTCCGGTCGGTTTCCCACGCAGTGGAAAGTTCGGGAAATAGTGGGTAGTGGTTAGTGTTAGTGGTTAGTAGAGTCTGGAATAATTTTGTAATTATGAACTTATTCCAGAAATTACTAACCACTATCCACTTGCACTAACCATTAACAATTATCCATTAACAATTTCCAACACACGTTTTGGAACATCGACGATTTTTATGCGTTCCTGGTCCATGGTGTCACGGTGGCGCATTGTTACCATACCGTCTTCCAATGTTTGGTGGTCAACAGTTATGCATACCGGCGTGCCGATTTCATCGTGCCGGCGATAGTTTTTACCAATGTTGCCTGAATTTTCTAATTCTATGCGCCCGATGCCAAGTGCGCGCAAATCGTTTTCGATATTTTCGGCCAACCCCACCAATTCCGGCACATTGCGCGCCAACGGTATGACCGCCGCCTTGACCGGGGCCAATTTTGGTTTCAATTTCAACACGGTGCGGGTTTTACCATCCGCCAATGTTTCTTCGGTATATGCCTCTATCATCAACGCCATCATCGCGCGGTTCACGCCCATTGCGGTTTCGATTACATATGGAATAAAACTTTCGCCCGATTGCGGGTCTGAATAGGCCAATTTAACGGTGCTGTCGCGGTTTTCCATAACATGCGCGGCAATTTTGAATTCGTTTTGCGATTTTGTATGTGAACCCAAATCAAAGTCTTGGCGATTATGAACACCTTCGACTTCGTCAAATCCGTCCGGAAATTCGTATTCGATGTCGCCGGCGGCCTTGGCATAGTGGGCCAATTTTTCGTGCGGTGTAAAACGCAATTTGTTCGCCGGAATACCCAACACATTGGTCCACCACGCAATGCGGTTTTCGCGCCACGCGGCAAAGTATTTTTCATCATCACCCGGACGCACAAAGTATTGCATTTCGGCCTGTTCAAATTCGCGCATACGGAACACAAACCCGCGCGGGGAAATTTCATTACGAAACGCCTTGCCAATCTGGGCAATGCCGAACGGCAATTTATGCGGCGTGGAATCAAGAACATTTTTGAAATTGATATATGTTGTGGTCGCCGTTTCCGGTCGCAGGTACGCGTTTATTTCGCCATCCGCCACCGCCCCGATGGAAAGCCCCATCATTAATTGATATTCGCGCGGCGGCATTAAATCGGTTGAACCACAGTTGTCGCATTTTGTTTGATCGCGCATTTTATCTTGGCGCATACGGGCACCACATTTTTTACATTCAACCAATGGGTCGGAAAATCCACCTTCGTGCCCGGAATATTTCCACATTAAACGGTTTCCAATCAGGGACGCATCCAAACCTTCGATATCATTGCGGGAATATACCATTGCGTTCCACCATGCGTTGCGAATATTGCGCATCAGTTCCACGCCGTATGGGCCATAATCGTATGTCCCACCCATTCCGCCATATATTTCGGAACCCGTAAAAATAAACCCGCGCCGTTTGCACAGTGCCACAATATCATTTACATTTTTCGCCGGCATAATTTCACCCTTTTTGTTTTTCCCGTATAGTATTATATTTTATTCGCCCATTTGCAACATTTTTTACCATTAAAAATGGGGGCGTTGCCCCCAATCTGTACAGGTTATTTACTATTGTGCCGGGGCGATTGCCGAAACCGGGCAAATGGATGCGCATGTTCCGCACGATACACACTTTGCCGGGTCAATTACGCATTTGCCGTCCGGACCAACACTGATTGCCATCATTGGACACGCCGCCATACATGAATGACAACCAATACATTTGTTTGAATCAATTTTATATGCCATTTTTTTCTCCATTTAATCTCTGTTAAGTAACCCCAGCACGTATTGGAACATCGCAATGAAAGAAATATACAAATGCAATGCACCCAACACCGCCAACTGGTCGCGCTGAACATCATCACCCAACACTTCATATGAACGTTTCAGTGTTTGCATATCATACGCCGTGAACAACGCAAACACCAACACACCAATCGCACAGACTATTGTTGAAAATGTTCCGCCCAGGGTCCAGATCATAGACACTATGCCGACCAAAATCAAGCCAATCATTCCCATCATCAAAAATATCCCCAGGAACGATAAATCTTTCGCGGTTTTATATCCATATGCCGCCATAAAGCCGAACATCGCGGCGGCAATAACAAACGCCCAAACGATAGATGCCGGATTCACGGCCAGTCCACCCCAAATAATCGGCGTAAGGCCAAATCCAATCAACACCGCATAGATAAACAGCAATATTGCTGCCAACACCGGTCGCATAGAAAACGCCCGAACCTGGGCCCAGATGGACAGTGCCAATCCCCCAAATATCACAATATAGAACAACGGTGTCATTCCACCTGCGGTCACCAATAAACGAATTCCGCCCATATAGATTGTGATAAATGCCGTGATTGCGGTCACCGCGACCGCCCCGAACATCAACGTAAATATCTTTTTCAAATATAAATCGATTCCGCCACCTGTTTGGGGTGCGCCGACAGATTTTTTCGCCTTTGTTGCCATAATTTTCTCCTTGTTAGTTCAACAAATATATAATACAATAAAGGTATATTTTCAAGATATAAAAAAAGGAGACAAATATGCCAAAGATTGACAAAAGATACGACCCAATCAATCGCAAGGAAAAACCAACACTAACCCCAAGCAAACGTGAAGAATTGGAAAAGTTAAAGGAAAAACTGAAATCGGCCCAGGAAAAATTAAAACAGGACCCGGCAAATAAAAAATTAAAGGAAATTGTCCAAAACCTGAAAAATATGTTCAAAATGGAACGCGAACGCGGGTATAAGATATAGTGTCATAATATTTTTCTTGTTATTTGCAAAATGTGTAATATTATTCGCGGTTGTAAAAAACAAAAGGATAAAAAATGACGCATGTTGAAGAATATGATGCAAGTATATATAACCCGATTGCACGGAAACGTCGCACATATAACATCTTGCAAAACAAATACGAAGAAAAATTGGCAAAATATACTAATGCCAACGAACAATACAAAAAGACCGCTGAATATGCGCGCCTGGCCAAAATTGTGACAAGATTACGCGCAACATTGGCGCAAATGGAACAAGACCTTGCACGATAGATGTCGATTGTAATAAACCCGATTTCACCCGTCGCATTTACGGTATTTGGATTGCCAATTCGTTGGTATGCGTTGGCATATATTGCGGCGTTTGTAATCGGGTATTTTTTGTTTCGTGCCTTTGCACGTCGCCGCGATAGTGGCCTGAATATGTCGCGTCACGAATTGGATGATTTGTTTTCGTGGATAATTTTGGGTGTGATAATTGGCGGGCGATTGGGTTATGTTCTGTTTTATAACCTGCCGTTCTTTTTGTCGCACCCGTTGGAAATTTTCGCCGTTTGGCATGGCGGGATGAGTTTTCATGGCGGCCTTGCCGGTGTGGTGGTCGCGACATTTTTGTTCACGCGTTCATGGACGCGGGGGCTGCGGGTGTTGGATTTAATATCGGTTGCCGCGCCGATTGGACTGTTCTTTGGGCGTGTTGCGAATTTTATAAATATGGAAATTATGGGTCGCCCGACGGATTCCCGCATAGGTGTTTTCTTTAACGGTGTGTCGGATGTCCCCCGCCACGCCAGTCCGCTTTACGAAGGCCTAAGCGAAGGTTTGATTCTGTTTGTTATAATGCTGTGCCTGTACAAATATACAAAATTGCGCCGGTATCCGGGTGCGCTGTGTGGTGCGATGGCGATGTTCTATGCGGTGTTCCGTATTATCTGTGAACAGTTCCGCGCCCCCGATGCACAAATCGGTTTCCTGACCGACTGGGGGTTAACGATGGGGATGTTGTTGTCGGGCGTATTGTTTCTGTGTGGCGCGGGATTATTTTACCTTGCAATCAAAAATTCCAAAAAGTAATTTTTATGAAAAAAATGCTTGATTTTATGATTTCGTCGGTATATTATATCGGCACGGCATTGGGGTGTTAGCTCAGCTGGTTAGAGCGTCTGCCTGTCACGCAGAAGGTCGAGGGTTCGAGCCCCTTACATCCCGCCAGTTTTTTTGTGTCAGTTCCGGCCCCATCGTCTAATGGTTAGGACACCGCCCTTTCAAGGCGAGAATCCCGGTTCAAATCCGAGTGGGGCTGCCAAAAATTCAAACCGACCTTTTGGGTCGGTTTTTTCTTTGTTTTCTAATACTTTCACGAGTTCGAAAGTTGGATATCAAAAACAGACACTGTTTTTCTCATTTACGAACTATTTTTCCAAATTATTTGTTTTTATAATGCTTTTTTTGGCAAGGGTAGCAAGAGCTAAGTCCATAGCATCAACACCTTCAGCACATTTTATTTGTGGCTTATAGCCGCGCAATTCAAAATCATCATATTCCAAAATACGATAATTCATACCAACAGATACAGTGATATTACTGTGTGGCAAGAAACCATGGCACATATTACCATATACCTCCATACCGGCAGAATTATCACCAACTACTGTAACCATAGGATGATGAACCATACGCAATAAAAACATTTCTGCGCTGGAACCTGTGCGTGCATCGGTCAGAATAAATATTGGATTCATATACGCATTTTTTTTGTTAATCTTAAAGCATGTACCTTTTTTCCATAATTGTAATTTTTCTGATGCGGTGACATCAGACCAAGGTGCATCCGGATAATACGCTCTCTGAGCTTTCTGTGCCTCTGGTGTGGTTCGCACAAAAGTCTTTTTCATGCTTTCTATATCTGAACCGCACAAGAAACGAGCCAATCCGTCAGAATATCTGCTGCTGCCGCCGCCGTTGCCGCGCAGATCAATAATCAAAGCTTTTGATTTTGGAATGATGTTATTTTGAAAATCAAGAACAATATCTCGGAATTCATCAGTCCTAAGCATGGTGTTAAAACCGATAACCCCAACATCATCTTTTCGTAATTTTGTTTTTATGGGTAATGTGCCAGCAAAGTTTTTCCCAACGTTTTTGAGAGCTCGTTTTGCCTTTGTGCCAGCGCGAACTTTGTTGAATCTGATAGCAATATGATTATCAGGGATTTGTTCAATTACACCTTTGAGAGAATCAAACAATTCATCGGTTGTCATATCATGGGCGGACTTATATGCCTTTGTTAATTTTGTTAAAACCTTTCTTTTTATAATATCATTATGCACAGGCCAACCAACATAAACACGTATCAAATAACGGGCTAATACAGAAATATCGTGCCGAACATCATCTGCTGTTAAATGTTTGCCAGGCACATGAGCTTCGGGTTTGCCACCACGAATGTCATCCAATGTAGAATCTTTCAACAAGAGCGTTTCGAGTTCTTCAATAGTTGGTATCTTTACCATAATAAAATCCTATACTAATATAGAATTATTATATCACAAAATTTGTAGAAATGTTTTATTTTGATTCTGCTTTTTGTATCTTGTCCCGAAGTACAGGTTCATTTACTTTTATCCATTCAAATGCTTTATCCATAAAATCATAAATATCTTTACGGTTCAGATAAAATTTCTTCATGGTATCAAAAATTAATTCGCCCTTTATTGTCATATCGTAGAAGTATGAATAAGCAATATATTTTGGTTGTTCTATTAAATCATTTATGGCTGAATTACGAATAAGTGTTTCAACTACTATCTCTGACAACAACCATTTGATATTTGGAAAATCGTATTCTGCTGGATTGTCTTGAAAATACTTGTTCCAGAAATAGAACCAAGCAAAATGGGTTATTTCATGTAATGCTGTTGTCATTGCATATGTTGGATCAAAATAATGATAAATATCAAAAGTATGTGTTTCAATATCACGCGGGCAAATTGGGTTTAATCCAACCTCGGCAACCATATCATTCAAAATACCTCTGCAATCATTATCAAAAGCAGAACTGTATGCACTATTCAATTTGTTTGCTATTTTTTCCCATTCCGCACTAAACATATTTATAGAGTTTGCTATGATTGGTTTTCTTTTCCCCGCCTGAATTTTCATTTGTTCAGTAATATATTCAAATCTTTTTTCTTCTGGTAAAGATATAGCATATTCATAATTCAAATCAGGGTATGCCTTGAACAACTGCTTTTGCCACCAGACAGTCGTTCCGTCTTTCTGGTGGAACAGTATAAAATCTAAATCACTGTCAAAATCTTTCTGTTGCCAAGTTAGTTTCATGTAATAACCTTGTAGTATTCCTCTTAATTATATCACAAAATCTGCAAAAATGTTTTTATTTCTTTCCCGAATGACAACAAATCATGAATAAAATCAACTCGTGAATTGCACAAATGGCCCTGCCGGAATAATCATCTCTTTGGTTTATAAACGGTATGACCATGTACCACATAATCTTTTAGAACTTGTTCGCCCGCATCTGTTTCAATTTGTCCATAAACGGTTATACCGCGTTTTTTGAATTCGTTATACCAGTTTTGTTTGAAACCTTCGTCAAATCCGGTGATTTTTGTGACACGTTCAGATGGAACCCCATAATAAATCGCCTTTATCCCGGACCACATAATTGCCCCCAGGCACATCATACACGGTTCAGATGTCACATATATACTTAAATCATACGGCGATAAATCATAATTCCCCAGTTTCTTTTCAGCTAACTTTATCGCGTTTATTTCGGCGTGATTATTACTGCAAGATTTATCCACGACATTATTGGCGGCCTTGGCGACAAGATTTCCGTTTGAATCATAAACAGCGGCCAAAAACGGCCCATGACCTTTATTGATATATTTTTTTAATTCTTGCTGTAAATCCAGTATAATTTTACCGGCCTTAATCAATTTTAAATTATCAATCTTTTCGTTGGCGATTACAGATGTTTTATTAGTTTTTTGCATGTCGTTCCCTCTTGGGGAAAGTATGACATAATTTGTAATAAATTGCAAAACAGGTCTTGAAAAAAACTTAATATTTTTTCCCAGACCACCACAAATCGAGTATCCCGTTGGCGTGTGAATCGGTTAAATAAAACGACCACCAAATGGTGGCTGTTTTATTATTTGCTTTTGTTTTTTCGTCCGAACAATTAGGCACGACGTTGTTCGCATGCCGTCACAAATTCTTTGTAATCTTTCGGTTTCATGAAAAATTGAAAATCTTCGGTGCCATCGTTCGCAATCGTATAGACAAACCGGGAAGAATAAACCGCATAACTGTTGTCGATACTCCATTTGATTGGGCGTTTGGTGGATGTCTGGAATTCTTCTGGGTCAACCTGTTTTGCCACGGTTGCATTTGGTATCAAATTCATCAAGTTTTGAAAGTTTAATTTGTATGTTTCTTGTTTTTCTTTTTCAATTTTATCATTTTTTTTACCCTTTATTGCACGCATTTTAGCAATTTAAACGCCTTTGTCAATTATTGCATATTGATTTTTTGTGTGATTTGTGATATAATTCGTACATTAAATCGGTGGCGTTTTGCCGCCGTTTTTTATTTGTGGGGAAAATTATGAAATTCAGTAATCAAGGAATTGAACTGTTAAAACAATTAGAGGGCCATGTCAAACGTGGCAACATACATATTGTCTATGATGATAAAACCGGCCGGCCTATTGACGGCGGCGCGCCATTGCCACGTGGCGCAACAATCGGTTATGGTCATTTGATAAAACCGGGCGAAGATTTTACCGGCGGCATCACCGAACGCGTGGCGACCGAATTATTGTGTGCCGACATTGCCGCGGCCCAGCGCGCCGTTCAAAACAATATCACGGTGCCGCTTACACAAAACCAATATGATGCATTGGTGATTTTTGCGTATAATATCGGCACAAAAAACTTTGCGAATTCCACCGTGGTAAAATACATCAACAACCCAAATTTCCACAGTTCAATATACCCAAACCTGGAATCGGCGTGGCGCGCGTGGAATAAATCGGGTGGGCGCGTAATGGCGGGGCTGAACCGGCGGCGGGATGCAGAATTACGCCTGTTCGTGCGCGGTATTTGACATATCCTGACGGTGTGGTATAATTTATACTATGAAGAAAATAATATTTGTTTTATTGGGCTGTGCGTTGGTGTTGGGTGCGTGCGGGGTTAAATCCGGCCTGGAACGTCCCGATGGACCACTACGCGATTATCCGGTGTATTAAAATGGTGATGCGGTCATCGATTTTTCTGCGCAAGAATCCAACCGGACCGGACGGGGTTGGCAGTGTTGTTCCGGTTGACGTGATTCCGCGTGACGATGTGTGCACCATCTATATTCCCGGTAATGGAATTAAAACATCGCCCCAGGCGGAAAAACTGGGCGGCATTGTATCAAACGAAGTTTTTGGAAATATAAGCAATGTTGCGAACTATGTTGTCGTTTATAATCCGTTGGATTTAGATGACGATACGGCGGAACGCGCAATTCAAATTGACCGGCGCGGCGGAAACTTTGTTCCGCGATTGAGCGGCATTACCCACATTTATTTAACCGAGAAAAATCTGCGTGATGTATTTCGACGCAAAATTGCGCCGGTATTAAGTGCCGGCGGAATACGGTCTTTTGGAAAAATGCGTTTTGCGTTGGATGGTGATACAGAAATTATAATTGATGAATTTACAAAACTGTTGCGTGAACATATGGAAAAAATCGGCCTGGGGGAAAATGTTGGCGCAATGACACGACACGCGATTGCGAATATGCACCCATATAACGCGTATCGTCCCGAATATATAGAAAGCCTGTTTAACAAAATAATTTTGCCGCGCATATCGGGCGATGATGGTTTGCGTATTGATGCGAATATTGCGGCACGAAATATTCGCAAAATGAATATACTAACGCATTGCCACGGCGCGTATGTTGCGCAAATGATGGTAGAATTGGCCGAATCTAAAATGCGTGAATTGGGATATGCGCCCGCCGAAGTTAATAAAATTTTATCACAATTATTGGTGGTGGCGTTTGCGCCCGCATGCACACTGGAAAAATCAAAGTGCCGATTTGTTGGTTTTATGTCTTTATCTGATTCTATGATTGACGGCGCGCATAATTGGGTCGAGGTTTTCGCATGGAAAAATATGAGCGATGAAAGAGTGCGATTTAATCAATGGGCCCCAGATTGGGAATGGAAATTGCCACCCATGGTACTGGAACACAATAACGTGGCAACATTTGTTGTTAAACGCCGATTTGAATATGATAACGAAGTTGATGGACCAAACAATACGGTCATTGCTGAACATAATAATTTGCATTACTATCCGCGTTTTGCAACCGCGGACGGAAGATTCCTGGCGACAATGGCGCGCAATGTAACATTATCTGGAATCCGGAATTCTTTGGCACAACGTGATGCTTTTACCCCGTTACCGGATACGGCAAATTTGGTGTTGGACGGGCAACACGATGCGACTTTACGGCAAATATTTCAAAATATGACCGAAAGCGGTCGTGCGTTTATGGTGGATGTGTATAAATTTGCGATGGCGAACCTGCGAAAAATTCATCCCAGAAACAATGAAAACATCCGGGATATAAAATTCGATATCGTATCATCGCGCCACGCACAATAACGAAAATTTGTGGTGGGCCCGGGGGGATTTGAACCCCCATGGGTTTCCCCACCGGAACCTAAATCCGGCGCGTCTACCAATTTCGCCACGGGCCCAATTACGTAAAAATTATGTTATGATAAAAAAGACTTGATTTCCAGTAAAAAATAACCTAAAATCCCGTGCAGTACAAATAAAAAGGGCAATAAAATGGCATCCAAGAAAGGCAGCAAAGAAATTATCAAACTGGAAAACAAAGAAACCGGTTATTTTTACACTGTGACAAAAAACAATAAAACCGCCACGGGTAAGGTTAAACGTCGTAAATACGACCCGAAACTGCGTAAACACGTTGAAATGACCGAAGGCAAAATGTCACACTAGTGATTAGTGGATAGTGTTAGTAGTTAGTGCGGGCGCAATCGCGCCCGTTTTCTATTTGTGTTTTGGGGGCACGCGCCGACACCGCAATAAACAAAACCCGTGATAAAATATGGATTGTAAAATATTGTCCGGAATCACTTCTTTACCCTGTTCATATTTATGTAATTGTCGCACAGATATTGAAAACATCTTTGCGACGTCATCTGCGCCCAGGCAATTATGCCGCCGCGCGTTACGCATTGCGCGCCCAAAATATTTTGAATCAACCAATGTAACCATTTTATACCTCCATTTTGGTTATAAAAACACCGTCAATGACGAATTGACGGTTGGAGGCTGAAAACTATACTTGTTTAGATAGTGTCTCTTATTCAATATATTCGAGACCCTCCAACCAAAGTGGTGGAGATTTAACAAGTAGGGATTTTTCAGACCCCGCATCGGTCGTCAACCAATGCGAAAATATTATAAATAAAAACGGCCGCATTTGCAACCGTTTTTACACTAACCACTATTTCATTGTTGGGATTATTAGTTCGTCATTATAGAACGACAGGAATTTTCGCCCGGACCCACAATAGAACTTTTCCAACGAATCGTTATATTCACGTGTCGCCTGGACAAAGCGGTCTTCAATGTCACTTTGCGCACCCTGGTACCCGGAAAATCCGCCCAATGCGCCACCAACACCCGCGCCCTTTAATGTAGAACCAAGGCGCGCCTTGTTTGAAAAGTCCACAACACCGCCATCATCGGCATCTAACTTAATTGGGTTAAAATCATCAATGTTGTACGCGGTGGCCTTGTCCGCATCGGCGGATTTTTCGTCCGTGGCTTCATTACCGCACTTGTACGGATTGCCTTGCGAATCACGCAGGCATATTGTCGCCTCTTTGTGAACACTGCGCCAATTATACCAATCTTTGGCTTTGATGCCGAACGCAGAATCTATGAAATTAACAATAACCGCCGGCGATGGTGCACCCGCGCGGCGCGCAACGTTGGCCGCAAAATATGCGCCGTTCTCACTGCGGGTCATTTCGCGATTTGTATCATCTTCATCAAAGGTGTAATGTTGGGCATCGGCCAATAAAGCATCGACATCTTTGCCGGACAATTCGATTTGGGTTATTTTTTTGCCACCCTTGGTGCTGATGCTCTTGAACACCAATGTCCCATCACGTTGACAGTTTTTATTAGAATCATCACAGACCAGTATTTCGCCTTTGTTGGGGCTGTAATACACATTGGTTGGCAGATTTTTATCGTCTGTTTTTTGCAGATTTCCCCACAGACACTTGGTTTCAACACCATTATAGGTACATTTTTCCACGCGCAGGACCGCATCGCCAGACGCCATCATATTTCCAACAATTCCGCCCGCCGCCGCGTTCACGCCCGTGTGCAGTATAACATCGCCGGCAACCTTGCCTGAATAAGTACTTGCCGTCATCAGGGCCGCACCAATCGCCGCGCCCGCCGCGGTGGATTTTAATTTCTCTTCGTTGGTTCCAAACAGACCGTCACTGCCGATTTCCGATTTGCCAACCAAATTCCCTGCGATGCCCGACACAACCGCCGCCGCCGCAATTTTCAAACCGGCCTTGTTCTTTTGTTCTTCGTTCAAGACGTTTATAACATCCGCACGCGTGGGGGCATTATCCGCCGGGAATACAACCTGGGTAATTTCGGGTAAATATGCAGACGTTGGAAAATCCGATATATTACATTTTATCACATCGCCCGCCGCCAATTTCCCGCGCGCCACGGTCTTATATTCCAAACCACCGTTTGCACCAATCGCGCGCATTTCAACAACGGCGACACAGGTTGGTGCGCCACCCGCACCACGACCAATTGTTGGACGGTCCCAAATGAATTCACCATCGGGATAAATATTTGCGCAATTATTTAACGTTTCAACACTTGTGTTCGTGTCTTCACCACGGCGTATTTGTTCCGCCAATTCGGTATTTGCCACCGGTATAGGCAAAGCCTGCTCTGCAACCGTATTTACCGGCGTATCGGCGGCGATAGAATTATAATATTGCTGTTCCAGACCAACAACATTTTTATATGTTCCGGCATAATTCCGCGACAGGTTCCCAACACGAATACCCGCAAACGCGTGCCCTGCGACAATCGCACCCAGCATTGAATAAAAAATAACACTGTTTCTTGTCATTCGCATCTCTCTCCCGCCGTGGCATTACAAATGAAACTAGAACTGTAATCTTAGACGTGCACCAACATCAATCATAGACAACCGGCCGCTTTCATACCAATTCGTATAATGGAAAACGCTGTCGTAATCCGCCGCAACTTCGCCACCATATCCGTCCGACAACCATTCGGTTTGCGATAAAACAATACTGCCCGATGTCTTTACCTTGCCCAGGTTTGCATAACGCGCAAAGAAATCCATCTTAATCCCACCACCAAGGTCCGTTGTTATACCGCCTTCGACCATAAATGCCAACTGTTCATTGGTGCCACCATTGTGATACGCATATATGTCCGATATACCGGTCAATTTGCCCGCATTTCCAATGGTTGTTCCCAAATCTTCGATAATCTTGTAATAAGTTTCATCATAGACAACATAGTCCGCAATCGTATTCAACGATATACCAACACCAACACCGATATACGGCCGCAAAGAACCACCCGCCAAATATCCGGTATAAGAATCCAAGTTATAATACAAATTTAACATCGTTGTATTCGCGGTTATCGCACCACCTTCGACCGACGTGTTTACATTGGCAACGCCCGTATAATCGGCCGTCATAACATGGTCGGGATAACTTAATCCCGAATAGCGGGTATATGAAAAATCCACCCGAAAATCATTATTCAATGCGGCACCAACCGAAACCTGAAGCGGTATCACAGTATCCGTTTTGAAATCCGCATCGGCAAAGGCACCGGGAACAACATAAGAATCTTTTTCATCGTCATAATCCGCATGTATAGAGCCGGAAACACTGGCCGCATATGCCGCAGATATACCCACATACAAACCACTGTCCGCCAAACGGTCATAGTCCGCAGGCTGATAATACTGGCGACCCGCCGCAGTTGCCGCCGCCCCAACCTTGGGCAATGTGCCGGTTACGCGCGTTGGATTTGCCGCGACCGCCGAATTCACCGTCAATACGGTACTGTTTGTGGCGGGCAACTGAACAACACCCGAACGTGTGTATTTTTGTTGCTGTTGATATTGTTGCTGATACTGTTGCGCATAGACCGGATACGCGGCACCCGCGCCCCCCATTGCGGCGACATAAAATCCCGTAAAAGCGGCAGAAAACCAAATTTTTTTCATGCTCTCTTTCTTTCCTTTCTTGGGACATTATATCATAAAAACCATATTAAAAAAAGCGTTTAATACAAAACGGGCCCACAAAGGACCCGTTTTATTTTCACATTTACAAAATTAGAACACAAAATTCAAACGAAAGCCCGTTTCAATCTTGACATCTGTTGTGTTTGAAGACAGGCGTGCGCCGGTATCAAACGTGTTTTCGCCATACCATGCAATTTGTATCCCGTCACGGAATTGGTATGCCAGGGTCAACATAAACGCATATTCGTTAAAGTGATCTTGCATATCTTTATATTTCGACAACATACCGTCAACATATGGTGCGATTGCCGCCGGAATATCGGTATAAACACTATCCAAACCATTGGTTGCGTGATATTTATAATTAAACGACAAACCGCCCGACCAACGATCGGTCATTTGATAGAATATGTTTGCACCGGCGTTAACCTCCCACGTGGATTTAAGGTCAACCGATATTTTGTTTGGTAAACCCGGTAACATGGTCGTAAGGTCTGCAACATTTATTTCGTTATTATGATTACCCCATGTACGCAGGACTTCGCCATAAACACTGGCGGTCAGGTCCGACCATGTGCGACCAAACTTCGTTCCAACGTGTGCACCCCAACGACCATTGGAATAATTATCATAGTTGAACACGAATTCACCCGGCTTAACCTTGGAGGCGTTTAACGAACCCTTCATCTTTTCAATTCCGCCCAGGTGGAAATCACCATACAAATCCCACACATAACCATCCATATCTTTGATAACGCGATATGTTGTACCAAGACGGCCCAGGTGGAATCCACGGCGGTCAATATCCCCGTCATATGTGTAACCGGCCGTACCATGCACCGCCCAACGGTCCGTGATACCAACGCCCAATTCTTGGACCGGCCGCCAAATTGGGAATTCGGTTGCACCGTCATTATCACGCAGACGCTGATTGTCTGTGGAATCTGTAATCTTGTACATCACACCAATTGATGTTTTGGAATACACATCACCACCCGATGGCAAATACAACGGATTTTCCATATTTGCCGCCATCGCAGATGTTGTTATCGCCGCAGTTGCGACCGCCATACTTATAATTTTTTTCATAAATTTTCCTTTTATATTTTTGTTTATCACCAACCCCCATTATTGGCAAGATTGGTGTTATAGTCCCGCACCGCCCGTTATCGGCAACAGTGCCTTTTGGGAATATAACCATAATATGATGACGCAACACACAAACAAAGTCAAAACAATTATGTTAAAAATATGAACGCTTGACAAAAAACAACATTTTATTATATCTTGATGAAAGGTGAAATGTTTTATCAAAGGGTGGCGTGATGAACAAGCAAAACAATCCAAAATCACAAATAAAGTTAGACGGATATTCCAAACAAAAACTTTCACGTGCGTATATGTCTTTATACGACGCGTTGGTCGCAGAATACCAGGCAAAGAATATGACACTTGGGAAATCATGGTATAACGCATTGACCCGTATGCACGAAATTTTGAAATCGCAAAAAACCGACGACCCAGACATCGCATTGGACTATTTGATGAATTTTTATAATTCGCATCGTAAAACCCAGACCAAAAAAATGATGATTGCAAAGGACAAAGATTTGAAAATCGAAACCAGTCTTGAGGCTGCAAAAATTGCAACCAATAAAGTTGAAATCGAATTAAAACACTTTCAAGAGACCGTACATTCCATCAACGCAACCGATGTTTTGATTACTTTGCGCGCCCCGGCGCAGCCTGCGACAAACACATTTTACGATTGGGCGGACAAACAACCGAACAAGATAAATATAAACCCGGATATAAATCCACGCGACTTCGAACGCGCATATCGTAAATATATCTTGCAACAAAAACGGAAGTAAAATTATTTATGCTTATACGCCAAAACGTATGGCGATATTTTATCGTTATATTCCGCGGGAATCCATTTACGCGGAATTTTTATTGAATTATGCTGGCCTGCGGACATTTTTGGCAAAACCGTATCGTTCGCGGCATTTATAATATTTTCTAATTTTATAACCGGGCCATTTGCACAATTTGGCAAAACAAAAACTATTTCATCACCGGATTTTATTTCATTGCGCAATTCAAGTGTTATTGAATTATCCGCCACCGCCGTTACGACACCGGCGGCCTGATAATTTGATGTAGACCGCGCAGAATCATAATTATGTGCATCGGGTGGAACCGGCCCATCAAAGAACGCCGTTGTATATCCACGCGATTCCAAAACATTTAACATTTCCATATATGGTCGCGGGTCAAAACCCGCCGGGTCACGCGCATACGCATCCATCGCGCAACGATACGCATGAACGACACTGCCTACATAATACTCACTGCGGTTGCGCCCCTCGATTTTTAACGAATCGGGACCGGATTCCAATACCGTGGCAAGGCGCGGCATCAAGCACAAATCTTTGCTGTTCATAATATATGCGCCACGTTCGTCTTCGGTTATCGGCATTTCAATACCGGTTTCGCTTTCGCGCAAGACAACATCGTATTTCCACCGGCACAGTTGCGCGCACGCACCACGATTCGCCGGACGACCCGTGATAAAGTTCGACAGCAAACAACGACCCGAATACGCCATACACATTGCGCCGTGAACAAAAATCTCTAACTTTATGTCCGGGCACGCACGACGGATAGATATAAATTCTTTATGCGAAACCTCACGCGCAAGGACGCACAAAGACGCACCCGCATTCTGCCAGAATTTCACGGATGCGGCCGAACAAATGTTCGCCTGGGTTGAAATATGAATCGGCATATCTGGATGATTTTCCCGTACCCATGTTAAAACACCGGGGTCCGCCACAATTAATGCGTCAGGCTTCAAATACTGTATTATTTGTGAAACCCGCGGCATATTTGCAAACTCGCCATCGTGCGCAAACAGGTTAAACGCCAAATATACTTTTTTTCCCGCGGCATGCGCCAATTCTATACCTGCTTTAACCTCTTCGGTGGTAATTTTCGCGCGCGCCCGCATTGAAAAGCCCGGCAATCCGGCATAAATAGCATCCGCGCCATATAGAATCGCGGTTTTGAACGCATCCAGTGTTCCCGCCGGTGCCAAAAGTTCAGGTAATTTTATCATAATTTGAATACTAACCCCTTAAACATCATTTTCAAGATTTATTTTATAAAACGCAAATTTTTACTTGCTTTGGTTTCGCGCATATGTATAATTATGGGGCATTGCCAGTTTAGCTCAGTTGGTAGAGCATCTGATTTGTAATCAGAGGGTCGTTGGTTCAAGTCCGACAACTGGCACCAGGAATAAAGCCGGCGTTTTGCCGGTTTTTCTTTTTTTTGCGTGCGTTATAAAAAACAAAGGAATTTTTACCTGTGTCGTTGTGTTATAAAATTGTGTATTTTATGATTACGGAATAATAAAAAATCAAACGATTGACTTAAATAATAGCCTGTGATATTATTTGGTGGTTTTTAAATAAGGGGAGTTTTTATGAAATTGGTAAAACAATCCAGTGTCGCCGCCAGCCTGTGTGATGCGTCGGTAAATTTATCTGCGATTGGGGCATTTCAAATTGTAGAAAATATGATTACAGAATTTATGGGAAAACAAAAAATAGATGGCCTTACATCCATACGCGAATACAATGCAATGTGGGTGTTTATTCGCAATCGTGTCGAAATTTATCAAACACTGCACTGGATGGACGAATATACCGCCGAATGTTATATCAGTTCAATCGGCAATGCCAAAATGATAGTTGATACAGTCATAAAATCTAATGATAAAATTGCTATTGCGGCACGCACACAAATTTGCGCACTGGATTTATCAACCGGGAAAATTCGGCGCTGTGATACCGTCGGCATAGACGAACATATTTTGCCAACCACCCCAGAAATAAATATTGAATTTACCAATACAAATTTCGAACCAATCGAATTGATTGATACCGGCGTTTCGCGCTTTACAGACATTGATTATTGCCAACACACAAATAATATGACCTATGTTCGGCATATTATCAATCAATACAGTTTATCATGGATAAAAGAAAACCCAATTACCGCAATTGAAATACAATTTATAAACCAGACATTTGAAGGCGATAAACTTGAAATCTATCGTTGTTCAAATAATAATTTTTCTATTCGGTGCAACGACAAGACCGTCGCGAATTGCATAATTAAAACAGAGCATAAAGAATTGAGTAATTGATTTAAATTCTTTGTTATGCTAAATTTTATGGACACAAAGGGGGTTGCATGAAAAACACAAAAGAAAAATTGTTGGAAAATGCGACTACTATGTTCGCAGAGCATGGATTTGACGGCGTATCTACACGCAGTTTGGTCACCGTGTCCATGGTGAATTTATGCACAATAAATTACTATTTCGGTTCCAAACAGAAATTATATGATGCGGTTATTGACAATATTATAAATAATGTTCAAGAAAACCTTATTAAAAAAACAGATGAATATATCAAATGCAATATTCCGGCCGGTGAAAAAATTGTTTTTATAATTGGAGAATTTTTTGATTATCTGTTTTCTAATAATGTTTCAAATTCTATGGCATTGATTTTGTTTCGCGAATTGTTAAACACAACACCGGGTGGCGACAGAATTTATTCAGAAATTATGGAACCATTAAAAAAACAATTTGTAAATTTGATAATCCAAGAAACCGGCGCGACAAAACAAAGCGCATATATCAATGCACATTGCCTGGTTAGCCAGGCCATGTCTTTTCGATTATTGCAAAACAGAAAACATTATTCACGCGAATTTCTAAAAAGCGCAAAGCACCAAATTATCGAAAACTGTAAAAAAATTTTGGAACATTAAAAAACGGAATCGATTGATTCCGTTTTTGGTTTTATTGACCAAACATATGGTATTTATTTAAGAAAATTACTTTTCTTCATTTGGCAATCTGCCAAACGGAAGGAAATTTATACCACCCGCTACGTTGGCGTGTTCCGCGCCACCAATTTGATAATTTCCCAATGTTACTATCCACATTAAATTACCGTTATCATCAAATGCACCCCCGCCGGAATTACCACTCCAGCCTTGGCAGCCTGTAAACTGACTTTTTGAATTTTGGGAACATTTAGAAACTTTTAATAAATTGTCTTCAAAACGCTGACGATTGTTCAAAATAAACATTTCTACGCCGTTGCCTCGCACCCCACCATCCGCCGTATGAGTGTCTTGGACCTTAACAACATTCTCGATGAACTTTATATAATCATACTTAAATTCTTGTATTTCTTGATCACTCATTATTTTTAATGCACCATAACCAATAATCCGGACATCTTTGGCACCACGGGCAAAAGAATCGTTTATTTTTACATACGCACCATCTAAAACCTCTTTTACACCATCGGCTGAATTTGACCCGATTGTTAGCAATCTGTACTTTGCCCAATCCCCGGTTGGATTCGTTCCATCGGCATAATTAAAATTGCCCTTTTTGACCAACCGTGCATTAAGTTCGCGACCATTTGGCAACCTGATTCTTACCAAATCGTCAATAATATTATCGTGATTAGAATCTACACAATGTTTGGCGGTATACAAAAAATATCCCACATCGTCTTGTGTTAGCCCTTGTCTTTTTACTATGGTCCCCGAACAATGTGTGCGTTCATTGGCAAAAACAAATGTCGCAACCGCATTATATGGTTTCTCTTGTTTTTGTTCATCGGTAACATAGCACCGTTTATCAATCGTATACAATTCAGGATTGGTACACGCGTCATCACCCCAAGAAATTAACGGCACGCACAATAAAAACCATACGATGATTTGTTTCATAACTATTCGATATTTGGTTTGCAATCATATCCATAATCACTAAGGCTTAATGCAATGTCCGTGATCCTCCTATCTCTGATCTGAATATCCCCATTCGTACCAGAAAAAACCTGTTCCGAATATCCGTTGGTAACAGATGTCGTGGATTCACAATTAACAATAGGAACCAAACAACAAACATTATAAAATTTATTTTTGCCGCCCTTGCTGGCCGGTCGGCTTACAACACATCTATTATCTGTTTTGGAACAATCTATATTTTTGCTTGTTCCCGGAATAATAGTATAGCCGTCATAACTATGTTCATTGCCACATTTACTTCTCGCCAGCCTTTCCATATACGATTGATGACACTGGGAATGTTCTTTAACACCGGTTTCTACCACAATCCGTGCCGAATACATTGCAATATTCCAAACCCATTTCAAATTTCTGTCATAATCCCAATCAGGCGAAGACTCACAATCATCTGGCTTTATTGAATGCCACATTTCTTTACCTGTGTCCGTTGTATACGGTAAAAGCACCTCAATTTCACTTACATTCGCATAATTAACAATTTTTTTACACAACACGATCGCCGTTGCCAAATCAATCTTGCCGGCAATGTAATCCGCATTCATAGATTCTATATTGAATGGCGGATTGTCACAATACGCGTTTTGGACATAAAACAAACAGGACAAAATTATTAAAAAATTCTTCATATTTTCTCTCCTACTGTTGCAAAGCCTCTTCACACATTTCGGCTTGGCGTATCATTTTTTTTGTTAAAGTTATTAGTGAAATATTTAACCCCGTCTCTACCAAACCTGTACCAACATTAACCCCCGACATTATGTTGGCCGTCGTATTCAAATTATTTACACTTTGTTTTTCAGATTCTGTTAAGGCGATTCTTTGTTCCGCATTCATATATTTATTGGAATTGGATGATGCACTGGCCGCTGTGCCAATACCACCAACCACAACGCCCGCGATTGATGTGCCCATTACACCTTTCATACGTTTTTCTATTTTTTGTGCATCACTGACGTTTATCTGGTTACACCAGGTCTTTACATTATTGATTTTTTTCGCTATTGGATTATCCAACGGACTTACACCCGCAGATGTCAATTTGGCCGGCATATCTGACAAAGATTTTATCATTTTATTGCACGCCTCTATATGCTGAATCAAATCAGATTGATTTGCGTTTACGCCCGATATTATTGCAGATGCCAAATTTGTGCCGATTGTTCCGGCCATTAAACCGGTGCGCCAATTACCCAATTTTTTAGAGTGGTCTAACTTGTTCTGTAATTCCGCAATTTCTGCCATTGGGGAAATGACATTTGTATAAAATTGTTCCAGGCTCATCGCATTAACACTTTCTGCGCTGCATCCACCATTGGCACAAATTTTGTCTATCAACGATTCTATTTCCCTTTCTTCACTTGATTTTGCCATTCCAACCGCCAAAGCACCACCGGCTGCAACGGTTCCAACCCCGGTTACCGCGGTGTTTATTTTTGATACATTTGAAACTTTTGAAATTTCATCGGATAATCCCGAACAAACTATTTTTGTGGCATTAAACAATTCTGTTGCGTTGTTAACAATATTGTCGCTATCAGAATCTACTTGGCCGAACGACTGGACGGTTATTAAGCCGAATATACACACAACTATAAATTTTTTCATACCTTATCCTTTCTTTACGAATGTTCGATTAGACACGAACAAAAAACCACCAGACAAAGCAAGTGGTTGGAGGTTCAGAACTATAATGTATCGAAAATAGTGGGCTTATTCAATATATTCGCCGCCCTCCAACCACGCCGATTGGAGGTATTTTTTGTCCCCGCGGACACGATACATTAAATGGGTTCTGACACCCAACAAAGCAATCGCTCTGTCAATAGTATGTTACACTAAAATTGGATAAAAATCAAAACAATAATAAAAACACCATTAAAAAAAACGGAATCGATTGATTCCGTTTTTTTAATTTTTGTTTTCTTGTTTGATGCGTTCGGCTTCGCGCTTTTCAACCGCGTTCGCAACAGATTCTATCTGTAACAGTTGGTTTTCCAGTGCGGACCGTTCCGAATTTTTATATCCCGTTTCTTCGTTCGGGCGCGGTGCCGGACGCGCATCTGTTGTTTTTGTTGCGGCCGCGTCATTATCCACAACGCGCGGGTTTATCAGGTTATCAAAAATCTTTTTCGATTCACGCGTTCCCGCAACATCGCGTTGCAATAATTTATTTTCTGCGCCCGGGATAAACCATTCGTCCAATTTTACCGCCGTCATTTGCATAATTGGGCGCGTGCGCGCATCTTCTATCCAATGGGGCATACGCGGCGCATCCGAATAATACCACAATGCAACCCAATACGCGACACCCATAACCACAACACCACGCACAATTCCAAATATCACGCCCAATGTGTGATCGGTGACATTCATTATACTGTCTTGAATTTTATCACGCAGTTTCTGGTTAAAGAAACCGACAATCAACAAAATCACAAAGAATACAATGAAATATGACGCAACCAATGTGCCAACCGTAGATTCGGCAAGGCCGAACCACGATTGTAACAAACCATCCAACATTGGCGACACAAAACGCGCCGTTATCGCCGCAACAACCCACGACAATGTCGCAACCGTTTCATAAATTCCGCCACGAATTGTTGCCCATATTGTTGATGCCAACAATATCCCAATATAGATATAATCAAGTCCGGTTAAATTAAACATTATTCATCCGTTATTTTTTGTTGTCTCTGCGTGTTAATACGAAACCCAGTCCTAAAACCAACGCGACCAAGATTACGTAAAACACCCAACCGCTGTTCGTTTTTTTCGACGACGTTACCGTGTTATTTTTTTTTTGCGCGGCATCATCGGTCGCAACAACTTCACGTTCAACAATCGCATTTAACCTGTCCGTATGGGCCTTTTTGAATGCATCGGCATCCGCCGCAAGTGATTTTTTGTTTTCCGCCGCAACAGACTTTGCCGCATCGGTCATATCTGCTTCGATCGCGGCACGCAAATCATCCGCCATAGAATCTGCATAGCCCTGGAAACATTTTTCACCGATCACCAAAACCGGAACCCCGCCCGATTCGTATTCACACTTTTTCAACGTGTCCATAAATTCCGGACGATTCGCCGATTCCATAACATTGACCGTTGTAACATTCAAATTTGGATATTCATAAATTAAATTATTTGAAATAAAATCACGCGCATGATGACAATGCGGACATGTTGGGGAATAATAAATTGTAATATCCGCCGCATTTACAGAACCCGCCAACACCGCACCTGCGACAATACCGAACAGTGATAATTTTTTCATTTTCTTTTCTCCTTTTGAATTTTTTTTGATTATAGAAATAACATCCGCATCGGTGCAAGTTATTTTTATAAAAAATTAAACTATTTTTCCCATGGCAATAAAAAAATTATTTTGTAATATGAAAACATAAAACAACCCAAGGAGGAAATTATGTTTAACCTGAACGATTTTCCATTGCCGTTTCGCGAAACAGATTTGGTCCCATATATGTCTGTGGATACGGTGCGATTGCATCACGGAAAACACTTGGCGACATATATTGCGAACCTGAATAAATTAATTGCCGACACGAAATATGCCGATATGGATTTGCGTGAAATAATTGTAAATTCGGCGGGCAATGATACGGCACAAAAAATATTCAACAATGCGGCCCAGGTTTTTAACCACGAATTTTTCTTTAACTGCCTGGGGCGTGGAAATACCGCGATTCCTGATATTATCGCGGATGCATTTGGTGGTGCAACCGAATTCAAAGAAAAATTCAAATCTGTTGCCGGCGACGTATTTGGTTCGGGTTGGGTATGGTTAACATACGACAATGATAAATTTGATATATTCGCCACAAAAAATGCGGACACGCCGATTGCGCATGGCAAAACACCGATATTGACACTGGATTTGTGGGAACACGCATATTATTTGGATTTTCAAAATCGACGTGCTGATTTTGTTGATACTTTCTTGAATTATTTAATAGATTGGAAATTTGTAATCGATAATTTGAATATGTAAAACAACGGCGGGTAAATTATCCGCCGTTTTTTTTACGCCGCCACCTGAATCAGGCGCACATCATCAAATTCCGGACATCGATTAAAAATCGATTGCGCACGTGGACACAGGCATAAAATTTTTCGGCCGGTGGAACGTGCAAATTCCACAACACATTCTACCAATTTTTTACACAAATCACCGTTCGCATATTTATCATCAATTTGTGTGGATTCTATAATCAATCGGTCGGCACCAACAATCGCAATATCTATTTCGCCAATTTGAACATTGTTATATCGGGCGCAAAAACCGCGACCATTCGAAAGTTCAATATATTCTACATTGGTTGGCATTTTATGATTCCCCTGTATCACAAAAATACCACACCAATGCGTGCATATAAATATGAATGTTTGCCAACGGGCGGGTATGTTTTCCCCGCCGATATTAAATATGCGCAAAATTCTTTTGAATGATTCGTGTACTGCGCCGCAATGCGCCCGATTCCGCCGGCGACATTTTCGGCATCAATGTCATAATTACACCGCACCGTCCAACAATTCTTGGCAAAGACATCGCAACCGTGTGATGCCCCACCCCACCAACGGTGGATACCGTCAATATCCTGCGTTCATCATTTATTATGCATCGCAATAAATCGGCAACCGCTGCACCAATTCCGTCCCACGTTGCGCCACGACCGCGAATAATTTCATACGCCGCATTGCGAACCCGATATTCGATTGTTTCACGTGTTGCGGCGGTCATTGGAATTTTTGTTTGGCGACAGAAATCATCCAAAGACAATCCACCAACCGTAACAGACGACCAATCAATAACACTGCTGTCGCCGTGTTCGCCCAACACATATGAATGAATCGATTGCGGCGACACGTCCAATCCGCGCGACAATATCGTGCGCAGGCGCGCCGTATCCAACATAGTTCCCGTCCCAATAACGCGTGATGGTGGCAATTTAGAAATTTCTTGGGCCAACATAACCATTACATCCAAAGGATTCGTAACCAATATTAAAATAACATTTTTTGCATCAACATTTTCCATAACTTGGGGGACAATATCGCGAATAACTTCTGCATTATTCTGTAACAGGTCCGTTCGCGTTTCACCGGGCCTTTGATTTGCGCCGGCAGATATAATAACTATATCGGCACCACGAATTCCGCGATAATTATTCACCGCAGAAATCTTGACATCAAACCCAAAAGTCGCCGCGTGTCCTAAATCTTCGGCGGCGGCACGTGCGCGCACACCATCGCGGTCAAATAAAACAATTTCGTGGACCAGGCCAGTATTCTTGACCGCGGTCGCGACCGCCGAACCAACCGACCCAACACCAATAATCGCCGTTTTCATATGTATTCTCTCTTGGTTATGTACGCATTAATTATATCATAAAAAAGTATTTGATAAAAACATTTATATTTTGTTAGGATTCCACGCATACGGATTGAAAAAGGGAAAAAGAAATGAAAAAAATTCTGTGTTTTGGAAATATAACCGATAAATATAAAAACGCAATCGAGCGCGCCACACTTGAATGTAAAAACATCGCGGGATGGGAACAGGCACCTGAAAATGATGAACTGAACGGCGCGCCCGATGATTTTGTTTTATTAAAGTGTGATATATATTCGAACGATTTTCTGCGCCACATAATTGCGATAAATAAAAAACTGTATGCCGGCGAAAAATTCTATCTTACACATTGTGCGGTGTGCTTTAACAAAACGGGGAATCGTTCGCCATTTATCCTGACCGATGCGGCGTGCGTTCCAATGCCGGATGAAAATCAATTAACGCACATTGTGCAAAACGCAGTAAAATTATTTGGGCAAATTTTTGGCACGGCGCGTGCACCGTTTATATCGCTGATATCGGCGGGCGGTGATACAAACACAAAAATATCGCCAATGTTGCATTCGTGGCACGCGGCGCACGTAAATGAATTTCCGGCGGGCACATTGCGCGTTGAACAATTAGATGTCGCGTTGGACCAAAATATTCGCGCAGAAAAACATTTAACCGGCGAATCCGCCGACATAGTTATAGTGGACAACATAAATACAGGCAACGCGATATTCAAATCTTTGTCGGTGCTGTCCAACGATTGGGAAATTCAATGCTTTTTAATGGGCGGCAAAAGCACCATAGTATTAAATTCACGTGGCGCAACCGAACAAACATTAACGCATAATCTTATAACCGCGTGCAAGGATTAAAAAACGGGGCAACGCCCCGTTTTTTAATATGATTTTGCAACAAACACAAAACTTGGGTCGGCATCATCCAGACAACGACGGGAAATTTTATATTTTTCAATTAACATATCAAATTTTTCGTTTTGTGTTTCGGTATATTTGATACGGAAAAATCCAATCGTTCCCTTGTCCAGTTCGGCACTCAATTCATCCAGGTTCGCAACATTGTGAATCATAGATTTATTGCGTTCCGCTGCGGCGGTATACATATCGTGTTGCATCGCATCAAGTTTTGATGCAATCGCTTCACCAAAATCGGCAACAGAAATCGCCTCACGCGAAGATTTACCCAAATCGCGCCGTGTAACTGTAACAGTGCCGGTTTCCATTTCACGTGCACCAACCTCAACCCGCAATGGAACGCCACGCTTAATCCATTTCCACATTTTATCTGGTGCGCGCATATCAGTGTTATCCGTCAAAACGCGAATACCGTGTTCTTGCAACTGAGATTCCAAATTGGCGGTAAATTCGTTCATTGCATCGATATTTTCATCACCACGTGTGATTGGAATAATTACAACCTGGTATGGGGCAACGGCCGGCGGCAAAATCAATCCGTCATCGTCGCTGTGTGTCATAAACAGGCCGCCCATCATACGTGTTGATGTTCCCCACGATGTTGTCCATGCGTGCGCCAATTTACCATCGGTCCCAAGGTATTGAATACCAAAAGATTTTGCGAAATGTTGCCCCAAATCGTGCGAAGTGCCGGCCTGTAATGCCTTGCCATCCTGCATAATTTGTTCAACCGTGTATGTATGATCGGCACCGGCAAATCTTTCTTCGGGTGTTTTTTCGCCCATAATGCACGGTATTGCCAAAACATCGCGCATATAATCGCCATACACTTTGTGCATTTTACGTGCATCGGCATTGGCCTCGTCATGCGTGGCAAAAACATTATGACCTTCTTGCCAATTAAATTCCGAAGTGCGCAAAAACATACGCGGCCGCATTTCCCAACGCATAACATTTACCCATTGATTTAATTTCAAAGGTAAATCACGATATGATTGTACCCAACGCGACATCGCTTCGCCAATAATTGTTTCCGACGTTGGACGAATAATATAAGGTTCCGTCAATTTCGATTCCGGGTCCGGCTGTAATTTTCCATCTATCATTTTCAAACGATAATGGGTAACAACCGCGGCCTCTTTGGCAAATCCGGCAACGTGTTCGGCCTCTTTGTTAAAAAATTCAATCGGGATAAGCAATGGGAAATTTGCATTTTGTACACCAGATGCCTTAATCCGCCTGTCCATTTCATCGCGCATCAATTCCCAAATTGCCCAACCGTACGGTTTGATTGTCATACATCCGCGCACAGGCGCATTTTCTGCTAAATCGGCCGCCACAATTAAATTTTGATACCATTCACTAAAATTTTCCGCCCTTGTCGGGGTTATTGCTGTTTTCATTTTTTACTACCTTTGATTTCCATATATTTATTTGAAATTATTTTGTGCAACTCGGTTGCCATTTGTTTTCTGTCCATACCCGCCAAAGGCGGTGGTGGCAACATATAAACATCTACGCGGAATCCACCCAAAACCATTATATGAAATATTTGACCAAATGCACTGCGTTCGCGCGAACAATACGGGCCTTGTGTCTGTTTTTTATTATCAAAATACGCATAGTGTTCCGCCAAATCTTGGTCCCCAATCGGCGTGCCATCGTGAAAACAATACTGGGTCACGACCGGTTGAACGGTGACATCGGTGCCTTCGGCAACGTTGAAAAGGCTGCTTTTGAATTCTTTGACATACGCGCCGTTTGTTGTGGTGCCTTCGGGAAAGATATACAGTGGCCAATCGATATGCGAAATCTCGTCTTGGACCAATTTCAACGCATCGGCGGCGTGGGACGGGCGGCGGTCAATAAAGACAACACCAAACTTGTTCGCAATATACCCAACCAACGGCCAATGGCGAACATCATTTTTGGAAACAAAACTGCCTCCGAACATAACCGGGAAAGTTGCAATTTCAAACACCGATATATGATTACCCGCAACCAACAAAGGGCGTTTTTTTGATATTTGTCCGTGCTTTACGATTTTAATACTTGCCAACACCAACAAGATTTTCATAAACACCGCCATATATTTTACGGTTATTTTCTTGCGCGCCGGCAACAGGATAATAATTGGTAATTGCACCATAACCATTACCCAAAACGCCGCAAAGCGCAGCAATCCCGTTAACGTGTTAAAAAAATTTTGTTTACGAACGTGTGCCATTTTATTTTTCATCCTGGGGTTCGTTTGGTTCATCAATAAATTCTGCATCCGCCGCGTCTTCACGCAACAAGAATTCAAAGAACGCACCCAACATATTCAATGGCCCCGTTATCGGCATCAACATAATTTTGCCCAGTGTTTGAATTGGACGTGGTTTCACATCCAAATGATCCAATGCATTTTCACGACCATAGAAATGTTTTTGATACGCGGCATCCATATTTTTGGACTGCATCATAACGAATACATCGTATGTGTTAAACGGTTTATCGATAAACACGCCCGACCCAAACGTGGCCCCCATACGCAAATAGCCCTTGATAAGCGGTGTCATTTGTTTTTTTGCGATTTCTTCATCAACATATGCGCGTGGCAAAATATTCATTTTCGACATACGCGGGTCCGCACCTTCGGCAAAATTTTCCGGTATCACGCGTGCGCGCAGACGCAACGGTGACAAATGGTTATAGTATAAATAGGATATGGCCTGGGCCGATTCAACAGGCTTTTGCCCAACCCAAGATGCAACACCAAATAAAACCGCAATACGCCGGCGTAAAACATATTCACTTAGCCCCGCCCACAACATACGCATCACCAACGCGTTTTCACGATATTCGCGTGCGACACAGGCGCGCGACATTTCGGCAATATTGTCCGATGCCTTTTTAATTTTCGATATATTGAATTCTGTTTCGGTATAGAACCCACCCATTTTATCGGCGGCCTTTTTATCTATGATACGATATGTGCCAACGATTTTTCCATTATGGAACACAGCCATATATTCGGCATATTTATCATAATCATCAAATTCTTCGTGCAATTCGTGTTGTTCGGCCGTGGCAGATGCGCCCTCTTCGGTTACGAAAACATCATAGCGCAAATTGCGCACCATTTTGCGTTCTTCTTTATTTCGCGTCAGGCGAACTTCGAAATCACGAACCTTGATAGCCATAGAATAACCCCTTGGTTTTCAATAACGTCGCATTAAGAATACCAAACATTATGGTAAGGTGCAATCTTTTTATTTTTTTGATTTTTGTATGCCTATTTTAACCGGTCGGCAAGTTCTGCAATCGCAATCGCGTACCAATTTGAATTATTCCATTTTTTAATGCGATAAAAATTTGGATATGTTAAATATGCCGTAATTACTGGACGTGGGGCAACATCGGCATCTGGGGCAAAATCATCCGCAGAATTCGCATGCCAATTCGCCACGTCTGCAACCAGGCCCGCCACCATATTGCCCGTTGGGATTGGACCGCCGTCCGCGTTCAATACACCATATTCTGCCCATTCGGTCAATGTCTTTTTGGTTTTGCCATCCAAAACAGATGTGTCAAAATCCGCCGGCAAAATAACGCGCCGGACAATGCGTTCGTTTTTATTCCACCCCAATTTATTCAGGTAATTTCCCGCACTGGCCATCGCATCACCGACGCTGTCGATAATATCAACACGGCCGTCCCCGTTGCCGTCAACGCCATATGATGCCAATGTTGTTGGAATAAATTGAAAATGGCCCATGGCACCGGCCCAACTGCCCCTGATATTATTTATATCCAATTTATTATCGTCGGCAATTTTCATCAATGCCAATAATTGTTCGCCAAAGAATTTTTCACGCCGACCATCATAAATCAGTGTAAAAAACGCATCAACCAGACGGTGCCGCGCCTTGACTTCGCCATAGTTTGATTCCATTCCCCAAAACGCCAAAATCACATGTGGCGGCAACCCATAAATTTCTTCGGTGCGCACCAACAAAGTTGGATATTTTGCACGCATTTGACGGCCACGCGCAACGCGCGTCGAATTTACTGTGCGCGCCAGGTATTCGTCCAACGTCAATTTGAATTCCGATTGATTTTTATCGCTGCGCACAATGGATGGAATAAACGCCGGATTTCGCAGTGTTGCGTTGATTGTATCCGTCGATATATTTTTTGCCGCCGCACGCGTACGCACATCTGCAATTACCGAATCCCAACGCGCCATATCAAACGCGCCACCATCGGCAACGGCCGCACCACAGACCAATAAAAATGCGCCAAATGCGAATATACGCCGCATATTATCCCCCATTAAAATGCGTATTTGAATCCAATATGCAATCCAAATGATTGCCATGTTGCCTGTTTCAATGCATTATTAACATGTTCGGTATGTGCCGAAACAATTTGTAATTCCGGATATAAAACCGTTGCACCGGTTTCCGGGTCGATTCCTTCGGTTACGATTAATTGACCGTTTTCATCATACATAAAATCGGTATATTCGGCGATATAGATTTTTCCGGGAATTTTTCCCACATGGAACAGATTTGTATCAACCTTGAACGCCAACTGAAGGCGCGATGACAACCGCAGGTCATATTCCATTTCTGCGGCATACGAATATGCGCCGTTCGAACCTTCGTCCAGGAAACTTGGGCTCTGTTGCCAATCGGTCCGATTCGGCCAAATGCCTTCAGACGAATATTTTGGCAGGCCGACCTGGAAATAAAAGCGCAATTTGTCCGCAAGTGTCATTTGTTTTTCTATCTCTAACCCCAGATAGAAACCACTCCACGTTGTGTTATAAATATGCGTTACACCGCCAACCTTAATCGGGCCATCACCACCAATGATGACACAGTCACCCTCAGGCACACCCCACGGAACAATACCCCACGATGGGTCATATTCCATTGTATTCAGGAAATTGCCGTAACCCGTCACATACCCGCCCAGCGCGGTACCCGTAGATTGGTTGACAACACGCATATCTTCGGGACCCATACAAACCTGGTACCAATTATTTGGTGGGGTTACATCGGTCGGCATAGAAAAATAATTACCTTCGGCATCACCGTACACGTATTCGCCACCACTGGTCATCAATGGCAGGTATATACCCTGGTTCGGGTACAGATGATCAGACATCTTCAAATCGTGCTTGAAAATTTCATACCCAATAACCGGTGAAAATTTCCAACCACCAATATCCCATACGTGATGCGCCCCCAGGCCGAATCGCATATGATGCGAACGCCCGGATTGGTCACCCATTGATATTGTGAAAATTCCATCATACGGGGTCGCCCAATCATATGGTTCCAAATCATAGTCCATAGATAACCCACCGTGCGACATATCGCCATATGTATATTCACCAAATGCAAACATATCAAAATTACGCAGCGAAAATACGTGGCGCGCACCAACGGTGGCCTCGTTAAAAACCATATCGTCCCATTCCAAAACAGAATTCACACCCGTTTTGAATTCAAAATCTGCAAAACGACGAGAATAGCCGGCATAGATATGCGTTCTGCGTTCAATATCTGTGGTGGTTGAAATTCCATTTACCGTCATCGCCCCGGAATTTGTATATGTCATACCATCAATATATTCCGCGATTTCAGGTGCCTTTTTATATTCATTTCGATACGTATATGTGCGCGTTCCAACAACCTGTTTGGAACCAGATGTGCCGACATATTTGGTATAACCCTTATCTGCGTATTCGCCATAATTTAACTGGTTAGAATTAGATTTCGCACTTTTTTGATAGTAAACCGGGACCCCTTCATTTGTGCCGAACGCCGCGAAATGAATCAAAATTGCCGGTAAAAACGAAATTAATACCTTTCTCATTCCTTTTTCCTGGGGTATTATATCATAATTTTTGAAATATATAAAGCGAATTTATCGCTTGCCCTTTACCGGATGCGTTGTAATATTATCCCAATATGAAAACGTCGCATAATATATATATTCACGTCCCATTTTGCCTATCTAAGTGCAATTATTGCGCATTTTTTTCGCGCGCGTGCCACACGCCTGATTGGGACGAATATTCGCGTGGAATAATTGATGAAATTAAGCATTTTTCAAATATATTGGGAAATGTGTCGGTGCCAACAATATTTTTTGGTGGCGGAACCCCGTCAATGATGCCGGCAAAAAATTTCACAGAAATTATGGATACAATTCGACAAAACTTTGATGTTGATGCAAACGCAGAAATCACGATAGAGGCAAATCCCGGGACATTAGACGACGTGAAACTTGGTGAATTTTGCGCGGCGGGCGTGAATCGCCTGTCGGTGGGTGTGCAATCTTTTGATGATGAACGGTTAAAATTCTTGGGACGAATTCACAATGCGTATGATGCGCGCAAATTACTGGATTCCGGATTAAAACGCGGCATCCGTGTTTCGGCCGATTTTATATATGGATTACCCGGGGACACCCCAAGGGATGTTATCGATATATGTAATGAAATAAATAAAATTGGTTTGGCACATTGTTCTTTGTATGAATTGACGATAGAACCCAATACACCGTTTGGAAAAATGAATTTGAATATGCCAGACAATGAAACAATGGCAGAAATGTATATTGCGATTGGCGACGCTTTGAAATTACCACGATACGAAGTTTCAAACTATGCCACGCCCGGTCACGAATGTCGGCACAATCAAAATGTATGGGACGGTGCGCCATATATTGGTATTGGCGATGGTGCGGCGGGACGCGTTTTTATTGATGGCACATGGTACGAAGAATTGGGCGCATATAAAATGTTTCAACCAATGACGGATAATGCACGTGCGATTGAACGTGTAATAACCGGTATGCGCACAACGCGGGGGGTGCGCGTTGATGGGGCAACAAAAAAAATATTAAATTTGGAATTTGCAAAATCGCATCTGGATATGATAACGTTTGCAGATGACAGAATACGGGCAACAAATGCCGGTATGTTAATCTTGGATGATTTAATCGAAAAATTGGTGAGGTAAAATGCGACACACTTGGTTGAATATTTTGGGGGTTATCGCCGTTGTGGCATCGGTAATATTGGCAATAAAAATCAAAGGGGAAAAAGTAATGAATACAGGAATCAAAATGAACAGTATTGAAACATCGGTGAATCCGGCGGATGATTTTTTTGACTATGCAACATTGCGTTGGCGACGCGCAAATCCAATCCCGGACGATTATGTTCGGTATGGCGCATTTGAAATACTGCACGACACGAATTTGAACCGTGTACGTGAAATTGCCGAAAACGATGGTGGCAAAATCGGCACGTTGTATAAAATTGCAATGGACGAATCGCGCCTGAACGCGGACGGTGTTGTTGGTGTAAAAAAATACTTTGATGAAATTGATGCGATAAAAAGCAAAGACGAATTACCAGAATATTTGGGACGTATGCACGGATTTATATCTTCGTTTTGGAATGATGCGGTTGGGTTGGACGAACGCGACAGCGAACATTACCTGTATAATATTCACCAGGGTGGAATCGGTCTGCCGCGGGATTATTATTTTGACGATGATTCACAAACAGAAAACATTCGTCAAAAATATATCGAGTTTATTTCTGCGCAATTAAAAAATTTTGGTATCAATGCTGATGCAAAAAAAATCTATGCATTGGAAGAACGTATGGCAAAATCTTTTCATACCAAAGAAGTTTTACGCGACCCACACGCAAATTATCACAAAATGTCGCGCGATGAATTTATGGATGAATTTACAGGATTCGATTGGGAAAAATATTTCAATGTGCGTGGTGCAGATGCGGCCAAATTTATAAATGTTGGTCAACCAGATGCACTTCACGAATCGGTGGAAATCATAAACGATACAGATTTGAATTTAATAAAATCTTATTTGAAGTATCGTGTAATTTTGGCCGCCGACACATTTGTTGATGACAAAACATACGATATATCTTTTGATTTCTTTAATCGTGAAATGTCGGGGCAAAAAGAAAAGAAACCGCGTTGGAAACGTGCAATCGCAATGCTGGATGATACATTGGGCGAAGAAATCGGTCGCATATATGTCGAAAAATATTTTTCACCAGACGCAAAAAAACGTATGGAAGAATTGGTAAGAAATCTGCGACGCGCGTACAAAATGCGAATTGAAAAATTGGATTGGATGTCGCCGGAAACGCAGATACGCGCGATTGAAAAACTGAACGCATTTAGTGCGAAAATCGGGTACCCGGATAAATGGCGCGATTATTCAAAACTGAATATCGATGCAAATGAAAGTTTGTTCGAAAATATGATGCGTGTCGCAAAATTTGAAGACGATTTTTGGATGGAAAAAATCGGTGCGGAAAAAGACCCAACTATTTGGTATATGAATGCGCACGAAATCAACGCATACTATGACCCATCTACGAACGAGATTTGTTTTCCGGCGGGTATATTACAACCACCGTTCTTTGATATGGATGCCGATGATGCGTTTAACTATGGTGCGATTGGGGCGATTATTGGTCACGAAATGACACACGGGTTTGACGATATGGGGCGGCATTTTGATGCAGATGGAAATATGCGCGATTGGTGGACAAAAGCAGATGCCACCGCGTTCGAAGCGCGTGCCGATGTTATGCGCAAATTCTTTGACAATATTTTGGTTGCACCGAACACGAATGCGAACGGAACATTTACGTTGGGCGAAAACCTGGCCGATTATGGTGGCGTAACGATTGCATATACCGCATATAAAACATTTGGCCAAAAATCTGAGACCGTTCAAAACTTTACACCCGATATGCGGTTCTTTATCGCATACGCCGGCGCGTGGGCGGGCCATATTCGTCCCGAACAGGTTATTGTTCAAACGAAAACAAACGAACATTCATTAAATCGGTGGCGCGTGAACGGCATTTTGCCACACATAGACGCATGGTATGATGCATTTAATGTTGGTCCACAAAATAAACTGTATGTTGCGCCGGAAAACCGTGTCCGGCTGTGGTAAGTTAGTGGTTAGTGTTAGTGGATAGTGTAAGTGGTTAGTAGAATCTGGAATCATTTCATAATTGTGAACCGATTCCAAAAATTACTAACCACTAATCACTAACACTAACCACTATTTCTTTGATACACGGTCGCGGAATTCTGCGCATGGGCGGAACGTTGCAACGCGACGTGCGGAAACGATTGCGGCTTCGCCCGTGCGGGGGTTACGGGCAACACGTGCCGATTTATCCAGAATCTTGAACGTGCCGAAACCGGCAAATTTAACCTCTTCCCCATTAATAAGAGATTCACAAATCTCTTCAAAAATTACATCAACCAACTTTCCTGCCTGGGCCGCAGTAAAACCAAATTCGTCGCGTAATTTTAATGTTAAATCACTTCTTGTTATTGTTGCCATTATTTTCCCCTTTTTGTTTTTATACCCTTATCAGTGTTGCACCCCAGGTCAGGCCACTGCCAAATGCGGGATACAAAACCAACTGACCATGTTTTATTATTTTGTTATCAAATGCGTATGCCAACGCCAATGCGCCGGACGCACCCGAAGTATTTGCGTGTCCGTCCACCGTTACCAATATTTTCTCCATCGGGAACCCAAGGCGCGCCGCGCACGATTGAATAATCCTGATGTTTGCCTGGTGCGGCACAATCCAGTCTATATCATCCTGGGTAATGCCGGCGTGGTCCATAATATAACGCGCCGCATCGGGCATCAATGACACCGCCATTTTATATGTTTCCGGCCCATTCATAATAATCTTGTGGTCTGGGGACCCGTGCAACATATTGAACATTTTCCCGTCCGCCATAACAACCGTATCAATTATGCCAGAATAACTGGACGTGGACCGCTCAAAAATCAGTGCGCCCGCGCCGTCCCCAAACAGAACCGCCGTTGACCGGTCGGTCATATCGATAAAGCGCGACATTTTCTCCGCCCCAATAATCATAATGCGTTCGTGCATACCGGCGGTAAAGAACCCACGCGCGCAATGCGCGGCATAGATAAACCCGGTGCACGCGCCCCGCACATCAAATGCCGGAATATTTTTTGTTGCGCCCAATGCGCCCGAAACCTGGACCGCGACAGATGGAAAATCCAATTCGGGTGTGGTTGTTGCAACAATAATCATATCAATATCATCAATCGTCAAATTCGCATTTGCCAACGCCGCACGTGCCGCATTTGTTGCCATATCGGCCACGGTTTCATTTTCCGCGGCAAAGTGGCGCGCGCGAATACCGGTGCGTTCGACAATCCATTCATCGGTCGTGTCCATCACGCGTTCAAAGTCTGCATTTGTCATAACACGTTCCGGCAAATAGGAACCATATCCAACAAGTTTATTTCCCATACCCTAAAACCCTATATTTTTGTGTCCAATCATTATACAGATTTTAATATAACTTGCAATATCAAAATCTGGGATTAAAATAAAAACGCGTGTCCCCATAGTTCAATTGGATAGAACAAGTTCCTCCTAAGAATTAGATGCTGGTTCGATTCCGGCTGGGGATACCAAGAAATGGAAATAAATATGAAGAATAAAAATCGTGCGATTGGTTTGGGAATTGTGGCGGGATTGTTACCGCACCTGTTTTGCTGTGTGTTGCCGGTGGTACTTGGGGTTGTTGGTATGATTGCACCCGATTTTGCAGACCATAAAATCATTCCTGAATGGGCGGAGGGTTGGTTATTTGGGTTTTCTATTTTAATGCTGATACTGTCGTGGATTCTGTATTTTCATAATCACGATTGCGGGTGCGAACATTGTGATGCAACACATCATCACCGCACCCAGATGATAATTTTAATTATTATCACAATTTTAACCATCGCAGGCATCGCCGCACATTTGGCATTGGAACATTAACAGAAATAATTAAACAAGGTGCGATTTCATCGCACCTTGTTGTATTCAAACACTATTTACACTCCCACTCGCTGAACTTTTCCTGCATATTGGTATATGTGGGTCCTTGCATAATCACACCATAGCAATCATCATAACTGTTACATGTAACCTGGCAATTACTGGTACACGCGGTGTCGTTATGATACAAAGTTTTAGATGAATCTTTACAAGATACATTATATCTGCACATTCCATTATCATACGTTGGCATACCATATGTTATTGTGCTCAGGGTTGCTTCGCCTTCATTACCGGAACCGACATTACCCATTGTCCACCCAGACCCAGGACAATGTAATTGGCAAGAATATGCGTTAACCAAGTTTTGCAAATTATCACACGCCGTACCAATACATGTAATTGTACCGGTCCCACCGATTAAATCCAGGTAATCCGCATTGCATCCAACGGTATATGTACACGTGGTACCATTTGACAGTGTTGGATTGCCCAACGTTACATTTGACGGCCGGCTAATCCCAGATACGCTTGGACATTGGAAATCTGTACCGGCCGGCTTCTCAATACATCTTGGGCCGTTTGAATCAATCACCAAACCATAACCATCATCGCAACTTAATGTTGGGCAACCATCCCACAGATTTTCAACGTTATATGTATCAATAACGTAATATCCGCCATTTGTCATATATGTTGGTGTCGGCAAATTTCCCAGGGACGGTCCATTAACCATCTGGACACAGGTTGCGTGCAAATTATCATAATGTTGCCCAATGGTGCAGACATTTTTACAAACCGTTCCAACAACGGATGCCGGACGGTTGGTGCCAAATTCATTGGTGCCACACGATACATTTTTACCCGGTCTGTGCCAACCACCGTTTACGCCACCGGTAACCAGATATTTCAACGTGTAATCATTACCGCATGCCGTTTGAACCGCGGTCGAACCAATCAGGTTATATGTGTCCGCCAAAGTGCATACACCGGTTGGCCCATTACACGTGGCCGGGTTACCAAATTGGTCGCGGAAAGTATAATTAATTGTTAAATCTTCGCCTTTTTCGGTTTCACAAATCGGTTTATATGTTCCGGCACCACCGCTTATTACATATCCATCGGCGCATCCGGTATCATAGCGCACGTCGCCCTTGCCCAGGTTATCCGTAACATTCCACGACATACCCGTTTTCAATGTGCAAACCGCATTTGCATCGGCATCACAATCGCGTGCCCACCCACCATACAGGTCAACATTGATGCTGGCATCGGGCTTGACCGGGGTATCACTCATAACGACAATTGTATGCTCTGTGATACTTATATCATTTGCGGCAGTATTTTTTGGATAAAACACACTGAACGCGCCGCCATTGGTTGTACTGTGGTCGGTTATAACATCATTCGGCAACGCGACAGTTTGGTTTCCAACCTTGCCCAGGTAATATCCACGAAACTGGTAATTTGGTGATGTCGGCATATGTATACGTGAACAATATTTGTTATCACCGGTTCCGGAATACTCGTAACACCAATCATCATTTTTGGGTGTCTTAAGTTTTGAAGTTAAAGACTTACCATCATTTGGGTCATTGATACCGGTCACGGTTGTATTGTTTGCTGGTTTGCTGTGGAAAGTGATATTTACATTCCAATAGCAATAATTAGTATCATGTATACCATCCCCGTTTTCATCACGCCAACATGTAAGGTTGGATGGTGTAACCGTTTCGCCATTGGTATTAACATAATCACCATCTTCTTCGACACATGTTCCACTGGCGTTTTTGTTGGTGCCGGAAAGGCATTCATAATCACTGGTAACCTTGGCGGATGGGTTGGTGGTGGTGGCGGTGGCAAGTGTTTCGGCCGCATTTGATTTAACGGCACCGGTGGAATCAACAATTTCAACACCATTGACACGGAACCCGGCAAAGTTCGCATCGGCACGTTTTGTGACGTGCAATTTAACAACACGTTGGGAATCATCCGGGCACCCCGTCGCAGACGAATTAAGATACAGCCCGTCACATTCACCACCCGGGGTGTAATACAGTGTTATCGCACCCGCCAAGGTAGGCAAAAAACACAACGCACATGTTAAAAATTTTTGCATATCAAATTCCCCCGTTATTAATTATGGCACAGTTATTGTATTTCCGTCACCAGTGGTCACCGCCGTAACACTTTCGAATGTTTGATTACCGAATGAATGTTGCCCGTCGTTGGAACCAGATGTACAACTTGACCCGTTCCAGGTTCCACCAACCGTTGTACAATCTGATTGGGTTTGGCAACCGGCAACAGAACCAACACAACATTCTCGCTGTTGGGACGTAAGGGTACATCTCGGGTCGTCACCAGATCTTTGAACACACCATTTTTTGTTAAGTGCGGTGCATTGATCACGTGTACAAATGTCAACATTCGACAGACAACAACCAGTTGCGGTTGAACCACAAGTGAAATTCGTTGTCGTTCCAGTCGCACACCATTCACCACCGTAAAGTCCGCAATCCCCACTTGTGCACGCCGATAAATTTGTGTAGCTGCACGTGCTTGGACAATTTGTCCGCAACATACACGAAGGACGCGAAACACCTGTTGTACACCACACATAATCGCCCCCAAGTCCGCCACACGTTGTTTCAGTGCAATATTGCGGGCTTGTTGTTGTGCAGTTGCTACTTGGAATATCCGCCCACCGTGCATAAAGTGTAACATTATACTGGTACGGATACGTGATAGACTGATTTGCCAACCAAACCGTTGATGTTGATGTACTGTTTACCAACCAACCATTAAATTGTTTGCCGGTTGGCGCGGTACATGTATTAGCTCTTACCGTGAACCCTGCATTATATGCGATGCTCTGCGATATTGGTGCCGTTCCACTTCCACCATTACAGTTATATGTTACAGTGTATGTTGTCGGGGTTACTGGGGTTTCGCCGCCACTGCCGCTGTTGCCGCTGCAATCGGTGGTGCCGGTTGTGATACCGCAAATCCACGGGAACAAATCACTTGGGGTCGGGTCATCAACCGAATATCCGTTAACCGACATACAGGTTACAATCGTCGAACGGCACGCGTTGATTGCGATATTTGCCTGGACCCGATTGTTGTTCACATCATCAAACGGATAATTGTTCTGGGACAGACAGGTTGTAACGTCTGTGATACAACTTTCCGCGTGTTCCGCCAAGATTTCGTCCTGTTTCGCCTTAATCTGGACCAAGACACGCGCAAGGTATTGTTTTACAACCTCGTTATCTGCGTTATATTTGCGCGTTGAACCGTTGCCGGTGTATGTGTAATCTTGACACTTGTTCAAAACCGACATACACATACCATAGTTGCGGTCTTTTTCGTTATATCCAATCTTGTTCTGCATAAATTGCGACATACCCAAACCGCCCGCCTTGGCATTTGCCAATGATACGGTTTCGTTGATATATGCCGCCAAATCGCCGTTGCCACTGTTCAGGCTGTAACTGTTCCAGGCGTTTGTGCAACTGGACTGACTGGTCGTTTGGCCCGGCGTGGACGAACCATAATTCCAAACGTTATACAGGTTCATCGAACATATATTACCGTCCAACACGCCCGTGTCATTTACGCCATTAACCGCGCGGCCCGGGTCGGTGCCAATTACGATTTCACCGTTCACAATGTAACGGCCGGACGGATCAAGGCATTTTTCATAATCAGACCCACAGACGTATTCATCCTGCATACAGGAATCCAATGCGTTTATACATCCGCGCATATCGTATTCATTTTTCGATTGTTCCACAAGAAGTCGCGCCTTTTGCAGAACACTTTTCGCGTTGCGCACCGTCGCAACCATTTGGTCGTTGGAATCATTCAGGCTGCGTTCATATGCGATACATTCTTTATCAATTTCCAAATCATACGCGTTTGTAACCAAAGACGCATCAACACCCGCCGCCGTGCACGCACGCAAAACATTTGTTTTACACCGGTTGGTCGCGGTTTGGAATAACTGGGCCCCGCGCTGATTGTTTATGCCGCCCGAATTCGTACCAAACCCACCCAGGAACGAAGACAAATCAAACCCGGTACTGTCAATCGTAAAATCCAACAATCCTGATAAATCAAACGACAAAAACGACGAAGACGATGTTGTTGTGGCATTGCCCGATTGAACATCGATAATCATATCGCGAATCTTGTCCAGGCTTGCCTTTAATTGGGTTGTATCGGTCGTTTTTTGCATTTCCAATTCGGCCTCGGTCGCGGTGAACAGGGTTTGAACCTCACGCGCACTTAAACCAATGTATTGAATCTTTTGTGCAACCTCTTGTAATTCTTCGGTGGCCTGTTTCAATGCGGCCTCGGCCTTGGCATAATTGTTGATATTGGCACTGCAACTGCAACGGCCCTGGTTATCATCCAAGACGTTACAATAATTATCCATACACGCCGCATATTGCGCCTTGCAATAATCGGTCATTTCCGCCAATTCATCCATCGCCGATAAATCCGCCGCCGTAACCGACACAGACGATGTGTCCGTTGAAAGCCCACTGATTGACGACATACGAATTGTTGGAACACGGTTCGCAACACTAACACGGGACGATGCGCCCGCACCAGACATAGAGGTTGGAATATATAATGTTCCATCCGTCCCCAGGGTCGTATTGCCCGTAATGGTGGTTGTACCACTTACCCGTATAGGTGCCGCAGGACCCACAAATTGGCTATTCGCCGCGACCGCCGCATTGGTTGATGCGCGGTTCACGCGCGCGCCCGCCGTTGCGGTGCGTGACGATGTTGCACGCGATGTCGTTGCCGTACGTGCCACCGTTCCGGCCCCCGATGCCGTGCGGGTTGATGTCGCACGCCCCGCCCCGCCCGTTGCACGGGCCGCGGCCGCATTTGTTGCCGCCGCATTTGTTGCCGTGCGCGTTGCCGCGGTTGACGTTGTGCGCGATGTTGTTGAACGTGAAGAAACAGAACGAGAATTTGCCGCCGTGCGCGGGGAAGAATTTGACGTTGCGCGTGCCGCAACCGCACGCGAAGAATTTGCCGCAGATGCCCGGGTCGATGCCGCACCCGATGATGCGGTTGGAATTGTACGCCCAATCGTTGTGCGATTTGTATTTGCACGCGTTGCGGTGCCGCCACGCGTTGACGGAACAGAAGGCATTATGACATTTTCGTCCACATCCGCGTCCGCATCGGTATATTCTGTCAGCAAAATTGGATTTCCATCCGCATCATATACAACATCCGCGTATTCAAAATCTTCGAAGACGACGGGTGCAACCTCAGCAAATGCGGGCAGTACCAATAGGCTACCAATAAATACAGCAAGTCTTTTCATTGTAAAATCTTCCTTCCGTTCCGTCTTATTTTATCATTATACCGAATATTAACGCAAGCGAAAAAATATCATTTTAGTGGTTAGTTCCGTCCCGGCAGCGTTGGTGCCGCGGCCGCGACGAGTGTTAGTTCCCACTTCGCACGTTGTGCTTCGTGGGACAGGGATTAGTGAGGTGTGCGGAAAAAAATCCGGTATAAATTCGGCTTGCGAAACGCGCCCGGTTCGATATAATGCAAATATGGCGTTAAGTAATTTTTCTTGGTTACTGTTGGCATTACCGTTCGTTGGTTGCACAACCATCCCAACCAGTCTGCGCGACAGACGACTGGCGAACTATAACCCAAAGATTGTCGCGGCGGATGCAGATTACGACCCAATGCAAACACCAATCGCAAAACAATACGCAGATGAATTATCCAGACCCGACCGGGTCAGTGGCGCAACACTTATCGAAGATGGATTGTCCGCGTTCGTTATTCGCGCCGCGTTTGCACGGATGGCAACAAAAACCATTGATATTCAAACATATATTTATGGTAATGATTTGTCTTCGCGGATACTGATTGGTGAATTGAAAAACGCCGCCGATCGTGGGGTGCGGGTACGTGTACTGATTGACGATTACGGAACAAATTCTAATATTGCCGATGTAATACTGTTGAACCAACACCCGAATATAGAAGTGAAAATCTTTAACGCGGTAAAAAATCGGTCGCGCATTTTGTATTATCCGCAAATTTTGATGGACTTTAACCGATTGAATTCGCGTATGCATAATAAACTTTTTATCGTAGATAATATCGCACTGATTACCGGTGGTCGCAACGTGGCCAGTAATTATTTTATGCCGGAAACATCTGCGAATTTTTCCGACACAGACGTATTATTCTTGGGCGATATAACGCGCGGTGCGGCGGACAGTTTTAATCAATACTGGACACATCATTTGGCGGTGCCGGCATACGTCATCCCAAAGGCCAAATCACGCCACGCAATGCAGAAATTGGAACGCAGGATGGCCGAACTGGAACGAACCAGTGCCGAAAGCATTCGCAGATATAACAAAATCATATCTTTGGCGATATACGAATTCAAAAATAAACTGTTCGATTTTCACTGGGGACGCGGCCGATTTATTGCCGACCCACCGGGCAAGGTTGAAATGCCTATGGCACGCAAAGAAAAATATATTGGCGAAATTATTGTGGCACTAAACAGACTTTGGCGCGAAACAAAAAACAGCGTATATGTGTCGGCGGCGTATTTTGTTCCCGGGCGTGGCGGTATGGAAATGATGCTGGACGATGCAAAATCTGGCGTAAAAATCACCGTGGTTACGAATTCATTGTCTTCGACCAATGCACCAACCGCGTTTGGAAAATGGGAAAATTATCGCGATGAATTGGTTGATGCCGGCGCAGATGTTTACGAATTTATGGCATCGGCGGAAAACCTGCGCGGGCGGCGGCACGAACGCGGATATAAAAAACCACACTTTTCGGTAATGCACAGCAAAACCATAGTATTCGATGACAAAATTTCCTGGATAGGCAGTTTTAACCTGGACCCGCGCAGCGCGTATTACAACACTGAAAACGTTGCGATTTTTGAAAGTCCCGATTTCGCGGCGCGTGTGCGCGATATGATTATGCGCGACACACAAACATCTTGGCGCGTAACGCGTAATGGCGGCAAAACCACCTGGTACGGCCAAAGGGGTGGCGACAAAAACCCACGCACATATACTCACGACCCCGACACAACAATTTTTAGACGTATTTTCAAAAAAATTACAAAAATTATTCCAGAAAAATTCGTCTAATTTTAATAAATTAGGCGCGACCTAAAAATTTTTTTCATTTTTTTGCATTTTTTCTCTTGACCCACGATTCGTTTTTATTCTATTATCCGTGTATAGACAAAGGGGATAAAAATAAAACGCCCAGGAAACCAAGGAAAACGCGGATTTTTGGGAAAAACAAGTAACAAAGTAAAAATTTAATTCGGTAATTTGTAAATACATAATGTAAATACAAAATCGCTTTGAATTTTTGCCAACCAACGCCCGACAAGGAGGGACACATGCCAAAAAACATCAAAGAAATAATGATTGCCCTGCACAAGGTTTTAAGCACAACCGTATGGGTAAATGCCGATCGCCAAATAATATCGCTTAGCGATGAATTGCAAATCGGTCATAATAACGCGCCACGTTCTATCGAAGATTTACCAAGAACTTCATTGATTGGTGCATATGTTTCGTTACAAATTCGCACAGATAACTTTGATGTTGCGGCGGAAAGTTTGGATACAAAAGAATTGGCGTTGCGTGTAAAAGGTATGGTCTTTGCCGAAGCCAAGCGCATTATGGATGCCGAAGCCACAGAATCCAAGGGCGACATCGCGATGGCGGCATAAGTTTTTTACACAGCAAACAAACAAGTTTCCGGGTTCCGGAAAGGAAGGAGAGCACGTCGGCAAGTAATTGCCGACGTTGTATTTTGTTCCCAAAAATCTGGGCATTTTCTTTGTTTGCGGCGGTCATAAAAAACGAACACCGTGTGTGTTCGCAAGAGTATTTAATCTTTTAATTTATTACGAATTGGGGCCAGGGCCGCGGCGCGCGAACGAATTGTTTCGTTCAAATCGTTCTTGGCCAGGTTAAATGCATATTGAATCGCATTTGCAAATGCCAACGCATCCGAATTTCCGTGCGTTTTAACCGCAAAACCCTTTAAGCCCAAAAATGTTGCACCGGCATAGGAACGCGGGTCAATTTTATGCTTTAACCGCTTAAACACATGCACCAAGAAAAACGCACCGATTATCGCCAGCCAAGATTTCTTCATATTTTCGCTGATTACGCGTTTAATCAGTTTTGCCGTGCCTTCAACCGTTTTCAAAACTATGTTGCCGGTAAAACCGTCCGTCACAACAACCTGGACCCGGCCGGCACTAATATCTGTGGGCTCAACAAACCCAAGGTATTCATACGGCAATTCATCGCGATGTGCCGACAATAAATTGTTTAATTGCTGTAACGTTTCATTGCCCTTGGTTTCTTCTTCGCCGATGTTCAACACACCCAATTTTGGACGCGGCATATGACCAATAACTTCGGCATAGACACCACCCAAAATCGCAAAGTCGAACAAATCGCCCGCATCACATTTAACATTTGCGCCCAAATCCAAAACCACCACACGGGAATCGCCCGCACCCGATGGCAACATTGTCGTTATTGCCGGACGTGAAATTCCATCAACCGTCTTTAATGCCAATTTCGAAAGCGACATCAAAACGCCGGTGTTGCCCGCGCTGACCACCGCGGACGCATTGCCTTCGCGGACATCTTTTATCGCCATATACATTGATGTATCCTGGGCGTGACGAATAACATCGCGGATTTTATCCGTTCCGCGAATAACGCCGGGGGCATTTATAATGGTTGAATTACGTGCGACACGCGGATAACGCGCCAACATTTTGCGCAGGCGGCCTTCGTCACCAAATATATGAAAATGGACACCGGATTCGCCGTGTTGGTATAAAAATTGGTTCATACCACCCAACGCAACGGCGGGGCCACGGTCGCCGCCCATCGCATCAATCGCAATAATTCTTTTATCGTCCGCCATATCGCATTAAAAATGCAGACAGGCACAAACGCGCCGTATCTGCGAATATATTTGTGTTAATATTATTTCGCACCACACGCAGAGCAAACATGATGTGGACGTTTCTTTTCGCCACAGGTTTTGCATACACCGCACGGCATAACCGCCAAACCATCGTGCGAACGACGTTGTGCACTGCGCGCTTTACTTGTTTTACTTCTTGGAACTGCCATTTTTACTATCCTTTTTTATTACAGTTTCTTATTCTATTACAATATCAACGTTTTGCAAGAAAAAGTTTATCGGTGGCCGGTATCAACGGATACAGGCCACCATTGTCACTTTATAAATCCAACAACTGTTGATGTTCGCCACCTTCGCGTGCCAATTTTTCGGCCTTTTCTTCGGCACGTGCAATTTCACGAACACGGCGGACATATGCACCGGTGCCAATCGGGATAAGACGACCAACAATCAGGTTTTCATTTATACCAACCAATTTATCGGTTGCGCCATTGATTGCCGCATCAACCAAAACCTTGGTTGTTTGTTGGAACGATGCGTTGGAAATGAACGAACGTGTGGTAAGTGATGCACGGGTAAGTCCAACCAAAACCTGGGACGCGACCGCCGGACGGCCACCATCATGGACAACGCGCGCATTTTCTTCTTCGAAATCAACACGGTCAACAACGTGCCCCATAAGGAAGCCTGTGTCACCCGGGTCGGTGATTTCGACACGACGTGTCATTTCACGTATCAAAATTTCAATGTGTTTATCGTTGATGGACACACCCTGAAGGCGATAAACCTGTTGAATTTGTTCAACCATAAATGTCGCAAGTGCCTTTTGCCCCAATATGCGCAAGATATCTTGCGGAACCGGGTCACCATCGACCAATTTATCGGCCTTTTTCACAACATCGCCACTGCGCACCAACAGGTTCGTTCCCTTTGGCACCGCATATTCAACCGGTGCGGTTCCATCATCGGGTTCAATACGAACGATAATTTTCGTTTTTGCATCTTCCAATTCGATGGTTCCATCAATTTCGGCCAACAATGCCGGGTTGGATGGACGACGAACCTCAAGCAATTCTTCAACGCGTGGCAGACCACCCGTAATATCGCCTGTACGTTTTGCCTGGACCGGGATGCGTGCCAAAATATCACCCGCCGCAACGGTTGCGCCGTTTGCAACGTTCAGCACCGAATGTATCGGCAACAAATATTCCGCAATCTTTTTCCCACCAAGTGACAAAACATCGCCATTTTCGTTTACCAAACGAATTGCCGGTTGCATCGCCTTTTTGGTGTTTGTTTTCCAATTTATAACCTTGCGCGAAGTGATACCGGTTGTGGAATCAATTTCTTCTTGGAAAGAAACATTTTCAACCAAGTCATTGAATGCCACAATACCGTCTTTTTCCGCGATGATTGTGTTGGAATACGGATCCCATTCTGCGACCTTGGCACCCTTGTCAACCGTATCACCATCATTGACAATCAACATAGACGCATACGGCAGACCGCAACTGAACAATTCTTCGCCCTTGGGTGATGTAACCGCGATTTTGCCATTACGCGACAGAACCACAATACGACCCGCAGAATTCTTAATTGTATTCACACCGGACAGTTTAATCTTACCGGCAACAGGGGCCTCGATATAATGGCTCTCGGCACCACCGGACGCGATACCACCGATGTGGAAGGTACGCAACGTCAACTGGGTTCCCGGTTCACCAATGGATTGACCGGCAACGACACCGACGGCTTCGCCAACGTGTACCAATGATTGACGCGACAAATCCATACCATAGCATTTTGCACACAGACCATCACTGCAACATGTCAAAACACTGCGCACATCGACGGACGGCAGACCGGATTCGTTAATCGCACGTGCGGCAACCTTGGTAATCAATTCACCGGCCGGAACGATAACTTCCTTGGTAATTGGGTGAATAATATCGTGCGCCGCGGTACGACCCAAAACGACATCGCCCAATGGCACGGACAGTGTGCTGCCCTGGTAAACAGGCTTTGCGGTAATGAATTCTTTGGTTCCGCAATCGTGTTCAGTAATAACCGTGTTCAAGGCCAAATCGACCAAACGACGTGTCAAGTAACCTGCCTGGGCAGTTTTCAACGCGGTATCCGACAGACCTTTGCGCGCACCGTGGGTGGACGTAAAGTATTCCGCCATGGTCAAACCTTCCTTAAAGTTCGAAATAATTGGAACTTCGATAATTGAACCATCCGGTTTCTGCATCATACCACGCATACCCGCCAACTGTTGAATCTGGTTCTTGGAACCACGGGCCTTGGAATCCGCCATCATATAGATTGAATTCCAATTATCACCATTGGAACGACCCAACGCGGCGTATGCCTTTTGACCCAAACTGTCGGTTGTTTTCTGCCACATATCGATAAGTTTGTTATAACGTTCACCCGATGACAACAAACCGTTTTGATATTGGTCTTCGATATCGGCGGCAGATTTTTCGGCATCTGCAATCATTTTTTCTTTTTCTTCTGGAATCACAACATCGTCGAACCCAATGGAAATACCACTGCGTGCCGCCTGTTCAAATCCAGTGTTCTTTAACGCATCGGCCAACATAATCATCGCCTTGTCACCACAACGTTCATATGTTGTAGATAACAATTTTTTGATTTCCGGTTGACCCATAACCTTGTTCACCAAATCAAATGGCATATTGTCCGATTTCGGCAACAGTTCACCAATAATCATACGACCGGCGGTTGTTTTGTAATTTTTACCATTGATGCGCGCAATGATTGGTGTGTGCAGTGTAATTGTCTTGTTTTCCAATGCCAATTCCACTTCGTCCATACCACTGAAACGCGGTGATTTTTCGGTATGTTCGCCGTTTATCAACGAAATATAGTAAATACCCAAAACCATATCTTGTGACGGCACGGTCATAGGTTCGCCATTTGCCGGTGACAAAATATTATTTGTAGATAACATCAATGTACGTGCCTCTAATTGAGCCTCAAGCGAAATCGGCACGTGCACAGCCATCTGGTCACCGTCAAAGTCCGCATTGAATCCTTTACATACCAATGGGTGCAGACGGATTGCCTTGCCTTCTATCAAGACCGGTTCGAACGCCAACAATGACAGACGGTGCAAAGACGGCGCACGGTTTAACAACACCGGATGTTCGTGGATAACCTTTTCCAAGATTTCCCAAACGATGTCTTCGCCGTTTTCAACCATTTTACGCGCGGTCTTTAATGTGTTGGCATAATCACCCGCCATAAGACGTGCAAACACAAACGGTTTGAACAATTCCAACGCCATTGCCTTGGGCAGACCAACCTGGTGCATTTTCAGGGACGGCCCAGACACAATCACACTGCGCCCCGAATAGTCAACACGTTTACCCAACATATTCATACGGAAACGACCAGATTTCCCGCGCAGCGAACCCGACAGAGATTTAAGCGGGCGACGGTTTTGCGAAACCATCGGGCGGGTCTTGTGTTCATTATCAAACAATGAATCAACCGCTTCCTGTAACATACGCTTTTCGTTACGGATGATGATTTCCGGTGCGTGCATTTCCATAAAGCGTTTCAAACGATTGTTACGGATAATAACACGGCGATACAAATCGTTCAAATCAGATGCCGCAACGTGACCCGCATCCAATGTAACCAATGGGCGCATATCTGGCGGAATTACCGGGATGATGTCCGGCAACATCCATTGCGGTTCGGTTTTGGAATCCAAAAATGCCTCAACCAATTTTAATTGTTTAATAATCGCCTTGCGTTTTGCTTCAGATTTTGTTTCCGCCAATTCCGCGCGCAGACGCGTTCTTTCATCGCCCATATCCAGGTTTGCGATAATGCTGCGGACACCTTCGGCACCAATACCAACGCGAAATGCATCCGGTCCAAATTCTTCGACCGCGGCACGATATTCATCTTCACTGATGACATCGTATTGTTTCAGGTTTGTTAAACCCGGTTCAATAACGATATAGGCATCGTATGAAATAACCTGGTCTAATTTCTTTTGCGACAGGTTGTTCAACAAAGTTGCAATTTTACCTTCGCGCAAAAACCAAGTATGCGCAACCGGCATCGCCAGTTTAATGTGCCCCATACGTTCACGACGAACCGATGAAGAACCAACCTCGACCCCGCAACGTTCGCAAATAACACCACGGAATTTGATTCTTTTGTATTTTCCGCACGCGCATTCATAGTCTTTGACCGGTCCAAAAATCTTTTGACAGAACAAACCATCGGTTTCCGGTTTCAAAGAATGATAGTTTATGGTTTCGGGTTTTGTAACCTCGCCATGGGACCAAGAAAGAATTTCTTCGGGCGACGCAATCGTAACACGCAACGCATCAAATTGTTCCCTGGTTTCAATTTGTCCAAATATCTTTTGCAACATATTTGCCATTTTTCTAAGCTCCTTACTTAGTTGTTAGTGGTTAGTGATAGTGATTAGTGTTGGCAGTGATTAGTAAAATTTACTAACCACTAACCACTCACACTATCCACTAATCAATTTTTTTCGGCGTCATCGCCAATCCCAATCCGCGCAGTTCGCGAACGAACACATTAAATGCCTCAGGCGTACCGGTTTGGATATCGTCACTGCCGGAAATGATGGATTCGTACATCTTGTTTCGGCCAACAATATCGTCGGATTTTACCGTTAACATTTCGCGCAACAGGTGTGCGGCACCGTGTGCCTCTAACGCCCATACCTCCATTTCACCAAGACGCTGACCACCCATATGCGCCTTACCGGACAACGGTTGTTGGGTCACAAGAGAATAACTTGCGGTGGAACGCGCGTGAATCTTTTCATCGACAAAGTGGTGCAATTTCAACATATACATGACACCAACCGTCACCGGGCGGGCAAACTTTTCACCCGTAACACCATCATACAGTGTAAATTGACCGGTTTCCGGCAACTTTGCCAACTTCAACATTTTGCGAACATCTTCGGGTGTTGCACCGTCAAATGTTGGTGTTGCCATTGGAACACCATCACGCAATAATGCCGCGTGTGCACGAACATCAGTATCCGTCATCTTGGACAATTTTTCGGCGGTTTCCTTGCCGTATATTTTACCCATAATCGCACGCAAATCATCGGTGACCGCACGTTTCTGTTTCACTTCGTCCAGAACCGCACCAATTTGTTCACCCAGGCTACGTGCCGCCATACCAAGGTGGGTTTCCAAAATTTGACCAAAGTTCATACGACTTGGCACACCCAACGGATTCAAAACGATATCGACCGGGGTTCCATCTTCCATATGTGGCATATCTTCGATTGGAACAACACGGGAAACGATACCCTTGTTTCCGTGACGACCCGCCATTTTATCACCCGGTTGCAATTTCATCTTGTGGGCGATATATACCTTGACCTCTTTCAAGACACCGGCATTCAAAGAATTGCTTTCCGTTGCCTTTTCAATTTCGCGGTCGGCATTTTCATTCAACTGTTTCAGTTTAATAAGATGCTGTTCGCGCAATTCGTCAATCTTGGTTTGGGCCTCTTTATTGGAAACAACCAATTTTTTGACATCAACCGGTTTGATACCTTCGAAAACTTCGGCCGTCAATTTTTTACCAACAAATGGTTTCAAACTGCCCGTGCCAGATTCGATTGTAAAGCCTTCGGCGATTTGGAAAACCTGGTCTGCGAAACCTTTTTCGATAATCAAGATTTCCTCGTCGCGGTCTTTATTGATTTTTTCAATCTTTTCCAATTCAATCATCTGGGTGCGTTCATCTTTTTTAACACCGTGACGTGTCAAAATGTTCACACCAATGACCGTTCCTTCTTCGTTCGGGCCGACACGCAAAGATGTATCTTTGACGTTCAATGCCTTTTCACCAAAGATGTTGCGTAATAACGCCTCTTCCGGGGTCAACAGTGTTTCAGATTTCGGTGAAACGTGACCAACCAAAATGTCGCCCTGCTTCACGCGTGCACCGATATAAATGATACCGGATTCGTCCAGATTCTTTAACGCCTCTTCACTGACGTTTGGAATATCACGTGTCAAACTTTCAGGTCCCAACTGAGTATCACGAACCTTGATTTCCTTTTCAACGATTTTTACAGACGTGTAAACGTCGTCGCGGGAAATGCGTTCGGAAATAACAATGGAATCTTCATAGTTATAACCACGCCACGGCACAAACGCCACCAAAACGTTGCGGCCCAATGCCAATTCACCATAATTCATCGAAGAACCATCGGCAATGATGTCGCCCGCAGATATACGATCGCCCGCCTTGACCAACGGTTTTTGATGCAGAATTGTATCATTGTTTGAACGTTCATATTTTTCCAGGTTGTAAATATCAACACCGGTCACGACATTGCGGCTGTTCATACATTTAACCACAATACGATTTGCGTCCGCGGATTCAACGATACCACTGTGCTTTGCAACCTTGCCGGTGCGGGAATCACGCGCAACCTCACGTTCTATACCGGTTCCAACCAATGGCGTTTGAACACGCATTAACGGAACCGCCTGGCGTTGCATATTTGAACCCATCAAAGCACGGTTCGCGTCGTCGTTTTCAACGAACGGAATCAATCCGGTTGAAATGGACACCACCTGGCGCGGTTCAACGTCAATCAGGTCAATTTCTTCACGTGGAACACGTGTAAATTCACCATCCACACGGGCCGTAACCAATTCTTCGGTCAAAACACCCTTGTCATTTGTTGGGGTGTTACCCTGGGCAATTTTGTGACCCAATTCTTCGTCCGCGGTCAAATACACCATTTTGTCGGTGATTTTTGTGTTTTCTACAACATAGTACGGCGTTTCAATAAACCCATATGGATTCACACGCGCATAGGATGCAAGGTGGTTAATCAAACCGATGTTTGCACCTTCGGGTGTGTTAATTGGGCATAAACGACCATAGTGTGTCGGGTGAACGTCGCGGACATCAATGCCGGCACGTTCACGGTTTAATCCGCCCGGACCCAATGCAGAAATGCGACGTTTGTGTTCCAATTCCGACAATGGATTATACGCATCCATAAACTGAGACAACTGGCTGGTTCCCAAGAATTCTGCAACCAACGACATCAACGGATTGACATTGACAACATCTTGGGGTTGCATTGTTGCGATGTTTGGTGAAGACAATGCTTCGCGCACCAATCTTTCGATACGAACCATACCGGTACGGAAATTTTGTTCCAACAATTCACCAACCGTACGAACGCGACGATTTGACAGATTATCAATATCATCAATAGTATCTTTGTGATCGATAATATTGGTCAAGGTTTTCAATACCGCCAAGAAATCATTCTTGGTCAGCAAACGTTCGTCTTCCGGTTTTTTCCCAGAATCAATTTTCAAACGCTTGTTCATTTTGAAACGGCCAACCGGCGACAAATCATAGTATGCCGATTCAAAGCCTTGACGCAGGAACAGATTTATTGCGGCCTCTAGTGTGGGGCGTTCACCCGGACGGATGACGTTATAGATTTCAATTAACGCCTCTTCACGATTGGTGGTTTTATCTGCAACAACAGTGTTACGCATATGCGCGGTCATTGTTGTATTATCAATCGAAATCAAAGATATTTCTTTGATACCCAATTTTTCGATATCCGCCAAAACTTCTTCGGTGACCTCGGTCCCGGCCGGATAGATAACATCTGCACCCGACATAATCGGGTCAAACAGATATTCGCCAACCAACGCATCCGGCAAAATACCGAATTCTTTGGACGCGGTCATAATTTTGTTCAAACGTTTTGCGTTCAAACGGTCACCCTTAGATGCCAATTCTTTTTTATCTTTTGGATTGATTAAATCATAATTCAAACGATATTTATCCAAACCTTCGAACACAGACGTTTCGCCAACCCACATTTTGCCGTTTGTTTTCAACGGGATGCGTTTATAGAACACAGACAAAATTTCTGTATCGGTCATTCCACGAATTGTGGTTTTGCGCGGTTCGGCAATCCATTTCTTTTCATCTTCGGCACACGGCAGGCAACGCAACAACACCGTTGCCGGTATTTTGCGGCGACGGTCGATACGAACATAAATGATGCCTTTGGATTCTTCAAAATCAATCCACGAACCGTGTTCCGGGATAATACGTGCAGTATACGTAATAGGATTCCCGGCGACCTTGGCTTCTTTGGTGGTTGCGAAAACGACACCTTGGGCACGGTGCATCTGGGAAACGATAACGCGTTCAACGCCCGATGCAATAAAACTGCCCCGTTCGGTCATAAGCGGGACTTCGCCCATAAAGATTTCTTGTTCTTTGATATCACGCAAAGACTTTTTACCGTCTTCGGCGACATCCCATAAAATCAATCTTAATTTTAATTTCAATTTGCTGGAATATGTCATTTTGCGGGCAAGACATTCTTTTACATTGTATGCCGGCTTTTCCAAATTATATTCCACAAATTCCAATTCGGCGGCCCCCGCATAATCCTTGATTGGGAACATAGAAGAAAATACACTTTGCAGCCCCATATTTTTGCGATTTTGGGGTGCAACATCGGCCTGCAAGAAATCCTTGTAGGAATTGTATTGAATTTCTATTAAATCAGGAAGCGGAGTTTGCAAAAAACTTTTACCAAAAGATTTTCTAAGTTTCTGGATAACTGCCATGGGTTTTAATCCTTTTTTTTATGTGTTTTGCAAACGAAACTATTGCGTATACTTTTTTACGCCCGTCGCCCGCCCCAATGTTTTTACACGGGGCGGGCATGGACGCGTCACGAAATCGTGACACATTTTTTGAACCGTATTGGTTCGGGTTGGAATAATTATTTCAATTCCACTTTTGCACCAGCTGCTTCGATGGTAGCTTTCATTTTTTCGGCTTCATCTTTTGCAACGGCTTCTTTCACGGTCTTTGGTGCAGATTCAACCAATGCCTTGGCTTCAGTCAATCCCAAACCAGTGATATCTTTAACGGCCTTGATAACCGCCAATTTGTTTGCACCGATATCGGTCAAAACGACATCGAATTCGGTTTTTTCTTCCGCAGCAGCAGCGGCCGGGCCGGCGGCAACCGCAACGGCGGCGGCGGCACTAACGCCCCATGTTTCTTCCAATGCCTTGGACAATTCGACTGCTTCCAAGACGGTCAATTTTGACAATTCTTCAACCAATTTTTGAATGTCTGCCATTTTTTGCTCCTATTTATTTTATTGGAACGCGTTCCAATAATTTATTGATTCTTTTTTCCATACTCTGCCGAAACACGTGCCAGACGCGAACCCGGTTCGACCAAGATACGCGCAATTGTACCACGAATTTCCAACAGTGACGGAAGCTTGGATAATTGCACAATGTCGTCCACACCCAAAACATCCGCATCCATTTTACCACCAACGATGGTGAGATTAGGATGTTCTTCGGCGAATTTGACCAAAACCTTGGTCACCGCCAATCCATCGGTCGCAACGGCAACCGCGGTTGGGCGTTTCATCAAATCAGACACGGGTGCGAAATCGGTATCTTGCAACGCCAATTTCATTAAACGGTTTTTGACAACCTTGAAAACCGAAACCAAGGGGCGCAATTCATTACGCAACCCTTCCATTTCTTTTACGGTCAAACCGTGGTTTTCAACGACAAAAACGCCGTTCGCATCTTTCAAGGACGACTGCAACGCAGAAATCAAGTTTGACTTTTCTTCGCGTTTCATCTTTTTACCCTTACTTCTTGGTTTATATGCAAACACATAAACCAACCTTTGTTAAACTTTCCATCCGGTTTTGCCCGGGATGGGACCATTTTCCGTCCCAAAGAAATTTTCTTTGTCTATGATGGAAATTAAGCGTTGCCGCACCATCAGTCTTGGACAGAAATCTTGTTTGTGGTTTATGACACGTGCCATAAACCACACTTATTATTTTGCATCGATATGCAGGCCCGGACCCTGGGTCGTTGCAACCGCAATACCCAAAATGTATTGGCCTTTGGATGATGCCGGTTTAACCTTTTTCAACTGGTCAACCAATGCGTTCGCATTTTCGACCAATTTTTCGGTTGAAAACGACATTTTACCAATACCGGCGTGAATTATACCGTTCTTTTCGGCACGATATTCGATTTGACCCGCCTTGGCGTTTTTCACCGCCGCCGCAACATCGTTTGTAACCGTTCCCAATTTCGGGTTCGGCATCAAACCTTTCGGCCCCAGAACACGTGCAACCTTGGACATTTTCGGCATCATATCCGGTGTCGCAATTACACGGTCAAAATCGATTTGGCCGGCGGCAACTTTTTCAATCAAATCTTCACCACCAATAACATCGGCACCTGCTTTCTTCGCTTCTTCGGCCTTGTCATTTGTAAAGACCGCAACGCGAACCTTTTTGCCCGTACCATTTGGCAAAGACAACATTCCGCGAATATTTTGATCGGCCTTGGTCACATCAATAGACAGACGAATTGCGATTTCCAATGTTTCATCGAATTTTTTGGACGCATATGGACGCAACGCTTCGATTGCATCGGCAAAAGAATATGTTTTTGCGGTATCCAAATCGGCCCATGTTTTTTGTCTTTTTGTAATTTTCATGGCTTATTCCTCCACCTTGACGCCCATTGAACGGCATTGACCCGCAACGATATTCATCGCAGATTCAATGGTAGAGCAATTCAAATCCGGCATTTTGTTTTCCGCGATTTCTTTGATTTGTGCCTTGGTAATGGTACCAACAAAATCACGACCCGGTTTATGCGAACCAATTTTCAATTTCAACGCCTTTTTGATATAGTAAGAAACCGGCGGCAATTTCATAACGAATTCGAAACTGCGGTCCGTATAGACGGTGATAATGCACGGAATTGGCATACCCGGTTCTTTGTCAGACGTTTTATCGTTAAACTGTTTGCAGAATTCGGCGATATTAACACCCGCCGCACCCAACGCCGGCCCAATTGGTGGCGCAGGATTTGCCTGTTTTGCTGGGACGACCAATTTCACAATCCCCTTCAACTCTTTCTTTGCCATTTTTCATCCTTTTGTTTTTTTGGATTCGTGGTGCGATGTGGCGCATCTTCCACGGTTTTTGTTTTTTGCGCGCCTTGCACACGCCCGCCGATTTTTATAAACCGGTTAAACCCTTTCGACCTGTTCGAAATCCAATGAAACACTGGTTTCGCGGCCAAATACCAAAATCGTAACGGTCATTTTTTGTTTTACATTGTCAACCTCAGACACAATACCATTAAAGTTGGCAAATGGACCATCGATAACATGAACTTCTTGTCCAACCTCGTAAACCATATCGTCTGGAACGGTGCTGCCCTCTTCTACCTGTTTTAACAGGCGACGCGCTTCTTCCTCGCTTACTGCGACGGGTTTTTGGCGCGCACCCAAGAACATTACAACCTGGGGCATCAATTTAACCAAAGAAAACGTTTCATTATTCATAACCATTTGAACAACGATGTATCCCGGGAAAAATTTCTTTTCGGTTTTAACACGTTTGCCGGCCTTGATTTCCGTAACCTCACGCGTGGGGACCAAAATTTCGCCAAAATATGCGTTCAGGCGGCGTTTATCAATCTGTTCGCGCAGATTACGCGCAACCTTGTCTTCGCAACCCGTGTGAACATTTACAACAAACCATTGCATTTTATCTTCCATATTCATTCCCTTTGGCAAATATTTTTAGAAAATCCACCCAACAAGCGCGTTCAAAATACTGTCCACCACAAAGAAGAACAGTGCCGCAAGCCCCGAAAACACCAGAATCATAATGGTTGCGCGTACAACTTCGGCACGGGTTGGCCAAACAATTTTGAACCATTCCGCACGGACACCACGTATAAAATCCATTATTTTTTTCATTGACGCACCAATTCCCTTTGTTTTTTACATTTGGTATGCCACCGTCCCAAAATTTATGGCAGGGGCAGAAGGAATCGAACCCTCATCTGCGGTTTTGGAGACCGATGTTCTACCATTGAACCATGCCCCTGAATCCACGACAAACCCCGCATTTCTGCGCATTTGGTTCGAACGCACACCTAATATTCCGGTCAAGATTAGCACACTTTATCGAAAAATCAAGCGCAAACATTATAAATATTTTGTAAATTCAAGGCAAGTGTTTTTTTAGCGCTCAGTATCATTCGTTGCAGTCCGGTAAATTCCCAAAGACTCTGCAGATTCTTGTTATGTGACCCGGTCAAAAAAAACGAACGTGTTTGTCCAGTACTTTTTTAGAAAAAATTATTCAGTAAAATCAATAACCGTAAAGTCCGCAAAATGGGGGGACAAAAACGTTCGTTTTTTGTTACCATTATGAACATAAAACAACGCCGTCATCCCGTTGTAAAACGGGATCTGGTGGTTCACGACGAGACTGACGAGATCCCGGCTTTCGCCGGGATGACGAGAGAAAGGCGGGATGACGGTGAAAAAAAACAAAGAGGGAAAATATGAGCAAAAAATCATTATTCATTGGTGCGATTGCATCAATTTTGGCATTAAATGCGTACGCAACATCATCCACTGTCACATCCAAAGATTATGTCGATGCAAGGGACGCGTTGAAACAGGATTTAATTGATGCGGAAATGATGGGATTGCAATACCCTAAAGGGACAATAAGTTTGCCCACGTTGGTCAGCTATGATAACATCGATAATTTAACGGGGACAAAATACGGTATTATGAATGCCAATGGCGGTGAATGGTTGGCCGTAGAAGAAAATAATGCGCAATCAACGGTGTTACCAACGTTAAATGTTGTTGAATATATGGTAAATGAGCGTCAATGGACAATACCAGCTAGCGGGAAATATTCCGATGTGGAGGGTAATGTTAATAACATAAATCCAGTTAATGGAGCATCACAACAAAGCAGATGGATTGATGATAGTATCAAGGGTACTGGTCTTGTTACCAAAACTGACATTGATGGTGTTGTTGGTGAACGTAAGATTTTTGAGACATCGGATGTTTCGGGGTATCACGCACAAAATCTTAGCAACAAAGAAAAAGAACTACAGGATATTTCTATCCCGACCGTTGGGGCAATGATGAACGCAATTTCAAATGGTGTTAATGCCGCAACACCGACCGGAAACCCGAACACAATCGCGAACTTTGATTCAAATGGTGCGTTGGGTTCAGGCATTGCGACATATACCGGCGCGGCGGCATACAATGCCACAAATGATTCCGCCAAAATCCCCACAATGGCGGGTGTTACCAATTATGCACAGGCAAAAAAAGTCTGTGTTGGGTGGCCGGATGGAACGACTGTGGCCGATGCAACGCATACCGATGCAAATTGTTGGCTTTGGAATTTGCCAGATTAATACAGTCGTCATCCCGGCGAATGCCGGGATCTTTTCAGTTTCGCCGTGAATCAAATAGATCCCGTGTCAAGCACGGGATGACGATAAAAAATAATGAAAAAATAACGCAAAAAAACACTTGCATTGGGGGTAAGAATTTTTCTACAATCGTTTTAAGTAAAGGGAGAATTGTGCCGTGCAAGACCGCATAGAACCGCCGGTTTTATTATCAAGATTATTGGTTTTCGTATTCGCCGGGTGCGTGGTGGTGACATTTGTTATGTTTATGACACTGCAAAAAATGTTCCCATTAAACCGGCCAGAAGTGTTCTTTATCACATCCCGTCCCCAGGGCGCGTCGGTAATTCAAATTACAGAACTGCCCCCGAATGACGTAAATTTCGAGGCGTATCGCCAGGCATTCGTTATGGAATATGTACGGGCGCGTAATGAAATTGAACAAAACCTGTCCATTATGCGTCAAAAATGGGGCAACAGTGATGGTGTCGTTTCTGCATGGTCCACGCCGGGTGTGTACAGCGCGTTTCAAAAAACCGGCCTGTACCAGGCGATTATGGGCGATTACCCGGATTTCCCGTTCAAATGTGTGGTGAATTTCCGTGGGCGGCCATTACTGTTAAATCCAAAAGACAACCAATATACGGTAAAATTTGAATACTATTGTTCAGATAATAATGGACAAACCGATAAAAAAGATTATACAATCCTGGTTGGGGTTACCGCAATGGACGATACCCAGATTAAATGGACAGAACGTTTGAACAACCCATTGGGAATCAGGGTTTCACGATATACGGTCGAAGGTGGTGGTGACCCACTGGATACGGTATATAAATAAAAATTGGACCTAAGGCAAGGGAAAGGAAAGATGAATTTGATTAAATCGTTTGGCGGAAAAATATCTGTGGTCGGCATATTTGCCGCGATTGTCGTATGCAATGCGAATGCCCAAAATTATGGCGTGCAAAGTGCATGGGACAATCCAAATGCAAATATGACATCGGGCAGTATTAAACCCGGCTATGCCCAGTTGTCTTGGGATGCGGGCACGGTGTTACCAATTAAACTGCGCAACGGGATGGTTACGATGGTGAATTTGCCGGTCGGCGAACAAATAGAAGATGCCATCGTCGGTCGTGATGAATTCTTTACCATTAATGCAACCCAGGGCGGACGCACAATGTACATCACCCCGGCCCAGGATAATATGGGGTCCGATACGAACCTGATTGTGACGGGAAAATCGGGAAATGTTTATACATTCTATCTGCGCAGCGAACCGGCAAACGCATCAGAAATCACATATTCCCAGGTTGATATTACACTGGACGGGGGTGCGCGGTTGCCATCAAATATGGCGGTTGCATCCACAACGGGCGGCGGTTCAATGAATTCTATATTCAACAAAACACCGGCGAAAAGTGGCACTGTTGGTGTTGACGGCGAAAACTATGATTGGATAAAAACAATGAAGATTGACCCGTCCGAATTTCGATTCGATTTGGATATATTCGTTCCAAACCCGGACGATTACGTGATTGCGCCGGAACGCGTGTGGCGTGACCGCGTGTTCACATACATTGATTTCGGGGACAAGGTTATTTCTATGACACAGCGTCCGGTTGTATCATTGTTGGTCGAAGGTGGCGAATCGCCTGTTGGTTTCCGCACCGATGGCGAAGACGGTCGTTTACTGATTGTCGAAGCCGTGGGCGATATGGTTCTGCGCAGTGGTCAAAGAATTGTATGTATCAAAAAACGTTCTAAACCATTCCTGATTGCCGATACCGCAAGTGTTATGGCCTTGGCCGAAGCGAACGTTGCACAAAGTATGCTGTCGGGGCAATCGTTGAACAATGTCCTGTACACCGCGGACCAGGTTGCAATTCAAAACGGATACGGTAACTATACAACAACGCCGACATATATAAATAATGTTACACCGGTTCAAAACGGAATTAATGTTACGGTGCCGGCCGCGACATCGGGCGCAGTTATGATGAATATGTATGGCACACCAACAACCGGTTCTTCAAACGGTTTAACAATGTTGCCAACCGCACGAAACACCGCGGGGTCTTATTTGCCCCAGACAAATATACCGCTTATTACCACAAACCAGGGCGGTGTTGCCGTTGAATTGAAATCTGATACCAGTGTCAAGGCATTGGATGATTACTGGGCAAATTTGATGGCGCGTTTCAGTGGTAATGACGGCCAAGGTTTGCTTACCAAATACAAAGACAGCGTGTTCTATGCGGTTGACGAACAGGGTGTTGGCGATTTAGGCGCAACGTCCAAGGCGGCACGCCTGTATCGGTTGCGTATTGGGCCAATGCCGGATATTGATACCGCGCAAAAACTTTGTGACCAATTATTGAAATTCAGTGGTGCAAGTTGCCAAGTCGTTAGAATTCAATAATCACGCAGAAATAAATACGGTGGGTTGTTATGAGTAAAATCGGTGAACAATTTTCAGAATTTCGCAGAAATACACCAAAATATGTTCAATGGATATTGTTGTTTGCAGCGATTGTTATTGTTGTCGTGTTGTTAATGATGCTGATTGGTGGACACAAGGCGCAACGTGGGGTTATTGACCCGGGAACTTTGCCACCAACCCCCGAATTAATTATAACACCGGATGCGCCGGTTGATTGGTCCAATACCCAGGTTGGCGAATTGCGCGAGGCAGAATTCTTTGTTTCCGCCAATACCCGTGTCCAGATTACAAACGTTGTTGTCCGTGTCGATGGTGATACAAATGATGCCGTTGGTATTTCTGCGACCGAAACGTGCAAAAATGACCAAACCATCATTGAAGAAAATGTCCCGTGCATTATAAACATTAAATACCAACCCGAACATCCAATCAACACAACAAATGCAAATGTCGCAATCACATGGACTGCATTTGAAACCGGGGCCGAACTTGATAATCCAAATGCAATAACACTGATTATTGGTGCACGCGAAAAACCGGTATCGCGCGCCGATACGCCGGCACCGGCACCCGCACCGGAACCCGAACCAATGCCCGAACCAGAACCCACGTATAACGAATATGATGGCTATGGTGCAAATTTTCAAAATGACCTGAATGATATTGCGGCACCAATCAGTTTTAATGATACCAACTATAATACGTCGTTCACCACGCCGGGCAATATGTTTCGCAATAATTGTTCGGACTTTGCGTTTCCGGCATATAATACCGCGGGGATTCAATCGGGCTGGATTAAACCGATGGGCGGCGCGTATTACTATCACCCGTTTTCCGATACAAATTGTGATACCCCCAGTGGTATTTACAATGCCGAAACAGGATACATTATGGATATAAATAATCCAACACGTAAAATTGGTTCTGATTCGGAACACGTGCGATTTGTTGTAACGGAACGCATACCGCAACTGGGCGGCGGGTCAACGCGTCGCACGGTCATTCGCGCCGAACAAAGAAATGATATGGACGCGTTGGCAAACGAATTACTTAACGCATCGGCCCCACGCGCATTGGGTGTTCAATGGCAAGAGACAAAAAAAACTACCGAGTTTAAGGGATACAGCAATGACAAGGGTGTTGTTGCGACGCGTCCATATGACCGCAGTTTTGTTTTGCGCCAATATAAACCAATTCCTGCGACCATTGTATCAGATGTTCAGGCGGATTCTAAACTGTTGGAAAGCGGTTTGCCGGTGCGCGCAACGGTTGACCGCAATGTTTATTCCGACAATGGTCGCACGGTTATTATTCCAACCGGAACATTGATGTTGGGATATGTAACCGGTGATTTACCGGGCCCGTACAAGGCGGTGGGCCGTATGGAAATAAAATGGTACCAATTTATTCGTCCCGATGGCGTAGAATTTAATTTCGGCGACACCGACAAACAGCCCTTTGCCGCCGATTCCCAGGGTCGTAAAGGCGTTCCCGGCCACGGCAGTACGGATTACCTGCAACAATTTGTTATGCCAATGCTGACCGCGATTGTGCCGGCGGCGGTAAATATGATTGCGCCGATATCCGATGCATTTGTAAATCAAATTGATTTGGATAATAACACCGTTGTACAAAGCGGGACGGTTCGTTCGTCCGAATTGGCAAAAAATGAAATTATCACCGCGTGGAATAATGTTGCAACAAAGTTATTGGTGGATTTGATGGATAACACTACGCCGCCGTTTTCAATCGCCGCCGGCACACGCATTACCGTATTTTCACCGGTTGATTTATTGGTAACCTGTGGCGATCCGGCAACCGATACGCGCAAGTGCGCAATTCTGCCATACGCCGAAGAAGATGATGCCGGTCGTCCAAAACGCGGAACAAAACTGGCCAAAGGTTATACCGAAGACAACCGAACCCAAGAAGAATTGATTGGCCAGGTTCGTTCTATGTTGGTCGCAAACGTAAGCGAATTCTGCACACCGGTACGTGATACCAACAATCGTGAAACGGGCGCATATATGGCGGACATTGATAAAAAAAGCGATATGGAAAGACGTGGTTATAATTTCAATACGGTTGATTTCTATTGTCGGTCGATGGGAACATATGATGCGATAAATAATGCAAAGCAAAAGGCGGTATTTGAAAACCAACAACAACAAATGGAAACAAAAACGCCCCAGGGTTCCCAGGCATACAATGAACAGGTTTTGGGTTTGAAATATAATGACGACGGTTCAATACAAAATCCGTTCAAGAAAAGTTCTTCGTCTGCGCCTGCCCCGGCACAAAATATTTCGGTTGTAACCTGTGATGGTGGCGCAAATCCGGATGCAAATGGATGCTGTCCGGGTGAAACATATACCGATATGGGTGAACAAGGCTTTAATTGCTGTCCGGATGCGGGTGGTGATTGTTTCCCGCCAATCGAGTTATAACAAACGGTTTAATAACATACGGCCGCCATTTTATGGCGGCCTTTTTTTTACCAAAAGGATTTAATATGACATAATACAATATTATTTTTATGACCCGGAATATTTTTTGGGTGGGGCGCAAATTTGCGCCCCTTTTTATAAAACATCCAATTTATGCGATTCGCACCACATAAGAATAAAATCTTATACGAATCGTAAATCTGGGTCCGGTTTCAATCATTGGTTGTAATTGTTTTTTTGGTCAATTACATAATTTATAAAAAAGTTTGAGATGTCAAAAATACCTAAGGAGAAAAAGATTATGACACAAATACAAGCAAACTATACACCCGAAAAATTTCAAAACGCGGAACAAATTTGGTTCTGGTTTTTATATTCTAAATCAATACGAAACGATATAGGCCAACACAAAACCCAAACATCTAATCGTCGCGTATGTGAATTGGTTGATGTTGAAACACTGATTACAAAACTTTACCTGGCGGGAAATTTGACCGATGCACAATTAGCGGTAATGAAGGAATTCGGTGACCGCCGACGTGCACCGCATCAATATGTATGGCGCGAAAATCACGCCGCCGCGATTTGGAATTCGGCAATGAAAATACTGGATGCCGCCGCACGCAAAAAAGGTTGGATTGAATAAAGGGGAACATAATGATTATAATTGCATTTGCACCAAAATCTTCCAAGGTTTTACCAAATTTGTTTTGTAAAAATTTTAAGCACTGCGCCGTTATTGTGCGCCGGAAAAATGGATTTATTATGTATCAATTTTCATCGCATAAAAATGTAACAGAATTATCACTGCGTATGCGCGACATACGATTATTGGGCGCGCACGGGTGGCGGTTTGTCTATGTGCCGACCGATATAGATTCAAATTTTAATCCGCGTGATGCGTGGACCTGTGTAGATATGACGAAACGCGCAATCGGTATGCGGGCACCATTTATTTGGTCACCCGATGCATTGTATAGAAAACTCTGTGAATAAAAATTCCCCACAAATGTGGGGAACTCTTTATTTATTGTTTAATTGCTTTTTTATTATGTATGTTTGGAATATGCCAAATACATTTGACACCGTCCAATACAGGACCAATCCCGCCGGCATCCACGCAAACATTACCGCAAATATAATCGGCATCCATTTCATTACACGACCCGTTGTTGCCAATGCATCGTTTTTGTTTGTGTTCTGGTTTGTGCGACCGGTCTGTAAATACTGTTGCAACCACATTGTCGCGCCCATCAAAATCGGCAATATAAAATATGGGTCCATTGCCGCCAAATCGTGTATCCACAGGAAATGCGCATTTCGCATTTGAACCGATACCAATAACGCCTTGTACAACGCAAAGAAAATTGGAATTTGAATCAGCATCGGTAAGCATCCCGACATCGGTGATGTCTTGTGCGTGCGATACAAATTCATCATTTCCATTTGAAGGCGCGCCTTGTCATTGGCATAGAGTTTTTGTATGCGCTGTAATTCCGGCTGCATACGTTGCATCACGATTGATGACGCATAAGATTTGCGTGTCAATGGCCACATCAACAAACGCAACAATATCGTCAACAGAATTATCGCAACGCCATAATTCATCACAAAAGAATTCAATATATTTAATAACCAGAGCATCGGCCGCGCCAAGAACCAGAACCATCCATAATCGATTGTTTCATCCAATCCGCCAATGGATGTCGCCGCCGCATCCAGGATACGCTGGTCCCGGGGACCGGCAAAAATTGTTGTTGTGAAAACACCGGTATCATGTGGCGCAACACGAACCGCCGCCGCCGATGCATCTGCCATATATTTATCACCCACCGATTTCACGCGCATTGTTTGATCGGGCGATTCCATTTTTGCAACAGTTTCCCAATATTGGTCTGCGAAACCAACAAATCCATTTGTGGTGGAATATGCGTATGATTTTTTGGCCAATTTATTCCAATCAACATAACGCACGCGTGAATTGGTATTGGTTATCGCGCCCGTTGATACACCCGCCGCGTTTGATTTGTCTGCGCGAATGATACGCACGTATGGTGCAAATGCAACCTCGTGCCCGGTTTTGTTTTCAATCGTATCGGTTATGGTTATTAAATAATCATCGATTGTAATTGAACGCGTGAATACAACGCCGTCTGTATTGCGCCAACGCATTTGACCATTGTAATCTTGCCAAGACGTTGTCGCATCGGGGGCAGACGTGCCGGTCGCGGTCAGGCCAATTTCAATAAAATCACCGGGGTTGCGCAACAGTGTCACACGTTCCAAATCATCTGGACGTGGGGTTGCGGCAAAATCGGTCAATGCAATGTTTGATATGCGCAGTCCCTGAACATTTGCCGTAATTTTATTCGATTCAATTTCTTGTATCGCAACATTTGACACATCGGTTGCGATAATCGCGCTTTCTGCATCGGTTGGCACGGGGCGTTCCGCGGGACGCATCCACGCAGAAAACAACCACCAGGTTCCCATAAATATAATTGCCCACCACAGAAATCCGCCAAAGCGTGATTTTGGTTTCGTATTTGCGGTCGCGTTTTTATTCGCGTTCCACATATTAAATCCCGAATTATTATCCAAATATTTTACCATTTATTATCCCCTTACGTTATTCAAACACTTACGGCGCGCCAACCACCAATTCAAAATATACAAGCATACACCGATGGTAATAAAGCTGTCTGCAATGTTAAATGCCGGCCAATGCGCACCACCGATATGAAAGTCTAGGAAATCGATGACTGCACCAAAACGGATTCTATCAACCAGATTTCCCAACGCACCACCAATAATTAAAATCAACGGTGCACGTTCATAACTTTTTGCGCCACGTGCCAGGTAATATATCAACAATGCAATAATTATCCCCGTTGCAATAATCATTACCCAGGGCGCACTGTCGCCCAGGCCACGAAACATTGAAAACGCGGTGCCCGGATTCCATGTGAAAACTATATTCAAGAAATTTGTTACGCGCGCCATTAAATAAGGCACCGGTACAACCGTCCACGCCGGCCCGGCCACAAACGCCGAACCCGTGATTAAAAACAACAAAAAACACTTTGCAATTTGGTCAATTAAAATGATTCCAACAATGCCAGCAAACACACGTGATATTTTTTTCATTTTCTTTCCTTTTGAATACCAAACATATATAGCAACATACGCATACAAAATCAAATATAAAAAATGCCCGCACGGGCATTTTTATAAGATACAATTTTTTTAATTGCAACGGTCTGTAATGGCGTTATCCAATTCTGCATAATTTTCATTGCGCATTTCATCTAACATACCCGATATAACCGAATTTGACAACCCAAGTTGCCCAAGCACCCCGCGCGCCAACATCAAAGATGATTCTATTGTTTCGGGCCACGCCTCTTGCACACCTTCTTTTAACAATGCGCGCGTTTCGGTCAGGTTCCGCGCACGCGCAAACACCTTGACCCGTGGCGCAACACTGCGTGCACTTAAAACCGCATTACGTGCAGTGTTCGCATTATCCAACGCGACAACAACGGCACGAACACGACGCGATGCCAGGCCGAAATCACGCAGAACGCTGGGGTTCGTACTGTCGCCATAGAATACGTTATAACCATTTTCACGACCCAACATAATTGAATTCACATCTAAATCCAATGCGACATATGGAATCTTGCGCGTACCCAAAACATACGCGATTATTTGACCGACACGACCGAAACCACAAATTATAACCTCTGGTTGGATGCCATTGCCCGAACCATTTAATTGACGCGTCCGCGCACGCGCAAACCATTTGGTCGAACGCATAATGCGGTCGTGAATCGCCAACAAGAACGGTGTCGAAACCATAGACAATATAATTATCGCCGTCAAAATTTCTTGGTGCGCGGGCGGAACCGCAGATATACCACTGGTCTTCATTGTTTGGAACATCAGTAATGCGAATTCACCGCCCTGGCTTAACACCAATGCAATCAGGCGCGCATCGTGCACCGGTATATTGCGAACACGTGCAACCATAAACAATGCCATAAACTTAATTACCACCAATGCAACCATACCAAGCGCGACGATATACCAATTCGTCATCAACACATCCAGATTTAATCCCATACCCAACGATATAAAGAACAGCGACAAGAACAACAATGCATACGGTCCAATTTCTGCACGAACCTGGTGACTGTAAATTGTTTCCGACATCAACATACCCGCCAAGAACGCACCCAAACCAACCGGCAACCCCATCAAATCCATTATCACCGCCCACAATGCAATATTCAGCATAACAACCAACAAAAATGCCTCACGCGATTTTAATTTTGAAACGCGTTTCATCAATGGATTCAAAACGAAACGGCCAATTACCAACACACCAAAAATCAATGTCACCGATGTAACAACAACATCAATTACCGTTGCACCAAAATTCAACGAACGCCCTGCAAATACCGGCAACATCGCAAGCAACGGAATTGAAAGCAAATCTTGGAACAACAAAATCGAAAACGTTTGATGTCCCATTGTTGTGTTTAATTGATTTCTGTCGGTTAATAATTGCAGGTCTTCCGATGTGCTGGACATCGCCAACAGCAATGATATTGTTATCACGCCCAATATTGACCAAGTTGTTATACCAACCAAAATTGGAAACAACATCACCGCAACCATTAAAACCTGGGCTGCACCAAAACCGAAAATCGTCCGCCGCATTTTCCACAGGCGTTTCATATTTATTTCCAAACCGATATTAAACCATAAAAATAAAATTCCTAAATCACCCAAAAATGTCCATGTAGAATTCACCTGAAATAAATCCAGAACAAATGGTCCCGAAATAATACCCGCCAACAAAAATGCAACTATCGCGCCAACACGCAGTGTGCGCAGCAAAAACACCAAAACAAACAACGTCGCAAAAAATATTAAAACAGATAAAGACATCTCTCTCCCCTAAAATAACTCAATGGCATTATAGCAAAAAAATGCGGCACCTATGCAACCAGTTTTTTTGCAATTTCTAAAAATTTTTCTGGTTTCAGTTCTTCGGCGCGCTCGGTCCCGGTCAATTCGAACACAGACCAATCAACATCACGCATTATTCCGCGTATCATTTTACGCCGATTTCCAAACAGCCGCGCCGTTAAATTTTCAACCGCATTTATGTTGCCGATATTTTTTATTTTTTCCGCGTTTGGAATAATTTGCACAACCGCACTTTCAACACGCGGTCGCGGGACAAACGCGGTACTTGGTACGCCAAACAAAATTTTCGCATCCGCAACCAAAGACGTTAAAACCGCCAATCGTCCGTATTGCTCATCACCGGCGTGCGCAACAATTCGCATGGCCACTTCGCGCTGAAACATCAAAGTAAGGGATTTTATTGGCACGCCATTTGCAATATCAATCAACCAACGCACCAATAATTCTGTGCCGACATTATACGGTAAATTCGCACAGATTGAAAACGCGCCACCCGCAATTTTTTTTATATCCGTGCGCAATGCGTCATCATAAATCACATCCAATCGTCCATTTGCCGCCGCAACAATTTGCGACAAAATTGGTTCGGTTGTTTTGTCTTTTTCAATCGCGACAACGCGATGCGCGCCCGCCAACAATAATGCACGTGTCAGTCCGCCTGGCCCAGGTCCAACCTCTATTACTGTGGAATTTTCTATATCGGGAACACTGCGTGCGATGCGTCCCGTTAAATTCAAATCGAACAAGAAATTTTGACCAAATTGTTTTTTCGGTTCCAATCCAGATTCCCGCATCATTTCGGCAACCGGTGGCAAAGATTTTATTTTTTCCATCATATTGCGCGCCGCCCCCCAAACGCCAATGACAATGTGCCATCGTCTATGTAATCTAAATCGCCCCCCAACGGCACACCAGATGCCAATTCTGTGAAACGCACATTTGTATTACCCAATGTGGAAATAATATATTGTTGGGTCGTTTTGCCTTCGACAGTATTCGGCAATGCGAAAATTATTTCGGTAATTTTTTCATCCGCAATACGCGTGGCCAAATTATTCAAATTCAAATCGTCCGGCGTCACACCCGCCACACCCGACAACATTCCGCCCAAGATATGATACCGACCGGAAAACACACCCGATTTTTCCAACGTCCAAACATCCGCCAAATCACGCACAATACACAGCATTCCATTTGCGCGCGCCGCATCACGACAATACTCACATTTTTCCATCGTCCGGTCGGTCAGCACACCACACACGGGACACGGGCATACATTTTCATTTGCATCGACCAACGCATCTATCAATTTATCTATGCGTCCGGTTTTATCTTGCAACAGTCCCAACACTATACGTCGCGCCGCGCGATTTCCAACACGTGGCAACTTGGCAAATTGTTTAATAAGTTTTTCTATTTTTGGATTCATTTGTACACATCATATCAATCAATGAAACACATAGCAATCAATTCCTGAGGCCGCCGCACGGTTACGTAAATTCTGGGCCACGTCTTCGGTCATACCCGCCACACGCACACGGTACAACCCCGTGCCGGTTGGTTCAATATATCCATTTACACCAAATGTATTTTGAATTCGTGCCAACATAGAATTCGCCGCATCGTTTGATGAAAACGCACCAAATTGAACACCAACACCACCGTGCGATGCCACACGCGGTGCATCGGTTGCATATTTTTGAACAATCGGCGATGTCACAGGTGCAGGCGTTGCCGTAACGGTTTGCACAGGTTTTTGTTTTACAACCGATTGCGCGCCACTACGCAATATTTCAAAGCCGCGATTCAGCATACGCGTTGAAACATCGGCGCGAATATCTTTGTTTTCTGCACCCAACACAACCGATATTAACCGATGCCCGTTCTGGGTCGCCGTTGCAACAAGCGAATATTTCGATTTATTTGTATACCCAGTCTTCATACCGTCGCATCCCGGATATGTTCCAAGCAAACGATTTCCGTTCGTATATGTTTTTCCGTTATATGTCCAATTTTTTATTCCAAAATATTTCCAATACGCCGGGAAATGCTTATACACCGCCATAGACAGCAACGCAATATCGCGCGCAGTTGATAATTGGTCATCATCCGGCAGTCCCGAAGAATTTTCAAAATTCGTCCGCGACAGACCGATTTCCCGCGCAACCCGCGTCATAAGTGATGCAAATGTGCCCTCTTTTCCACCCTTCAGGTTTTCCGCCAGTACGCGTGCAACATCGTTCGCACTGTGCACCGCCAGGGCGATTATCGCATCTTCGACACGAATCTTTGACCCGGCGGCCAGGCCCAATTTTACCGGCGCGGCGGCGGCCGCGGCATTTGAAACAATCAAATAATCATCCAAATGTAAACGCCCGTGTTCCAACGCATCGAACGTCAAATACAGTGTCATTATTTTGGTCAGCGAAGCCGGATAATTTGCATCGTTCGCGTTTTCTGCGATTAATACACGCCCGGTATCCATATCGGCAACCAATGCCGCACGATAATTCGCCGCGTGCGCGATTGCGCATAAAAACATTAACGGCAAAGCAAATAAAAATATTCTCTTTCTCATAAGATTTATGTTAGTAAAAAATCGCAACGTCGGTCAACAAGAAATTAGTGGTTCCGTCTGCGCACACTTCGTGTGCTCCGTCGCGACAAGGGTTAGTGGGGGGCGAAATTATTTTTCATCTGTTTCTTCCTGTAAGAATCCACCGGATTGCATTTTCCATAAACGCGCGTATTCGCCACGTCGCCGCAAAAGCCCCTTATGCGTTCCAGATTCTATAATTTTCCCATTATTCAATACAACAATGCGGTCCATGTTTCGCAGTGTCGAAAGGCGGTGTGCAATCGCGATTGTTGTGCGATTATGTGACAGTTTTTCAAATGATTTTTGAATTGCAACCTCGGTTTCACTGTCCAGGGCAGATGTGGCCTCGTCCAGGATAAGGATTGGCGCGTCTTTCAAAAACGCACGCGCAATCGCAACGCGTTGACGTTGACCGCCGGACATTTTTATTCCGCGGTCACCAACCAAGGTATCATATTTTTTATCGGTCGACATAATGAATTTATCCGCCGATGCGAAACGCGCAGCACGTTTGATTTCCGCATCACTTGCGTCGGGCCGGCCATAGGCGATGTTATCACGAATTGTGCGATTAAACATTGCCGGGTCTTGCGGAATAAATGAAATGTTTTCACGCAAAGAATTTTGTGTCACATCGCGAATATCAACACCATCAACCAAAATTGCACCGTGTTTTACATCGTAAAAACGCATCAGCAAATTTACCAATGTTGTTTTACCCGCGCCCGATGGGCCAACGATTCCAACGCGTTCACCCGGTTTGATTGTTAAATTCAAATCATGCAAGATATATTTGTTTTTATATTTGAACGAAACATTTTTAATTTCTATCTTGCCGTGTTTTACATTTAATGTTGTGGCATTTGGTTTATCAACAACCTCTAACGGCACCGATAATTCTTTATACCCTTTGGCGGCCGAAGACATACCGTCGATTATTGTTGGGATTTCGTTTATCAAATTACTTATCATACCCATAACATTATAATACACCGCCATACTGTAAACTATATCAGACAATTTCATCATACCGCGGGAATACATATACGCACAGAATATCAATGTCGCACCAAACATCATATCCCAAAAATATGCCGGCACCGCCCACGACAAACGTTGCCAAAAAGATGCCATACGTCGTGCATTTACATGTTCGGCACGGGGCTTTTCCAAATAATCGTGTTCACGCGATTCACCGGCAAACAAACGCACCGCCATATTATTTGAAAAACCATCAAGTATTTTGCCGGACAAAGACGAACCGGTGCTGGCCCTGTGTTCCGCCGATTTTTTAATTTTCTTGCGCAGGCCGAAAACAAAGGCTGCACGCAAAATAAACATACCTATAAATGTCAACGCGATATACCGATTTACCGTGAACAACAATGTTGAGTTTAATGCAATCATCACCAACCGCAAAACCATAGACCACACATTGTTTATAAGTGTTTCGGCACCATCATTACAATATCTTATATTCGCACTGATAGACCCCGCCATACGATTTACCCAAAACGACATAGATTGCAAATGCACATAATCGGTCAAGACCTGGGAAATTTTACGATTCAAATATGGCCTTAACACAGAACTAATATGATCGCGTATGATTGCGATTGTTGAATATCCCATATTGATACCAACCAACAGTAAAATTGTCGGCATTACATATGCGTATATTGCGGAACCAAGTGGCGCACCTTCGAACATGGCAACAATCCAACGTTCGACATATGGAAACACAACCGAACCAGAATATTCAAACAGCCGAAAGACCATAAATAAAACAATCCATTTATACAAACCCGGGAAACATTTCTTGAAATAAAATTTCAACAAAGTTTTTGGCATATATGACGTACTTGCATAGTTTGATTGTTTCATAACCACATTCCCCTAAAAAAAATTCAAAGAATAAATACCGCATATCGGTTGCAAAGGCAAGAATATTTTTTATAATGAACGCGTAATGAACGTGAAAATTGAAAGTTTTTCTTTGCGACACTTTATTCCGCAATTCCGCGAATTTAATTCCGCGGTCAAACAAAATCGTGCGCGATTGGAACCGCACTTTTGGTGGTCACGCAACAATGATGCGGTGCGATTCAAACTTGTTTTATGTGGCCTGGTGGCCGAAAAAATCGCACAAGCATTTCACGATTTGCCATATAACAAAAAATTTATTATTCGTAATAACGATAAATTCGCCGGCGTGATTGGATTGGATGGAGTGTGCAAAAATGCCGACCGCGCAGACCTGTGGATTTTTGTAACACGCGAATATGCGGGTCAAAATATCGCATCACGTGCAATTAAATTGGTTGAAGAATATGCCGCACAACAATCTATTAAAAAAATCTGTGCACGGGTATCATATGGAAATTGGCCGTCACGCGGAATGTTGCAAAAAAATGACTATGGAATATATAAAACGCACCTGAATCATTGGCGCGGGGTTGTTGAACAGTTTTGGTGTAAAAGATTGCCGATAAAAAATATTGAAAAATAAAATTAAACCGTTAAAATGCAACTGTTCGCTGGTCCCATCGTTCCGGCCTGCGCCAGAATGACAAAGCGACAATGGGACCATACTTCGCTGGTCCCATCGTCTAGCGGTTAGGACATCGGATTCTCATTCCGGTAACATGGGTTCGATTCCCATTGGGACTGCCATAAAAATTAAATTCGGTTTTAACCGAATTTTATTTTTATCTGGTTAGTCCGAGAATCGAACACATGAAACATGGGATTCGAACCGCCGCAAAAAGGCAGACGGAAGTATGCCGGTCACCCGAAGTTTTAACGAAGGGTGATTTTGCAAGGTGGCGAAGCATTCCCATTGGGACTGCCATCCGCTTTCGCTTACGCTACAACGAGATTGGTTTTGCAGAAAACAAGCCTTTCCACCATCAACATAACATTTCGAGATAATTAGCCTTAAAAACATCCCCATTATGTCAATTTTCGAACTCTTTAAGAAAAACGATTGGATTTTTACATTTTATGCTGGTCATCTGGTTTAGTGCTGTTTTCAATATCCTGCACTGCACTCATTGCACCAACCACTTTTGTCCCTTCAAACAATGATTGTTGTGTCACCCGCCGCTTCTGAGTAAATCCTGCTTTCTCTGCAAATCTCTGTTTTTTGCTTTTATGGATACACATGATTGTACGACCCCGAATATTCATAAAGCGTATAAACCCTTCAAATTCAGGATCATGTTCCAATTCGGTCAGAGCGGTATTGATATTAACAAGTGTATTGCTTGGGAAAAACTCATCTTTTGCTAATTCGTTAGCTGAAAGCCATTCATCTGTTTTGATAGGATACGTTCTAAATCCAGCCCGTTCTGCAAACAACTGTTTTTTGCTGACATGCAAACATTTGACAACTTGGCTACCAGTTCTCATGTCCTGTATAAATCCTTTAAGTTCTGGATCGTATTCCAACTCGTTCAAAGCCGCGTTAATTATGTTGGGGGTGTTTCTTGGGAAATCTTTGTCTTTAGCCAAATCAACAGCAGATAACCATTCTGCAGTTTTCCAAGGATACACCTTAAATCCTGCTTTTTCTGCAAACAACTGTTTTTTGCTAACATGCAAACATTTGACAACTTGGCTACCACTTCTCATGTCCTGTATAAATCCTTTAAATTCTGGATCGTATTCCAACTCGTTCAAAGCCGCGTTAATTATGTTGGGGGAGTTCCTTGGGAAATCTTGGTCTCTAGCTAAATCAATAGCTGCTAACCATTCAGGTGTCTTGATTGGATACGTTTTAAACCCAGCTCGCTCTGCAAATCTTTGTTTTTTGCTAATATGTATGCACTTGCAAATTTTCCCACTTGTTTTCATTTCTTGTATAAATCCCTCAAATTCCGGATCGTGTTCCAATTCGGTCAAAGCGGTATTGATCTTAACAAACGTATTGCTTGGAAAATTCTCATCTTTTGCCAAATCTGTAGCGGACAACCATTCATCTGTTTTAGGTGGATATGCTTTAAATCCAGCTCTTTCTGCAAATCTTTGTTTTTTACTAATGTGTATACATTTACAAACCATTCCTCCACCAGTCTTCATATCCAGTATAAATCCCTCAAATTCCGGATCGTGTTCCAAATCAACTAAGGCTGTGTTGATTTTTGTTGGATATCCACTTGGAAAATTGTCGTCTTTTGCCAATTCCTTAGCAGACAACCATTCATCAGTTTTGGGTGGATAGTACTTAAAACCCGCTTTTTCTGCAAATCTTTGTTTTTTGCTAACATGTATACACTTAACAATCTGACCGCCTCTGGTTTTCATTTCTTGAATAAACCCTTTGAATTCGGGATCTAGTTGATTTTTTATCAATGCGTCCGCGATATTGTGATAACTGCCACTTGGAAACTCTTTGTCATTTACCAAATCTATAACGGATAACCATTCATCCGTTTTTTCGGGAATAAACTCGTCTGCTATGCGTTCTTCGGTTCGACGATTCAATTCGATTAGGGTTGCACTATCCGTAATCAAGTCGAAATCCACAAATTCGACATTGCCATGAGTGCGTGTACCTATGTTAGTTTTATCACGTTGAAAATCCTTGGGGTATAAAACGATATTTCCTTCGGCTATATCCTTGAATAACACTTGATGCGAATTCGATGCGGTGTATAAAATTTCTTCGGGCGCTTCATTTTTTGTAGCACGAAATATAGTATCCAAAACAAATGCAATTTTATCGGGGTTATCTTCATCCAATCGTATTGCTCGACCGGCGGTCTGTTCCGCTTTGACCCGCGAACGTGTCGGATAATTTATACACATAGAAACCGTTACATCATCAAACCCTTCGGTCAAGGTGCCAACCTGACATGCAACAGTGTATCTGCCAGATTTAAATTCGCCTTTTAAACGATCATATTCTTTGTCGCTAATTCCAACTTTGTGCAAAGATATTGCAACATCACGTCCCATAATTTCATTTATTTTTGCTGCTTGTAAATTCGCAATTGCCGCATTTGGACAGTTTATTATTGCTTTTAGGGTATTAAACCTTGTTCCTGTTTCTTTATCAAAACCATCCGCATAAATACGCGCGATTTCCGTTGCCAGTGTTTCTGGGCTGATTTTTGTCGTTATTTTTTCATAATCGTAATCGCCGGTACTTGTTGCGGGTACCGAAGACAAATCACAAACAATACTTGAACGATAAAGGATGTTTTTCACTGGGCTCAACACACCTCTATCTACAGCGTCTGGGATATTCATAGCGTATATTTCAGTATTTAACATATTCGCAACTGCACGATTTGCTTCATATTTTGGCGTGGCGGTAAAACCTATAATTGGAACAAATTTATTATAAAAAGTTAACCGTTCAGAAATCTTTTCGCCAAGCATATGATGCGCCTCGTCCGCAAAAATTAGTCCCACATCGTTAAAATCTACAACGCCGAATAATTTTCCCAATGAATTATAGGTTGTAATAACAACATCACTATTGATATTCTTTTTTTGTCCGCTGTATTCTGTTGCGGTAATGTTTGCAAATTTGCGTAATTTTTCCTTGGTCTGGTCTATCAAGGCCAGGCGTGGTACAATGATGATGATCTTCTGGCGTTTCGCACCAGTTGCAATAAGCGCATCAAAATAAGCACGTGCCATACGCGCAAACATAACCGTTTTACCATAGCCAGTTGGCAATTTAAAATAACTATGTGCTATTTGTTCGTCTGTAAATTTGTCGGACACAAGTTCACGAAAAACCTCAAGTTTTTGCTTGTCACGCCACGTGGACCAGGCATCCGCATCGGCTATCTGCCTGGCAAGACCCGTACGTAAAAGTTCCACATCTGTTGTATCCATATTTAGACCTATCTTACGAATTGCATTGTACCACAAAAATCTAATAAAAACACCTTAATTTTTTTCCAAAAACTGCGATAAATCTTTGATTTCGTTGGTTCGTGAATCACACAGATGGCCCTGCCATAAAAATTAAATTCGGTCTTGGCCGGATTTTTTTATCATGCGAACAGGGAATTTAATATATTCTTTATTGCAACAGTTCGCGGGCCTGGGTCAACAGACCGATTGCCAAATCAACCTTGGTCGTGTCCAATGAAGACATTACCGGCAACACATCGTCATCCGCGTTATCGTGCGTTGTGGCGCGTGAAACACGGGCACTTGGCACAACCGCATCCAATGTGGTAAAATCACCACTGTGAATCAATTTTTTAACACCGGCGATGGTCATTCCACGGTTATACAATAAATCCTGAATTGTTTTCAGGCGCGCAACCGTTTCGGCACGATAATATCGCCGACCGCCCGCGCCCGCCACCGGGCGCACCACAGTTGGAAATTGTTTTTCCCAATACCGCAACGTGTACGCCGGCAGCCCCAATTCACGTGATACTTCATTTATTGATGCAAAGTATTCTTTATTCATTGTTTTCCGTTGGTTCATTTGATTCGTCTGTATCATCGGCATCAATAGAAATCGCCGACATAACGCGTTCGTTTTCCGCCGTGCGGAACAGTGTTACGCCCGCGGTACTGCGCCCGGCAATACGAATATCCGCCGCCGGCGTGCGGATGATTTTTCCGCCATTTGTCACCATAATAATATCGTTGTCTGCGTTCACCGGGAACGAACCCGCAACCGCGGTATTTTTACCGCCCAATTTAATATTGGCAAATCCGCCACCGCCACGATGCGTCAAACGATATTCATACGAAGATGTCCGTTTGCCAAACCCGTTTTCAGAAATGGTAAGGATGAATTCTTCTTTTTTCGCCATTTCCGCCATTTTCGCATCATCCAGAACAAGCGTTGTTGTTTCTTCTTCGGCATCTGCCTCTTCTTCTATGCCGGTTGCGGCACGGCGCGCGGCGCGCGATTGTTTAACATATGCCGCACGAACCGCGGAATCGCTTTCACCGTGATTCAACATAGACATACCGATAATGCGGTCGTCTTTTGACAATGTGATTCCGCGCACGCCGGTTGAATTACGTCCCGCAAAGACACGAATTTCCGGCACCGGGAAACGAATTGCACGGCCACGATATGTCGCCAAGAATACGTCTTGGTTTTCATTACACGGCAACACAGAAACCAGGCTGTCGCCTTCGTCCAACTTCATCGCGATTTTTCCGTTTGCGCGAATCGAATCAAAATCACTCATACGATTACGACGCACGGTCCCAGATGCGGTAACAAACATAAGGAAATGTTCCATTCCAGAATTTTGAATTGCCGCGACATCTTCTTCGGGAACGGGCAAAATCGCGGTAATCGTTTCACCATCCGCCAACGGCAACAGGTTCACCAACGGCCGTCCCTTGGCCGCGGCGGCGGCTTCGGGTAATTTATATGTTTTTAATTTATAACATAAACCCTTGCTTGAAAAGAACAACAGTGGCGTATGCGTGTTCGCAACAAAAACCTGGACCACATAGTCGTCGTCTTTGGTTGTCATTGCGTTGCGGCCCTTGCCACCGCGTTTTTGCGCGCGGTATGTATCCAACGATACGCGTTTGATATAACCGGTATTTGAAACGGTTACAACCATATCTTCGCGCGCGATTAAATCTTCAATATCTATATCGATTTCCGCATCAGAAATTTCGGTCCGGCGCGGCGATGCCCAATTATCACGCACCGCGGTTGTTTCATCGCGAATAATTTGAATTATGCGTTCGTGCGATGCCAATATATCCAACAGGTCACGAATTTGCGCGCCCAATTCCACCAAGTCCGCGTGTAGTTTATCGCGTTCCAACCCGGTCAATCGATGCAGTTGCAATTCCAAAATCGCACGCGCCTGGTCTTCACTCATATAAAACATACCGTCTTTGTATTCCGTGTTCGGGTCATCAATCAATTTGATATAGTTTTCAATATCGTTTGCACGCCATCCACGTGAAACCAATGCGATGCGCGCCTCTTCTGGATTGGCGGATGATTTAATCAGTTCGATTACTTCGTCCAAATTTCCAACCGCAACGGACAATCCCAACAAAGTATGCGCACGATTACGCGCCTTGTTCAAATCAAAAATTGTTCTGCGGCGAATAACTTCTTCGCGGAATTCGATAAACGCATCCAGCACCCCGCGCACGTTGAACAGCATTGGCCGGCCGCGATTCAGCGCCATCATATTTACCGGGAAATTCGTCTGCATTTCCGTATATTGGAACAGATGGTTCAACACCACATCTGCAATCGCATCACGCTTTAATTCAATAACAATGCGCAGACCTTCCTTGGACGATTCATCGCGAATTTCACTGATACCTTCGATTTTTTTATCTTTGGCCAATTCTGCGATTTTTATAATCATCTGGGCCTTGTTAACCTGGTACGGGATTTCATCAACAATAATTGCATCATGGTCATGGAATTTTTCCATATGCGTTTTTGCACGCACAATAATTGAACCGCGGCCCGTTGTGTGCGCTTTATACGCGCCGGCGCGCCCCATAATAACCGCACCCGTCGGGAAATCCGGTCCCGGAATAATTTGGAACAATTCATCATCGGTCAATTCCCGATTGTCCAGAACCGCCAAAATACCATTACAAATTTCACCCAAATTATATGTTGGAACATTTGTCGCCATACCAACGGCGATACCCGAACCACCGTTCACCAAGAAATTCGGGAACTTGGTCGGCAACACAACCGGTTCTTGGAGTGTCCCATCAAAGTTCGGTTGCCAATCAACCGTATCTTTGTCCATATCTTCCATCAAGGACGCACCCAGTTTGGAAAGTCGTGCCTCGGTATAACGCATGGCCGCCGCTTTATCCCCGTCACGCGAACCAAAGTTACCCTGGCCTTGGACCAACATTTCGCCCATGGAAAAATCCTGGCCCATACGAACCATAGCCTCGTAAATAGAACTGTCGCCGTGGGGGTGGTATTTACCCATAACATCACCGACAATACGCGCAGATTTAACCGTCGGTTTATTTGCCGGCGCAACATCGTTCATAACGTATAAAATGCGGCGATGCACCGGTTTACAACCGTCGCGCACATCCGGCAACGCACGATCAACAATAACCGACATCGCATAGTCCAAAAACGATGTTCGCATTTCGTGTTCGATTGACGATTGCGGAACCTTAATCGGGTTTACTTCATTTGTATTTTCTATTTCTGACATAACTTCAATTTCCCCTTGGTTTATAACAAGAAAACAATAGCAAATTTTTACCCCGTGGGTCAAGGAATAAACCAAAAAAATCACCAAAAAGTTGCATCATAAAAACATTGACAAATTGTATAGTTTGTGGTTAAATACACCCCAAAGATAAAAAAGGGCACATTATGAAATTATTTTTACCATTTTGGAATTTGTTTGCGGCATTGTTTGTATATCATTTGATATTATTGGCACTGCAAAAGCTGGGATTAATAAAAAGTAAATAAAATAGTTGCGTTTTGATAAAACTTATGATTAAATATACGCACAAAAGGATTTGAAATGGCAACAAAAAGAACATATCAACCGTCAAAAACACGCCGTATTCGTACGCATGGATTCCGCGCACGCATGGCAACCAAGGGCGGACGCGACGTATTAAATCGTCGTCGCAGTGCGGGCCGTAAACGTATTGCGGTAACCGCGGCAAATTAAAAAATCGCCAAATGGCGATTTTTTTAGTGGTTAATGTAAATAAGAAGTGGTATCTGGGATTTTTTTGTTCTCGTCGCGGTCCAGGTACTCCTCTGGCCAGAGGAGTACCCGCAGGGGGAGGTGTCGCCAATAATAAAATGAAGGCAAGCGACACCCCGCCGGGTGTTACCCGGCACCCCTCTGGCCAGAGGGGAATTTTCACTAACCACTAAATAAAAATGCCGCGCGGAGGAAATGCGCGGCAAATACTTTGTTATTGAAACAATTAATTTTGATTCCCTGCGGGTGCCGGTTCGACACAATTGATTGTTATCAAGTCACATACTGCGGTTCCATCACTGGATGCACATGTGTGCTTGCAAGCTGCCAAATTTGTGACCTGGGTTTGAACGGTATTGATTGCATCGTAAACCGCTTTTTCGTTTGGTGCGGTTGTGGTGCTGCTGCTGCTTACCGTTGCGGCAGACGAAACCTTGCCATCAACATATGTTTTCACACCACCGGACGTGACCGGATTATTTGAAGAAGCCGTTGGGGTTGCATCCATTGTCTCGGCAACCCATGTTGTCCCATTATGTTGCAGAATTTGATTTTGGGTTCCGGTTGGTAAAATACCAGATGTACTGTTATTTATTTGTGCCATAACCGCGCCCATCGTTGGAATATCACCCGCATTATTTGTTGAATTATAATCGCCTACGGTTGTGCTGCTAAACACGGCTTTGGACGAAAACACCGCCCCGCCATTTGTATCTTGGCCATTATATGTCGCGACAGAACCCGTTGTTGCCGGCGTAATTTTTGCCTGACGTGTTGTATCTACGTATGTTTTGGATGTAACGATTGTATCCGCGGTTGCACCAAGTGACGTTAATGCCGCCGCCAATGCGATAAATGCTATTTTTTTCATGCTTGTTTCCCCCTTCCTGTGGAATTTGTTATGTTGTGTTCGAATCAAATCTGGAAGGTGTGTGTCGGGGCGTTGAGGAATCATACAAGCAAATGACTCCGAATGTCTTCAAATATACACATTCGGCACCCCGACCCCGTAACGGGAAAACATCGGGCGACACATCACACAAAACAGAAATTGTTGTATGCGTTGTGCCGTGCCTGTTTGGAATCCCTTCACAATCCCAAACCCAACAACTTCGATTGGATTCATTGTTTATGATAACAGGTTTATAAAAATAACACAAGCGTTATTTTCAAATTATTTTTTGCCGGATTTCCGCGCGTTACGACAATACTGTATTTGATATCATATCAACCGCATCGTTTTTCACCAACGATTTTTTTGCCATTTTTTCCAAACGCGTTGGGTTATCAAATAATTCGGTCAATGTTGCCGTTAACCACTTTGGGGTAAATTTATCCTGGGGAACGGAAAATCCACCGCCCAATTTTTCAAAGTTTGCCGCATTTGCCGCCTGGTCCGGATTGATTGACAATGGCACCAATATCGCCGGGCGACCGATTGTGGTCAATTCTATAACCGTGCTGGCCCCGCTGCGCCCGATGACAAGGTCTGCATCCGCAATTGCGCCCGCCATATCACGAATAAAAGACAATACGTTTGCGTGAATTTTATTATCCGCATAAAACTTTTGCAATTTTGCAACGTTTTCTGGGCGCGTTTGATGCGTTATAAAAATCTTTTTATTTTTCATATCACGAACCGCGATTGGCACAACATCATCCAAAATCTGGGCACCCAACGAACCACCCGTTACCAACAAATGCATTTTTTCCGGCAATTTTGCACCCGCGTGTTCAATAAAATCGTGTCGTACCGGCAAACCGGTATAGACCACACGCGCACCAGAATTTTTTGGGATGCCGGAAACGGTCTTGAAACTTGTCATCAATGTTTTAACCCAACGCATCGCGAACCGATTGGCGCGGCCAATCGCACCATTTTGTTCGTGCAGGTATGTCGGCACGCCCCAAATGTGCGCCGCAAAAACCGCCGGTACAGATGCATATCCACCAAACGCGACAACACGGTCCGGGCGCGAAAACATAAACCTTAAAATTAACGCAACAGACGACACACCAATTTTGAACAATGCAACAATTTGATGAACGCGACCCTTGCCACCAACACCCGATGCCCATATGTGAACACGGCGTGCACCCACGGGCGCGCCATCCGCCACCATTTTTTTCACACGCCCATCGCACGACACGATTATTTTGTGTCCGCGCGCCGCCAATTCGGTTGCGACCGCCAAAGCCGGAAATACGTGTCCGCCCGTTCCACCCGTTGCAATCCATATTTTCATTTTAGACCCCATTTTTATTTCCATTTATCTTCGCGAACAATCGCCAACACCATACCGAACAACAGGCAAAATCCAATCAGCGAACTGCCGCCGTATGATATAAACGGTAATGTCATACCCTTGGGCGCGAACAAATGCAATGTCGATATTAAATTTATACACGCCTGAATCCCGAACAATGCCGCCGTACCACCAACCGCATAGAACACAAACCGGTCACGTGCATTTAGCGCATCGGTTACCAACAACTTTAATACATACACCAACAGGCACAATAACAAACACGCCATTATTGCACCCAAATCTTCCACAATCGCCGCATAAATAAAATCTGTGTGCGCGTCGGGCAAAGATTGTTTAATAAACGCGTCATCACCACGCCCGAACAGGCCACCATGCTGAATCGATTGAACCGATTGGGTAACCTGGTAAGTGTCACCGGTGCCCGTCAGCATTGATTCTATACGATTATGCACGTGCGACATCGTATGATATGCAAATACCAATATGCCGGCACCCGCCGCAATCAGGCCCGCAAATATTGACCACGGCAGACCCGCAATCACCAACATTGCAACCAACACCCCAAGGTATAATAACGATGTTCCAACATCGGGATGCTGTAAAATAACAACCAACACCGGTACAAAAATTGCAATATATGTCCACCAAGAAAACCAATGAATTTTCCACGCGGGCCGAACCGTAAACATCTTTTCACCGAAACGCCGACGCATTTCGGCCAAGAACCACGCGGTTAACATAATGAATCCAGGTTTCATAATATCCGATGGCAAAACGTTCACCGGCCCCAAAGATACAAATCGCGCAGAACCCTTGATTATGTGTGGCGACACAACCGTTACCGCCAACAATAACAACCCAATCGTCACATCGGCAATCGACAAACCCAGAATCATTTTTTTATTCAACAAACTGGTTATAAACAGCGTCGCAATCCCAAAGATATAAAATGGAAAGGCCTTGGCAATAAAGAAATACCACGGTTGATTTATACGCTCGGCGGCGACACTGCCTGCGGAAACGGCAAAGCACATACCAATCGCAATCATCAACAGAACCATATACAGTAACCGTCTGTCGATTTCAAAAAACCAACTGGTCAGTTTGCTTTCTTCCGTGCGTTTGAACATTTAACCCGCCCCCCTATGCAAATTTTAACAACATCAATGCCAGTCCCGAAAACAGAATCGACATCACGAAAAACCTGTCTACAATTTTGGTTTCGTCCCAACCCAATTCTTCAAAATGGTGATGCAATGGGGCACGCAAAAACACGCGACGGCCCGTTCCCGATATGCGCCGCGTAATTTTGAAAAACATTGTTTGAATAAACGAAGACAACAATATCAAAACCATCATCGCCGCCGCAATTCCCATAACAACCTCTGATTTCAACAGCATCGCGACCGTTCCCATAAATCCACCCAGCGCAAGCGAACCAACATCGCCCATAAATATCGCGGCCGGGCGCGCATTAAACCATAAAAACCCAAGGACCGCACCAAACGCCGCGCCCAATACTGCATACAGGCCACTGGTCGCCGGCATAAACAAAACCGTGTCCATAAACCCAATGCGCGTTGCACCATACAGTGCGACAACCAATACTATCAACACCGGCATATATAATTTTGCCAGCATCCCATCCAGGCCGTCTGTGATATTTGTTGCGTTCGCGCCACCGCATATAACAAAATACGCAAATACATAATAAAAAATACCCAATGAAAATATTATTCCAAATGGCAACGCCAACGAATATTCCGGCACATATGATGGCATAGTCTTGTTTATCAAATACGCCAAGATTACAACAAACACGCCCTCAACAATCAAACGGGTCAGTGGCGACAGGCCGTTCGATGCCTTTTTGGACCCGCTTGTCACCTTTTTGTAATCATCAACGAATCCCAATGCGCCGAACATCACAAGGGACATCAACGCAATCCAACCGGTCAAACTGGTCATCGGCATAAACGCAATCGCGCCAATCAAAATCGCAAGAATCACCAATATACCACCCATTGTTGGTGTGCCCGCCTTTTTGCGATGTGATTCGGGAACATTTTCACTGATTGGTTGGCCCTTTTTCTGCCACGCGTGCATCGCACGAATAAAGGCGCGCCCAAACAGTATCATTATCAAAAATGCCGTGCCAAACGCCGCACCAAACTGGGTCCAACCACCAAAAAACAATCCATAACCGTGTGATAATAAATAATCCGTAAGCATAAATTCTCCTTTTATGCTTTTATTCTATCACAAACATTACAATAATAAAATCTTATTTGAAAAAATTTATTTACATTCAATCGGTTCGTCATCACCAACAAACAATGTCCAATCACGCCCCTTGTTCCACAGGGTGATTTCTGTATCGTTCAGGTTGGCAACATAACGCGCCCCATCCGCCGATGGTGCGATATTCATTTCCACCACGTCCCCATTTATGTCCGCGGTCAATGTATCGCCATTTTCACTTGTAGTAATTTCAACCGTGTATTTATCACATACATAGACATTATCGTCCGCCTTGTCACACGCCGCCAATGCCAACAAACCAACAAAACCATAGCAAATTTTCTTCATATTTTTCTCCTTTTGAATAAGCCCTAGAACACACCGCCGACAACCGCACTGGATTGTTCGGTGCCACCCGAATATGTAACCGGATTTGGACGTTGACCGGGCTTAAATGCCTCGGTTACGATTGTGCCGGTTGGGTCTTCGGTGGCCGATGCACCACTGCGACGATTCACCCGCACAAAGTTTAACCCATCGGGCACAGAAAACGGTTGATTCTTTTCGTTTTCCAATGCAACCGTCATAAAATCTGCAAATGCACGCGCGGCCATATGGCTGCCTGCACCTTTGCCCAGTGGTTTTGGTGTGTCATATCCCAAATACACACCCGCAATCAGGTTTTTTGTGAACCCAACAAACCAAACATCTTTGACATCGTTTGTGGTCCCGGTTTTACCGGCAATGGTGTGTCCCGGGATTGCGGCCTGGCGACCGGTACCACGGTCAACGACACCCTGTAATATCGACACCAACTGATACAAACTCTGTGGATCAGACAAAGGTTCACCATCGGTAACATCTTCCACCGGTTCCATATCCGGCGACCATTCCAAAATCTGTTTTTTTTCGCCGCCGATAACATTGCCATAGCGATCTTCGATATAATCAACCAATTTTGGTTCTATCCTGCGCCCGCCATTTACAAACGCCGAATATCCCAAGACCAAATTTTCCAATGTCGTTTCACCGGAACCCAACGCAAAAGACAAATTCATATTCCCCATATCCGCCGGATATACACCAAAGCGTTGTGCAACCTCTATCGCATTTTCAACACCGATTTTTTCAACCATACGAACACTGGGGACGTTGCGCGATGTTTCCAGTGCGAAACGCAATGGCACATCACCCAAAAATTTCTTGTCATAATTTTCGGGTTTCCATTGCATATTGTTTTCACGCCACCCAACAATCGGGGTATCCGATATCAGGTATTCCGGCGAAATATCGCGTTCCAACGCGGCCAAATATACAAACGGCTTAATCGTACTGCCAATCTGGCGATATGCCTGGGTTGCGCGATTAAAAGAACTTTCCGCGAACGAACGCCCACCCGCCATTGCCAAGACACGGCCCGTGTGCGGATTCATAACGATAATCGCGCCCTGTAATTTTTCGGTTCGGCCCGCATTATATGCATCCAATGCTTTGTTCAATGCCGCAGATGCCGCGCGTTGATACGTTGGATTGATTGTTGTTTTAATGTATAAACCCTGGTTATACAATGTTTCGCGCCCCAGTTTATCCAATAATTGCCGGCGAACATCTTCGGCAAAGTATTGAAAATCATCTTCCATTTGGGCGGTAAAGCCACTGTTGATATTTAACGGTTCGGCCGCGGCAGCATCCGCATCGGCGCGCGTAATATAACCTTCGTCCACCATACGGCGCAGGACATAATTCCGGCGTTCTTCGGCACGCGCCCGGTCATTTGGTGCCTTGGGCAGGGATGCCAAAAACGCACATTCCGATAACGATAATTGCGACACCGGTTTATTAAAATACATCAACGCCGCCGAACCAACACCATATGCGCGCGCACCCAAAAATATCTGGTTCAAATAAAGCGTCATTATATGTTTTTTCGAAAACGCACGTTCAAGGCGCAATGCCAAAATCGCCTCTTTTATTTTGCGCGACATTGTGCGGTCAGACGACAGAAAGAAATTTTTTGCAACCTGTTGCGTGATGGTTGATGCGCCGGTAAATGTTTTATCAAAACCAAATGCGCGCATTGCATTGTTTATTGATGCACGCAAAATACCCTGGACATCAATGCCCGGATGAGTCCAGAAATTTTGGTCTTCGGCGGCAACAAACGCATTTATTAATTGCGGCGGCATATCTTCAAAGTCAATAAACACACGGCGTTCTTCGGCATATTCAATCAAGAGCGAACCGTCCGCCGCATACAGGCGTGTCGCAACCGGTGGCGCATAGGTTGCCAATTTACGATAATCCGGCAAATTACCACCATAGATTAAAAACAGTGTTGCGGTTGCGGCAACCATTGCGACCACGCACCAAAATATAACGTGTAAAAAGATACGAAAAATTTTCTTGAATTTCATAAAAATGATTTTAAGACAAAAACTTTTCATTTGCAAGTGCGATATGAAGTTGTTAAACTAAAATTCGAAAGGAATATTTTACGGAGAGGCAAATATGAAAAAAATTTTCATTATCATTTGTGGAATTTTGGTTATGGGCGATGCGTTCGCGCATCCAAGTCATTATCAAGAGCCCAAAGAAGTTTTTTATGTTCCCAACAACCAAGATAGTTGGAAAGCATACAACGATGGCGAATATAATAAACCACTTGATAATTCGCTTTATACTAATTTAAGCACCCAGATGAACAAAGTTTCTGCAAACAACCACGGCACACACGGTGATGAGGCGGCGGTGGTATTAATTATGGCGCGTGATATTTATACCAATGGAAACGGCGGATATTTCTGTATGACCCAGGTCCAGGCCGCCAATCAAAACGGTCGCAGTTATACATGGATAGATTATTATGATTATCCGGGAAAATATAAATGTGAACCGCTCTGCCGCAAGGGATTTTGGGGAACAAATTGTGAGCAGACCGGCAAACCGACCAGTTGCCATACAGATAAACTGGATTTTGGCGATTATGCCCTTAAATCCAGTGGAGAATGGAACAACCAAATAACCAGCACGACAGATGTGTTTGTTGAAGACAATACCAAAAAAGATTCTTCCACAACAACCGCGGATCATAGAATCTTGGTTGTAACAAAAAAAATGGACCACGGTGTTATTGTATCACCCGTTGAAGTTACAGCCGAACGTTATCAATCGGGTACAGGCAATGGGAAATACAGTTGGATAAAATCTGTAAATTCAAATGGGCAAGAATTCTTGCTTTGTGCCCAGGGATATGAACCAAATGCCAGTGGTACAGATTGTCAAGAACCGTCTTGGTGCAGACAACAACAAGACTTTGATAAATTATGTCCTGAATTCAGCACAAGCGACTATAAAAGCGAACAACATAAAATAGTCAATGATGCAACCAGGGGATGCAATGTGATTAGATGCGATTATGAAAATTATGGATTCAAAACGAAAAACGATTTGGACTGTATGGAATGTCAGGGTGGTGCGTTGGCATATGTTGATGCGGATGGACTGTGTAACGAATGCCCAAAAGGCCAATACCCAAATGACTCAAGGACCGGGTGTCTGGACAAAAACAAACTTGACCAATATTCCAAGGTTGATATGCAATCCAAAAACGGGCGGCAATGTTGGTTGGAAACTACGACCGAAAGGTTTGCAGGTTGTGTCAACGGTTGCAGTGGCAGTACAGAATGTTGGAAAGACGGAAAGTGCGCGGTATGCGATTAAAAACGAAAACACCGACAGATGTCGGTGTTTTTTTTTACTGGCCACTTACACCCGTCGCGGTCGCGGGACCAACGGTGCCGGGACGGACTAATCACTTATTTTATTGTTTGTGGCGATAACATCTGCGCCAATTTCAATTTTGCCGCCCGATTCGCGAACAATTAAATCACCCGCGGCGATTTCTGCGAAATCCAGATTCGTTGACATAAACCCGTCAAATTTACCCGCGGCAACCCACGCCAAATCCATTGCCGGACACCCCGTTGTGCGAACATTACCCGCCCCCAACGGATTCCCAACGATTCCATTATACGCAACCGTCATATCGGCCAAATCTTTGATATTGGAAACACGTATGCGTGCCGAATGAAACGCGGAATATGCGTACGCACCATTCCCAGATTCGGCATAGTATAAATATTCATCAATCGGCGAATAAATCAATGCGATTTTTGTTTCGTCCATTGAACGCAACGCCAAAGATATCGCAAAACGCGGATTTGCGCGAACAAAATTCGCCGCCCCCGACAGAGCCAAAACAAATTCATCGCGTCCATCACCCGCACGCGTCACATTTGGGGTCAGCAGCCCCGCCGATGGACGCACCAATGATAAATCAGATAAAATTTCTTCTTCGATACGGGCGGCGGCACGGTGCACAAAATCACGCGCCCCACGCAGGGATTGTTGCAGGTTTTCAACCTCGCCAAAATCGTGGCGCAGACCCGATGCGGTCCGTTGCAGTGCCATAAACATTTTGTTTAATTCCGGCGAACCCTTAATCAACAAATCCATTATGCGCCCCCCAATATCCAGAACAGATTAGAAACCGAAACCGGCAAATTTCTTTTTGAAATCCGCGGTACGACGGCCCTTTTCACCGGCGTTGGAACGTTGACCCGTCCATGCAGAATGGTTCAAATTGTCCGTGGACAAAACCAAATCTTTATTCACCGAAGAAAACATTTTAACCGTTTTCCCGTCGGTACGTGTTACGTTAATTTCATAATAATCCGGATGAATACCCTTTTTCATCACAAACCCCTTTTTAATTTTTTTGCCCGGGAATTATACAGGGTTTTTTTGGAAAATCAAGGTAATAATGATTTTTTCGTGTCAATATTGACCGATGCACCCCAGATACGCATTCCCGGTCGATTCCAATACCCGAACAAACCGATTCTTGTCGTGTCCGGTGAACAGCGCCAGTATCGTCCCCGCATCGGTTGCCAACATATCTGCCACAGTTGCGATTTCCGAACTCATTTTCTTGAAAAAGCCGCTGGTTGGATATATTTCTGCGGCAAACAACTGGTGCGTGGCGTGTTTTGGCGCATGGACCGCATTTGCGCTTTCGATAACCATTAACTGGCATTCCGGCGATATAATCAATTTATCGGTTATAACACCGGCACCACCCAATAATTCACCCCACCAACCCGTGGAACCATAAAACACAGGATAATATATCACCGCGTTTGGATTTGCGTTAAAAATACCCGCGACATTCAAATCGCCGGTTATAACATCGGGCATTGCCCCAATCGTAGAATTTATTACCTTGCGTGCAGTCTGGTATTCAATATCAGACTTCGTGCTGCGCGGCCAATAAAGAATCGGAAATCTACTCATTGCTAAGAATTATATCAGATTCGGTGCAAATAAAAAAGGGGTGCACAAAAAATAAATGTCTTGATTTTTTATTTTTTTAATGTTTTCCACCATTTACCGGCCAATCCACGCATTGTGCTAAAGTCTTTTTTGGCGGTATTATAGAATTTGTCGGAAATACTGACGTTGAACAATGTCTTAATCAGTGCCGGAATTGATGTCATAAACATCATAAAGAACGCCCCCAACAGTATTATGGTAATCAGCCCATCGTCCCGCAACATAAGGCCATCCATCAATATTTTCGAATCGTTTTCCGCGATTGCGGTCGCGATTCGCGACAGACCACCGATATTGCCAATAATCGCATCCAAAAACATTATGCCAAATATCAAAAACACTATCGTCATCGCAATGCCAACCGCACCCGATATAACATCGTCTATCATTTTGCGAATATTTCTGCCGCCGTTTAGGGCCGCGGCAATTTTCCAATCTTTGAACAGCCAGCCAATCAACATTAACGGCAACATTATGAAATCCAGGCTAAGCCCTATGAAAATTTCCAAGAAATACAACGGTATCGGCAAAACCGCCATAAAATACAGGACCAATACCAACAGCCCCGCAAAAAACATCGGCACATTTGGAAATATTGGTATGCCCCACATAATCTTGTGCATATAATCATAGTTAAACGACATATTCAACATTGTCCAACCAACCGTCATTCCCAAACCCGTCACTTGATGCACATTTGCCAATTCACAGGCCAGTCCACTGCGCAACTTTACCGGGAACGCACCCGTCGACATATTGTTTGTGCGAACAGATTTTAATTCCCCATCGTCCATCAATGTTGTGGCAACCATACATTCGGCATATTTATCGGCATCACCCACAATATGATTCACCGACATCCCAATATTAAAGACCGGTTCAATTACAACGTTACTTATCAAACGCGGTAAAGGCAAAACCAACAACGCACATATCACCGCCAATTTAATCATATGGGTCGTGAACTTAGACGATATTGACCAACCACTTTCGATTTTCGAATTTAAAAACCCCGATGCGATTGTCCATGTAAAATACACCGCCGTTAGCATCAATGCCATTGGAATTACCACGCGGCCAATTTCTGTGAACAATCGTGGCAAAATCGTTGACATTGTTGCCATAACCGCACTGAACATCTGGCACGTCCAACAGGAAGAAAAAAACTGTAACGCATCGTTCATATCAACCGGGGCAACACTGCGCCAAATTGAAAAACCCGCGATTGTTACCGCACCGGCAATCAGCCATGGCCAAAATGCAGCCGCGGTTAATGGAAAGAACGATAAAAATACAATTAAAAATTTTTTTAACTTGCTCATTTCACGTAATTATATCACAATCCTTTAATAAGTAATATAACAAATTACAAAATGTAGGATAATGTTTTTTAGACGGGCATCTTTTGAAAACATTTTTCGGTGTTTATTTTTGCCGATGTTTATCATCGCGGTTGCTGCTGTGCCGGATACAGCATACGCGGCAAATTGGGCCGTTGTTGATAAATTAAATTTGGCACCATTTGTGCCACATGTGTTGGACGCATTTATGACCGTGGCGCGCGGAACATATGAATACTTTGTTGGAAATGGAACCGGTATTATTTATATTTTAATTTGGACATTTTTGGCATTTTCAATTTTTCTGTATGCGGTATTGATGTGGTTTCCAAAACGTTGGGTTGAATTCTTTGGGTTTTCCGGCGGTGGCGAGATGTGGGACGGAAAAACATCGGGATTCGCAATGGCGGAAACGGTTTTGAAAAGTGCGATGCGCGCGATTATTGCGGCCACATTTTTGTTACAGGTAAAACCGGTGTATGTTACACAATGGTTGGTAAATCCGTTTTTGGAATTTGGCGCAATTTATACAAAATCTGTGATTGACACGGCGAACATAAACGGCACAAATGTTCCCGACATAAAATGTCCACAAAGTGTGTTAAGCGGCGATTGGTTAAGCACGCGCAGTTGCGAATTTCTAATCCAGCCTATTTCCAAGGTATCAAACGCAAACAACGTTATTATAAAACGCGGATTCGAATTTTTATCACGTGGACTACGCGGATTGCTGACACTGGTTCCGCACGGTGGACAAAACATAATGAACGTGATAACAGGCGTGTTATTGATATTCACTTTTGTTGGTTGCAATTTATTTATGGCACTGTTGATTATCCAGGGCATATTTGATTTCGGTATGGCATTGATACTGTACCCGTTTGGCGTGTTGGCGTGGGTTGCAAAACGCAGTGATAAATGGTTTGATATTTGGCCACCATTTAGTGAGATTATCAAGGCATTACAAAAATTAGTCATCACGATGATTGCGTGTGCATTTATATTGATTATCAATATCGCGGTTGTGCGCGCACTGTTTCAATCCGGCGGAATTTACAATGTTGCCGCGGGCGGCACCGCAACCAGTAATTTAATGAACGGAACGGTAACGGCAACCGCGGTGAATTTTGGCGGACATTCATTAATATGGTTGTCGGCATTATTAACGTTCTTTTTGATGAACGCAATTTTCGATATGACGCGCAAGAAATTAGAATCTTATGCATCGGGAATGGACGGATTGTATAAACAAACAAAATCTGATTTCAAGGCAACAACAACATGGACAAAGAACGCATACACATCCATTAAAAAGGCAATAGGTTTAATCAAAAAATGAACAACATCGCAAACAATTTTATCGAACACGTTGCACAATGTTGGGGTTGTGATGTGTTTGATAATTTATTCCGCGTGGTATCAAACGCGGGTGCGGTGCTGTACACAAAAATTGCGAATATATGCTTTGCAATTTTTGCGGTGCTGTTTGTGTTCTATGTGATTTGGGCGGTTTGGAAAACACTGAACCCGAAAAAGCCGGACACAAGTGATAAATTCTATACAAAAAGTGTTGTGCGCGTTGTTATAAATTCTTTGTTTGCGCTGACACTGTTGGGGTTGGGGGTTGGGGTGCCACGCTTTGTAACACGCATAACGTTTGAACCGGTTGCAGATATAACATTGATTTATACCCAATCTATATTAAAGACCACACCGGAATTTGTTGATGAACATGTGAAAAGCGCGCCACCACAAAAAATAAATGCCAATGGATTTTATCGTCCTGAATTACGCGATACGATTGTGAACATTATGAAAACAACAATCGTTATGTTTCAATCGTATATGAAATTGGGCGTTGCGGTTATTGATAAATCATTTACATGGCGCGAAATGCCAACCATTGGCGCAATATTCCGCCACATATTATATTTCTTTGTTGGGATATATTTATTCTGGGGTTTTCTAAAATTATTTTTACGATTCTGTTTTTACTTTGTCGATGTGATTATCAATATGGCAATGTTCGCATTTCTGTTTCCAATCGCGTTGATGATGATGTCTTTTCGTGGTGGCGATATGCCCGAATGGATGTCATCACTTGGGAAAGGTTTGGGGACAAATCAATTAAAGAAAGTTATAAATTCTATTGTCGCGTTGGGTGCGGCGGTTATAACGTATGTTGTTGTTATGGTGATTATTGCGCGGTTCTTTACCGATTCCGGCACATCGGTTAACGAATTGATGACGGCGATTACATCGGGTTCGGTTTTTGAATCTGATTTAAGTGATGATAATTTGGCATCAATTACATTGATTGGTATGATTGTTTTGGTGTATGTTTTGAATTATATCTATAAACAGGTTCCCAATGTGTCCAAAATGATACTGGATACGTTCGGCGTTAGTGAAGAAAATAAAATGAGCGAACAAATGGCGAACGATGCAGAAAAATTGGTGGGAATTATTACAGACGGAATCAAAAACGTCGGTTCTAAAATACTGGGTGACGGCAAAGAATCGGGTGATAAAAAAACGGACGACAAAGGCGGCGATAAAAAATAATGAAAAAATTATTTTTGGGATATCTTGTTCGTTTTCTTATTGGCGCAATCGCGTTGGGGATTGGCATTTGGTATGTTAGTTCTTCATTAAGTAACGCATCTATTACGTATACCAGTATGGATGGTTTCCTTAAATCCATTGGTGCCACAGACGGAAATATTGCATCCGCAAATGGATGTTTCCTGTGCGGATATGTTAATGATTTGTTCACGGTTTTAGGTGTGGCCGCAGAAAAATTCTGGGCCGTAATTCTGGACAATCTGTGGATATTGATGGTGTTCGGTTTTGGAATATTTATTGTTATTCATACAATCAAATATATTACCAAGGCAATGACCGAGACCGGCGCATTTGACACCAAAGAAAAAAAGTTAGAATTTGCACCTTGGTTTGATACGGTTTGGCGGCAAGGCGTGCGCGTCATGATTGTTGGCGCGTTGATTGGGGCATTTGGTATGGGTGGAATTTCATCAATCAAAACGCTTTCAAATGTAACCATTGCGCCGGTAATGTATATCGGCACAGAATTATCAATGGCCGCAACAAACGTGTCCGATTCAACAAAATGCGTCCCGACCAAGTTTGATATGGAAAATCCAATGGCACCGATTGCGAATTCTTTTATGTGTATTGTTGGCAACATAAATACCGTTATGTTGGCCGGTGCGGCCGGTGGATTCGCATTGATGAATTATGCGTGGATGGGAATTGGTGGCGGCGTATTCACATGGGTTGCCGGTTTATTGATTGTTATAATGTTTGTGGTGATGGGGTTTGATTTATTCTTTCAAATATTATCCATTATTTTCAAATTGGTGTTTTTAATTATATTCTTGCCGTTGATTGTTGCCGCATCGGCATTTGAAAAAACCTGGAATATGGCATCGTCTGCATTAAAGAATTCTATTACGATGTTGGTTGATTCGGCGATTAAGGTCATCGGCATTTCATTAAAGGTTATTATAATATTTGCAATTATATCTTTTGCCGGGAACGAGATTTTCCACGGTGCCGGTCTGTTTCCGCCACTGTTGGGCGCAGAACAAACAACAACCGATGAAGCATTATCGGTGAAAAATACTTTTTCAATATGCGAAGCCCAATCGACAAACGCCGATGGCAAAATTGATAAAGACGCATTCAAGAATTGTTTTATCGCGCGCAAGGCCGTTGTTGAGGCGCGTTACCCCGGCGCATTTGATTTTATGCGTGATGGATTCGGTTTCTTGATTTTGATGGCGGGTTTGGTGTTTATTTATTTCTATATAATAAGTCCGCGCATCGATAAAATTATGGTCAGTGTTCCACCATTTGAACCATTTAATAAATCCAATGGTGCGGGCGGTGTTGATGATTTTGGGGGCGACCTTAAAAAACTGGCCAAAATGACGTGGCAAAAACCCCAGGAATTGGCAGACAAATTGATAAACAAAAAATGAAGACATTTATAAAAAGATTTTTATCATTTATTTGCATCGCGATTTTTGCGGCATCGTTTGTTGCGCCGGCCAATGCAGTAACGGTTGGAAATATCGCAACGGGTGACATTGGCGAATATGGAACATGGACAACCGACCACAATCGCGAAGTAATGTTGGGAAACGTACAAAATGATTTGAATGAATTTGAATCTAATTTTGGTAGTGAATATGTAAAAACCGGTGTCCCGATTGAGGCGCGCATTGGAATCGTATTTATTCGCGCGTTGGATTATGTATCAAAAATTTTGGATAGTTCTTTGGTGCGATTTGTGAATATATTTTTGGTTGTCGCATTTATGTTTTGGGTTATGTTGTTGGCATATCAAATGATTACAGACGGCGGAAAGACAAAACCAATGGCCGCATTCCAAGATATTGTAAAAAAGGGTGCAACATTGGCCATATGGTTGATTTTGTTGGGTGGTGGAATTCAATGGTTCTTTGGTGCGATTATGGGGCCGATATTTGGATTTTCTTCATACGTATCAAATTTGATTTTGAATGCGACAACCCATGCGGGCGGATTTGCGTTGGCCGATAACTGCGCGGCAATTCACGCATACGCGACATCGCACATCGGTGCGAATTCAATCTTTACACCGGATTTTGCCGCGAACATAATGTGCGTGCCGGCACGGCTGTCGGGATTTTATTATGGCGCAATCAAGTTCGGTTGGGGATTGGTATTGTCGGGCCTGGGGACCAGTACGTTCACATTACTGGTTGGTTTAATACTGGTGTGCTTATTTATATACACGGCATATAAGTTTATATTTGTTGCATTTGGTGTTATCGCGGATTTATTCTTGATTATAGTAATGTTGCCGTTTACCGCAATCGCCGAAACCGTTAGCAAAACATCATACAAGGGTATCGCCGGCGACATATACAATGCGTTTTTGGGCCTGTTCAAATCACAAAACCTGTCGTCCCAGGTAAGAAAGTTTGTTGATGCGGCAATTTATTTTATATCTTTGTCTATTATAATATCTATTGCGGGCGCATTGTTGGCATCGGCAATACAGTTAAATTCACAAACGCATTTAATAACAATATATAATGGCGATGTTGTTACATTATTGCTTACGGGGGCCTTGGTCGCGTACATTGCCACGCACGCCGAAGAATTCGCAAAGTCTATTGGTGGTGCAATCGATTATGCAATCGGGTCTGATTTACAGAAAGATTTGAAAACCGTATATAACGATACCAAGAAAAAAGCAGAAGCATTTATCAAGGCGTTAAAGAAAAAATAATTTATTAATCAATTATTTTTATAAAATCACGTGCAACTTTTTTAATTCCGGTTTTATTAAACGCAATGGTCAATATATTTTCGTTTTCTTCGATGACAACGCCGCGGCCCATTTCGGCGTGTATAACCAATTTACCAACCATTGTTGTATGCACGGGTTTTGTGTGCGGTGTGTATGTACGCGCGGGCGCGACTTGCCGTGGCGCACCGCCGCCAAAGTCCAAATATCGCGCATCCATTTCCGCAATAAATCGTGCCGGCGGATAATATTGTCGCGAACCAAATATAACGCGGGACACGGTGTTTGTAATTATAACACGACGGCGGGCACGCGTAATTGCAACATATGCCAACCGGCGTTCTTCTTCCATTCCGCCTTCTTTGATAGATTTGTCATTTGGGAAAATTCCGTCCTCCCATGCGGGCAAAAATACGGTGTCAAATTCCAATCCTTTGGCGGCGTGAATTGTCATAACATTTACCGCCGTGGTGCCATCTGGGGTTTCGGCATCGTTTTCATCGGTTGTCATCAATGCAGCGTGTTCCAAAAATTCCGGTAATGTATCATAATTTGAAATTACATTTGTTATCAATTCACGAATATTGGTCAGCCGTTCTTCGGCATCGCTATCTTTGGATTCATTCCAATATTTCATATAGCCCGATTCATTTAATAATTTTGTCACGGCATCTTTTGGTGCCATAGATGCCCAATCAAAATCAAACGCAGCCAAAAATTCATTTGCGGTTGCGGCCTGTTTGCCACCAAATTTCGCCGCACGCATCCCCGCCATCAAAGAATCACCCGCCGCACGCATTTTCGCAATCGCCGATGGACCGAATCCGCGCCGGGGACGTGTCATTGCACGAACAAAAGAAATATCATCCGCCGGGTGAACCAACAAACGAATATATGCGATAACATCACGAATTTCCATACGGTCATAGAACTTGGTCGTGCCAATCAAACGATATGGAATATGATATTCGGCAAAGGTTTCTTCGAATCCACGCGACAGCGAACCCGTGCGAATCAACACCGCAAAATTTGAATACGCGCCATTGGCGTATCGCATAATTGTATCGGCAATTAATTTAACCTCGTCAAAATTGGAAGGGACGGTTAAAACATATACGGGTTCGCCCATATTTTTTTCATCAACCGGTTTCAAATCTTTGCCCAAACGTCCATCATTATGACGTATTAACGAATTCGCCGCACCAAGTATATTTCCGGTACTGCGGTAATTCGTCTCTAGGCGTATAATCTGGGCACCCGGAAAAGTTTTTTCAAATTCCAGAATATTTTTTATCTCGGCCCCGCGCCAAGAATAAATGGATTGGTCATCATCACCCACACAACATATATTTGGCACATCAATATCGCGCGTTAGCATTTTCAGTAACTGCATTTGTGCGGCATTGGTGTCTTGGAATTCATCAACCATAATATACTTAAATTGTCGCGCATATTTTTGTCGCACATCGGGATATTTTTCGAACAATTCCAAAACCAACAAAATAATATCACCAAAATCAATCGCACCCACACGGCGCAGTTCGGCATTATAATCATCCAATATTTGTTTTGTGCGTGCGCCAATATCCAGATTTTCCACACGTCCACGGTCTTTGATATTTGAAATTTTTTCAACCCAATCAGCGGCATCAAATTCCTTGCTGTCCGCGCCCATTGCCGCAAAGACATTTTTCAATACGGCCCGTTGGTCGTCTTCGCCAAAAATTATAAAGTCGTGTTTTAATTCTGTGTACATAACATTTGCACGCAATATGCGCAGGCATATTGAATGAAATGTTCCACACCACAGGTCGTGTGAATAAAACCCAGAATCGGCCGACAACATATCTGCGATTCGCGTTTTCATTTCATTTGCGGCCTTGTTGGTAAAGGTCAATGCCAAAATCTGCCACGGAAACGCAAGGTTATTTGCCAAAATATATGCAACACGTGTAACCAGAACGCGTGTTTTTCCCGTTCCCGCCCCCGACAGCACCAAAAGCGGGCCCGCGGTTGTTTCCACCGCTTTTTGTTGTTCCGGGTTAAGATTTCCTGGCATTAAATTCATTGTTTTATTATAATACCATAAAATTTGATTTGGGAAAGGCTAAAAATGACACGGGTGATTTGTTTTGATATTGAAACAACGGGGTTTGAATACCTGCGTGGTGACCGATGCATTGAAATTGGCGCGGTTGAAATTATAGATGGAAAAATCACGGACCGGACTTTCCACGAATACATCAATCCCGAAGGAAAAATTATTCCGCCTGAAACATATATGGTTCACAAGATTTCAAATGCCTTTCTGGATGACAAACCGAAAATGTCGGTGGTTGCACCAAAGTTCTTGGAATTTATTGGCGATTCACAAATTGTCGCACATAATGGATTGGACTTTGACTTTCCGTTTGTAAATCACGAGTTGGAAATGCTGGGGCTGCCCCAGATTCCGCGTGCGCAAATGGCCGACACGTTGGTCATCGCGCGAAACCGCGTGTTTGGTCCAAAAAGTTATACATTGGATGCGTTGGCAAAATGGTTTGGAATATCGCTGACCGCGCGCGCCGATGCACACGGCGCATTGATAGACAGTGAAATTTTGGCCAAAGTGTATCTTGAATTAGAAAATACCGCGCCGGCACCGGAAATCGCCGATATCGTTGCCGAACAACACGCCGCATTTTTGAAACATCCAAAAATCGGTGCCGATTTCCCATACAGACAATTCCCGGTTCCACCCGAAGAGGAAAAAATACATACCGAATTTATGAAAAAAGTTATTAATGGTTAGTCCGTCACGACCGCGGCGCGGCGTGCCGCGACGGGTGTTAGTGGTTAGGGTTAGTGGGCATAAAAACCGATTCGTTTTAAAAAGCAGAAATGACCGCAATACCATAATTTTTTAAGATGACTTTCTTGTATAACTAGAATTATTTGACTAAATTCTTAAACACTGTCACAATATACCTGTGTTTTAACAAATGGGGGAATATTATGACACATAATGATTTATGGATGGCGATTGTGAATATTGCACAATGGAAAAATCTGTCTTGTTCGGGTCTGGCGCGCCTTTCGGGGTTGGATTCCACAACGTTTAACAAAAGCAAGCGCATCAATCGCGACGGTTCGCCGCATTGGCCATCAACATATACGATTGCGTGCGTATTGAACGCATTAAATATGTCCTTGGCAGAATTCGCAAAATTTATGCCAAATGATGGCAAGGCACATAAACCAAGGAAATAAAAACACGGGTGCAAATGCACCCGTGATAAAGCATTTTTATTTTAATTCGACAATTCCCATAACAAACAGTTTTCATCCGTGTGGTCCGGGTGTTCCGGCGTATCCAACCACCGCGTACAGGTCATTTTATTTTGTTTGGATTCCATACCCGCATTCACCGCCATAAGACTTGGGATAACATTATTCGTGCCCCAGGTTCCGGTATAATTTAGAGTATTTGTTGTAATAATACTGTTGAATTTATCCCCGCCAGTATTTTTTGGAAAAACCGGTAATTCATTTATGCTGTTACTATCGTTATCCCCGCCTGGAGAACTCGCCCGGCTGCGATCAGTAACATATTGTAATGCAGTGTTTACCGCCTCCATTCCCGCCAAATATTTTCCTGCGTTTGGGTCATAATCCAACATATCGTCATAATATATATAATCATAATCATATATATTCTGCTGGCCGACCGTTCCGGCGGTATCGGTGGATGTTATCGCTGTATTGAAATTTCCAGATTTTGCCGGGATTTTGGTTTGAAAATTATCATCCACATAACCCTGGGTTGGGATTGTTTGTGTTGTTGCCTCGCCAAATGCGTTTGTTGCAACAATCGCGCCGATTAAACCGAACAGTAATTTTTTGTTCATTGTGCTTGTCCTTTTCCTCTCTTTTTTTCTGTTTATCCCTGTTTTCCGCGAAAACAAATAAAAAAACCACCGAAAAACTTTCAAGTGGTTGGAGGTTAACGACAATTTGACGAAATTGTGTGCTTATTTTGTGGAAAACCACATTATTCACATCCCTCCAACCAGCCGAGGTTGGAGTCTTGCCAAGTAAAATTTGGCTTCGTCAAACGGGTCGTTACACCCCATCGGCGGAACACCCACCGACATTATGATTCTAGCAAAAATCTATCATCAAACACAAGGGAAAAATTTATCCCGTTATCAATAACCAATGCGGCGGGTTTGTCAAAATTGATTTTACCCAAAAAATTTTTTACAACAGTATTAGGGCACAAATACTTTTTTATGGTGGCCGGGTATAGTAACATAAAAAAAGGGGATATAAAATGGACGTTATTGGATATATTCGCGTTAGTTCAACAAAACAAACATGTGAACACCAGCATTTCGAAATCGAACAATTCGCAAGAAGAAACCACCTTAAAGTAACCAAATGGACCGAAGAAACAATATCATCAAGAAAACCATTGGATATGCGACAACTGGGACAATTACTGAATGAATTAAAACCGAACGATATATTAATCGCGTGCGAAATATCCAGATTAGGTCGTTCTTTGTTAGAGGTGATGCGAATTCTGGAAAAATGCCTGAATAAAGATTGCCAGGTTTGGACCATAAAAGAAAATTACAGACTTGGAAATGATATCCAAAGTAAAGTTATGGCATTTGCATTTGGTCTGTCGGCGGAAATAGAACGCAATTTAATCAGTCAACGCACCAAGGCATCTTTGGATAACCTGAAATCACGCGGACATAAACTGGGACGACCACTGGGGGCGGCATCACGAAAATTAAAATTACATAAAAACAAAATAAGGGTATGCCAAATGTTGGATGCAGGTATGTCAATAACGCGCATAGCACAAGAATTCCAAATCGAACGCGTAACCGTCCGCAGGTTCAAATCGCGTATGAATTGGTAATACGATTATCTTTCCTGTGAATTTGTGTCGTGTGACGGCATAAATTGCACGAATTCGTTCATCGTTATTCCGGTGGCGTTTAATACCTTGGCAATGCTGTAAGTGGATGGCCAACGTGGTTGACCATATTTACTGAAACGTTTACTCTTGTTAAAGGTTGTTGCGTCCAGACCAGAAAACTTTGCCAATCCTGAACAAGA
>JAZQCF010000005.1:0-22079 GCA_045546075.1 Candidatus Enterousia sp.
TCGATGTCGACTCATCGCATCCTGGGGCTGGAGCAGGTCCCAAGGGTATGGCTGTTCGCCATTTAAAGCGGTACGTGAGTTGGGTTAATAACGTCGTGAGACAGTTAGGTCCCTATCTACTGTGGGCGTTGGATATTTGAGCGAACTTGACCTTAGTACGAGAGGACCGGGTCGAACGAACCCCTGGTGTACCTGTTGTCGCGCCCGCGGCACCGCAGGGTAGCTATGTTCGGAACAGATAACCGCTGAAAGCATCTAAGCGGGAAGCTGGTCACAAGATGAGATATCCCCATGAGTTCAGTTCTAGACTAGGACATTGATAGGCCGTATGTGTAAGCCCTGCGAGGGGTTCAGCTTAACGGTACTAATCGAACCATTGACTTTTTATCTTATCGTTTGGCTTTTGCCGGACGATATGCTTGAAGAGAACGTTGAAGTTGATTCATTGACACGATGTTCGTTGAGTTTAATTCTGGTGATTATAGAGCGGGAGTCACCCTCTGTTCCATTCCGAACCAGACAGGGAAACCCCGTATCGCCGATGGTACTTTGGCTTAAGCCACGGAAGAGTAGGTCGTCGCCAGAATTAAACTCAATTTGATATAAAAACCGTTTTAACCGCCCAAGTGGCGGTTTTTTTAACCGTTAACCAAAGAGATAAAAAGTGAAAAAATGGTTTCAATTTACAACATCCGGATTGCACAGAATAATAATTTCTGTGGAACAGACCAATAATGGCGTAGAAACTAAACGATACAGTTCGTTAAGCGAGATGCCAGATGGCGTTCGCATTGAATATATTACAGATTCTATATCAAATGAACATAAACCGCTTTCTGTGGATGAAATTGCCGCCGTGCGCCGTGAATTGCGGTTTATTATATCAAACGGTTTCCACGCAAATTCACGGTAAAACGGTACGGTATTTTTTGATTTTTTAATTTCTTATGTTATAATCATGATATGAGCAGAAAATTATACATTATTGCCGGTCCAAACGGTAGTGGTAAGACCACGCTTGCAAAAGAATTGATTAAGGAAGAGGGCATTACTTTCCTTAATGCAGATGAAATTGCCGAAAAATTGGGGGATAAAATTGGCCTTGCGGCGGGTCGAGAGTTGCTTGATAAATTTGAAGAGTGTTTCCGTGCCAAAGAATCTGTGGTATTAGAATCCACGATATCTGGAAATTATCATGAACGTATAATTGATCGTGCGAAAAAAGCAAAATATGAAATAGTTCTGGTCTATGTGTTTTTGGCATCCGTTGAACAAAATTTGGCAAGAATCAGACAACGTGTAAAACTTGGCGGACACAATGTTCCAGAAACAGATGTAATGCGAAGATATGGACGCAGTTTACACAATTTTTGGGACGTGCAAAAGTCTGTACACCAATGGGAACTTTATTACAATGGTGAAAACAGTTATGAATTGGTTGCACGTGGTTGTAGCGACATACTTGAAATAATGGATGACGCGCTTTATAACAAATTCAGGAAAGAGGCAAAATAAATGCAAAAAAAGAATTACGAATTATCGGCGAAATTATTGCGATTAGCAAATCGTGGTGCCCATCGTGCCCAAGAACGCGCCCGTCGTGCTGGCGTACCAGTGACTTACGCCATTGGTGGTAAATTGATAGAGATGAAATTGTAAAAAAACGTCATGATTGCAGAAAAAAAACAATATTTATACCATGGCTCGGTTAGAAAATTGAACATAGGCGATAAATTGCTGTGTCATACACAGTATAATCACAATTCAACTGGCACTGTTTCCGGTGTTTTTGCTACCTCCGATTTGGACAGGGCAAAGTATTTTGGTATTATAAATTGTATTAGAGCAAATGTACCGAATACCAGAAGTAGAAAGTCAAAGAAGAAATTATATCTCGAAGATATTAGGCCAGATATAATCAAAAAATTTTATATATATTCTGTTGAAGCCAAGGATTTTGTTTTGGATGATGTGGACGAATATATTTGTGACCATGATGTTGTGATTTGTGATGTTGCTGAATTTGATTTGATAACTACTTTGGAACAAGAGGGTTGGGAAATATACAAAATTCCTCATGTAGATAAAAAACTGTCGGTTTCACAACAAATAGAACAAATGACCGAATTTATAAAATCTGGTCAGGCATACCGTGTAGATTTGTCCGAAAATACGCAAAAATAAATACATATCAAAAACTTCGTAATGTCTATGCCAGTGGCGATATGAATAATCCAGAATTTACGATTGTTCCCCGGAAAATAAAATTTTCTTTCAAAATATAATGGGACGCCGGTGAAATCGGGCGTTTTTTGTTGATATTTGCGTTATGTGTGCTATATTTTCTACGGAAAAAGGAAAATATCATGACAGATTCAAAAACACAAAAACCAATGACCGATGCAGATGCCAATAAAAAAGTTATCGCGATGTTAAAACGTGGTCGCCACATGCGTTTGGGGGTAAGTCCACACGTATTGTCATTGGACGATAAAACTATGCTGTTTATTGATAATAAGGAGATTCATATTAGTGAAAATTCGGGGGATGTCTTTGCGTGGGTTTATCAAATGCAAGACGATACGGCAAAACTTGCATTGTCGGTATACGACAAAGTGAAGATACAACAAGAGCAGAAAAAGAAACATCGCGAAAAGACCAAAAAAACTATTCAAGGTGTATGGTTTGTCTGTTTACCTGTTGCGGTGGTTGGTGGTATCCTTGGCGCAGCAGTGTTGGGCATCGTAAAAATTGACGCGGACAGAAAGAAAATATATAACAAAAAGGCCCAAATAGATGCCTATGCCAAAAGTTTGCCGAATTATGACGATTCAATCCGTTTGGCGCGGACGGATGCAGAATTGCAAAATGCAATAAATCGTCGCGAACAGGTGCGCCTTAAAATTGCGCACTTTGCGGACAGTCTGAATCGCGCAAAATAAAAAAGGGATTTCAAATGTTGGTAAAATTTATTCGGTATTCTGTTCATAAAATTCTTGTATTGCAAACGGATGCAAATAACAAAGTACACGTCACGACATATAATTACAGTTCGGATTTACCCGAAGATTTGCGTCGTAAATATTTTGCACAAATGGTCGCCAAACGTATGAATTTAAGAAGAATAAAACGGTCCAGATAACAAAACCGCCAGCGATGGTGGTTTTAATTTTATTTTTTATTTATAAAACTTGACAATGTAAATGTTTGTGCTATGTTTTTGGTGTAAATCGAAACTAAGGGATAGAAATATGAAAAAAATAGTTTTGTTATCGTCGTTGTTTGCGATGGTGTGTGCGGCGGCAAATGCGGATTATCGCACTGTTTATACAGATAACTGTGATCCGGCCGCAATGCATGCATTGTTGGAACGTGAATCGCGTATTCATCGCGCCGTTATCACCGAAGTTATTTGCAGTGCGCAACGCGCAATTGTCGAACCGGTTGCGGGGTCTTTCCCGGTGTATGAACCGGTCTATGTTGAACCGGCGTATGATTTAAGTAATATTCCGGTTGTTGATTGTGTGCCGTATCCGACGCGTTGCGAATATTGTGGCGGTTTGCAGTAAGTTTTATATCCCGTAGCATTTGAGGTGCAAAAAAACAGGCATCGCGTATGTTGCGGGATTTTTTTACCCTTGCAAAGATAAAAGTGCGTGTTATTATCAATACGAAATAATTAATATGAAAATATATTCCGATAAAGTTTTTTATTTAATTGGCGGTCCAAATGGTTCGGGCAAGACAACACTTGCACGCGAACTGATTGGCGACAATCCAAAAATATCTTTTCTTAATGCCGATGATATTCAACGCGAAAACAATGTTAATGCGGCGCGCGCGGGTATAATATTACTGGACCGGATGCGGGATTTGTTTGCATCGCACGCATCATTTGCGTTTGAAACAACTCTGTCCGGGAAAATACACAATAAATTTATCACGCGTGCACGTGACGAAGGATATAAAATAGTATTCCTTTATGTATATTTGGCATCCGTAGAGCAAAATATCGCACGCGTACATCAACGTGTTGCACTTGGCGGGCACGATGTTCCAGAAATAACGATACGTCGGCGCTATCAAAAAAGTTTAATGAATTTTGAACCGGTGGCGCGGCAAAGCGACCAATGGGAATTGTATTATAACGGCAACACAGAATACGAACTGTTGGCGCGCGGGGTCCACGACCAGGTTGACGTAATAGATAACCCAAAATATATTTCTTTTGTAGAACGGCGTGCGAAAATTCTGTCAAATCATTTATTAGAATTGGGCGCGCGTGCGGCCGAACGCGCGCGCACCACGGCACTGAACGCCGGTGTGCCGATTGTGACAATTCAAAGATAAAACAGCATTTTTATTAAATTAAACCCGTGGTTTTCCGCGGGTTTTTGCGTGTGCGTGTGCCGGTCAAAAACGAACGTTTTTGTCCAGTGTTTTTTGTGAAAAAATTATTCAGTAAAATCAACAACCGTAAAGTCCCAAAAAAGGGGGGACAAAAACGTTCCTTTTTTGTTACCATTATAAACATAAAACAACGCCGTCAGGCACGACAAGTGAGTCGTCATCCCGGCGTAGGCCGGGACCCATCAACCGAAGCCTTGGCGAAGGTTGATTGCGTCGCAGACAGTGAAATTTATGTTCGCGCGCCTGCGCGCACGAATTCCCTGCGGGGCAGGTCCTCGCTGTCGCTCGGCCTGGGTACCGCCCTGGACCACCCACAAAATTTTTCAAATTTTGCGGGGCCCGGTACGGCGGTATGACGGTGAAGAAAATAACAAACAAGCAAAAAGGAAGGGAATATGAGGATTTCTGTACTTGGCATTGGTGCGGTCGCATCAATTATCGCAATCAATTCAGTCTTTGCGGATACAACCGTTACATCAAAACAATACGTTGACACCACGCGCCAGGCAACAATCCCGGCGGCGGGCACAAACGCAAACACGCCCGGTTCAACGGTTGTAACATATACCGGTACCGCCGGACAAATCGGTGAACGCGGAATATTTAATCCAGAAACAGACTTTGATGAAGACATGATGGAAATAGTTTCCGGTCACGAAGGCGACCTGGTGACGGCGGATTTCATTGTTCCAGCCGTGAATAATTTGATGTGGCAGATGGATGATATGCCGACTAAATATACAACCAACAAGGTCTGTGTTGGTTGGATAGAAGGGCTATCGCACACGGATAGCAATTGTATTTTGTGGAATTTGACCAGTCATGAAGTTTATGGTCGGTGCAATGCTGATATTGATTGCGGAAGCCAAAGTTGTCAATGTATACAACACAGGTGTTCTTGTATCGAATAAAAAGTAAACACACCGGTAATTTGCCGGTGTGTTTTTTGCCGCCCGCTAACCATAATACTAATCACTAACACTAACCACTATTTTTCCCTTGCGTGCGATTCGCATTTTGTTCTATGATGGGGTAAGGAAGGAAAGGAACATGAAACAAAAATTGGTTTCAGGATTGGGAATTTTATTGGTTTTGCCGGCGTTTGCGGGCGCGCGATTGCCCGCGGTGAACACCACGCGTGCGGCGGTTTCTGCACGTGCACAGTATGGTGTCGCGCCGGTTGTTTCAAAAACAGATGCGACAAAATCGGTCGCGGTTGAAAATTCATCGCATGTGGCGGCAAATAAAAAACGTGTTGTTGCGCGCACCGCGAAAACAAAGCCTGCACCGGTGAAAAATGTTTCTGTGGACACCGGTGAAAAAATTGCCGCAACCAGTGAATATTTGGTGCCGAATCGGCCCAGTTCAGATTTGTGGGCAAAAAATGATACGCCTTTGCGTATGCCGCGGGCCAGTGAATTTTCGGTTATAACATCAAATGATGCACTGCCCGAAGAATATATTGGTGCCGCGCCTGTTGCAAAAAATGAAATTGCGGAATTGACCGAAAAAACATCTGCATTGGATGCGCAAATTGCACGGTTGATGGATTTACAAAAACGTGCCGATGCATCGGTTGCATCGCGTCACACACGCCATACCGAATTGGCGAATGAAAAAATCGCCTATACGCCGGAATCCGCCGTATTGCCGATGCGCGAAGAAATTCCAGAAAATGTTATTAAACCAAATGTCGCAAACACCGATGACGGCGTGCGTGTTGCGCGTGTCGTGGTTCCGCGTGATGATTTGATTGGTGGTGATGTTGTGCGACGTGCAGTGAAAAAAGACAAAGAAACCAAAATTAAAGAGGTTCGCGAAGATATGACAAAAATGTCGCCAACCGAATTACGTCGCGCGTTTCGTAAAACGTTCTTGTCGGAAAACAAACATTTATCAACATACCCGATTGATGACCGATTTGATGTGGCCAGTGATATTGGTACATTTACCGAAGGCTTTACGTCCGCGCGTGATTTATCCGAAGATGCCGAAAAAATAAGACCGTTGGAAATTAAAATTGGTTTCCGTAATGAAGATTCTGCACTGTCGCGTGATAATTATAATTTGTTGTCGGAATATGCGGGCATAGTTGTCGCGAATCCAAAACGCGCTATTCAGGTTGCAATCCCGGTTGCCGCGACACAAACAAACGATGCACGCAAATTGGCGGCACGCCGGTTGGCCATTGTGGAACAGGTTCTGCGCGATACCGGTGTTTCCGAACAACGCATTGTTCCGGTATTATCACAACGTGATGAAGAAGGCTTTGTATTGCGGATAATTTCGAACGAACAATTTGAAACACTGACCAAACAAAAACGGAATATGTTTGGCGATACCGTTGGTTCCAAAACATATAAGAGTATGAGTTGGTAATTGTCTTTCATTTCAAAAATTATTGAATTTTTGTTTCCGCCATGTTGCCCGATATGTGGTGCGTCCGTTGAAACACACGGCGAATTATGTGGTGATTGTTGGGGTTGCTTTGATTGGATTGATGGTGCGCATTGTGCGTGTTGTGGATATCCATTTCCCGATGATTATGAAGCATCGCCCGGTGCACTGTGTCCGGTGTGTGTCGCGGGCAAGAACGAATTGGAATACATTCGCGCTGCGTGCATATACGATGATATGTCGCGGTCTGTTATGTTGCCGTTCAAACACGGTGGCCGAATAAAGTATGCGCGTTTTATGTCGCGCGCGATGATTTGGGCGCTGCGCGATATTGATATTAAACCCGATTTAATTATGCCGGTGCCATTGGCCAACCGGCGTTTGTTTCAACGCGGATATAACCAGGCAACGTTGCTTTCGCGGGAAATTGCGCGTGTGTATAATACGTCGATTGACTTTGACAGTGTGCACCGAAAATACCGCCCAAATATGGGGCACAAGACCCACGCCCAACGTCATGAACATATTCGTGGTGTGTTTAATGTCGCGGCCCCGGAACGCATCAAAGGTAAAAAGATTTTGTTGGTTGACGATGTTATGACATCGGGCGCAACGTTTGATGAATTGGCGCGTGTTTTGCGGCGTGCAGGGGCCAAGGAAATATATGGCGTGGTATTCTGCCGCGTTATCCGCGCCGTTTAATATAGATGCTTGAAATTCATTTTCTATTTGATATTATTTAGGCAAAATAACCAAAAGGGATTATACAGATGAAAATAGAGTTGGGAAAAAACATATCATCGCGTGAGATTGAATCGCGTATCCAGAAATTTTGGGATGAAAATAATTTCTGGGATAACGATGTGAATTCGCGGCAGACACCGTTCTGTGTTATGATGCCCCCACCAAATGTTACGGGGAACCTGCATATGGGGCACGCGTTGGACAATGTTATGACCGACATTATTTGCCGATATAAACGTATGTGCGGTTTTGATGTTCTGTGGCAACCGGGAACCGACCACGCGTCTATCGCGACCCAGTTGTTGGTTGAACGTGATTTATCAAAACGTGGTATAAATCCGCATAGTTTGTCGTTGGCGGAAAAATTGGATGCCGCATGGAAATGGAAGGCGGAAAAGGGCGGACAAATCCTGAATCAATTACATATTTTGGGTGTAACACCGGTTTGGCATCGTGAACGTTTTACAATGGACGAAGGTTTGTCGCGTGCGGTTACAAAACTGTTTGTGAAAATGTATAACGAAGGTTTAATTTATCGTGAAAAACGCCTGGTAAATTGGTGCCCGAAACAACAAACCTCTGTGTCGGATTTAGAGGTGGAAACACGCGAAGAACACGGCAAGTTTTATTATTTTAACTATCCGTTGGTTGGTGGTGGATTTGTTGAAATCGCAACAACGCGGCCCGAAACTTTGTTTGGTGATGCGGCGATTGCGATTCATCCCGAAAATGAAAAATTAAAACACTTGATTGGGCGGCGGGCGATTATACCGCTGACCGATATTGAAATTCCAATCGTGGGCGATGTTCACGCCGACCCCGAAAAGGGGACCGGTGCGGTGAAAATTACGCCTGCGCACGACTTTGATGATTACGAGGTTGGACTGCGCCATAATTTGCCAATGGTTTGTATTTTAACGCCGGATGCGAAATTGATAAGTGCATCGCCGGTGCCGGAAAAATATTGGGGTATGGACCGGTATGTCGCGCGCAAGGCGGTTGTGGAAGATATCGAAGCCGCGGGATTGATGACAAAAATAGAAGATAAAATTATTCCAACACCATATTCGCAACGTGCGATGGTTCCGGTTGAGCCGATGTTAACAATGCAGTGGTTCGTTGATGCCGAAAAATTAGCAAAACCGGTTGTTGAAAAAATTGAATCTGGTGCGGTTCAGTTTTTACCGGAACACCGTTATAACCTGTTTATGGCGTGGATGAAAAATATTCGTCCGTGGACAATTTCCCGGCAACTGTGGTGGGGCCATCATATTCCGGCCTGGTACGATGCGGATGGTAATGTATATGTTGCCGAAACCGAAGAAGACGCGGTTAAACAATCGGGTGGAAAAACACTTACCCGCGACCCAGATGTTTTGGATACGTGGTTTTCATCCGGTTTGTGGCCATTTTCGACATTGGGTTGGCCGGACGATACGCCGGAATTAAAAAGATATTATCCAACCGATTTATTGTACACTGCGGCCGATATTATATTCTTTTGGGTTGCGCGTATGATGATGATGGGATTGTACGTGATGGGCGATATTCCAATCAAAACCGTGAATTTCCATGGGCTGGTGCGCGATGCGCGGGGGCAAAAGATGTCCAAAACCAAGGGTAATGGTGTTGACCCGTTGGATGCGGTGGAAAAATTCGGTGCCGATGCGTTGCGCTATTTCGTTTCAACTGCACCGATTGGAACCGATATTCGTTACAGTGAAGACGAAGTAAAACGTGGTTCTAAATTGATGACCAAATTATGGAATGCGGCGAAATATGTATTAATGAATTTGGCGGATTTTGAACCGGTGGGCGATGCGCCGGCGGTTGAATCTCGTCCAATCGAAGACCGATGGATTTTGAACGAATTAAATAAAACAATTACCGAAGTTCGCAAGAATTTGGATAAATATGATACGTTTAATGCGCGTGGTGAAATCGATACTTTCTTTTATGATGTGTTCTGCGACCAGTATTTGGAATTCATCAAAGACCGTTTTTGGTCACCGGAAAAATATGGTGCGGAATCAAAACGCGCGGCACAATGGACACTGTGGACGGTGTTACGCAATATAATCGGTCTGTATGCGCCGTTTATTCCGTTCCTGACCGAAGAATTGTGGCAACGGATATACCAACCATATGAGGGCGGAAAAACGTTGCACAAAACCGATTATCCGGTCGCCAAAGACGAATACAATACGGATGTGACCGATATGAAATACGCGATTGATACGATTCACGCGGTCCGCGGCCTTCGCACAGAACGCAAAATCGGGAACGGGGCAAAACTGGAAACATTAACCGTTGCGCGTGATGTGCCGGCATCGTTGTATGAATTGATTAAATCTGGGGCGCGTGCGAATAATATTATCGTTGGCGATTCGGTGGACTTTGTTGTCGCACCGCAAGAGGCAAAATAAAATGAGCAATGCAAAATTGATTATTAAACGCGAATTACAAACCTATCAGTGCGACAGGTACGGTAATATGCGGCCCGGAATATTGATGAACGAACTTCAGGGTATGGGCGACACACACGCAGAAAACCTTGGGTGTGGGCGGACATTTATTCACGAAAACAATATTGCGTGGGTTGTAACGCATTACTTGGTGGATATTGTTGAAATGCCACATAATGGCGAAATGTTGGAATATTCATCGTGGCCCGCGGTCCAGGATAACCTGCGCGCGACGCGTGATTTTGAAATTCGTGGGGCCGATGGACGGTTGCTGGTGCGGGCAACATCACAATGGATTCTAATAGACCTGGCCCGGCGGCGACCGTTGCGATTAAATGAATGGTTAAAGATGGATTGGCCAACGCCGATGCGTGCATATGACCGTAAATTTGAAAAGTTTGCAGATTTCGAATCGGATAAAACGCACGTGTTCAAATGTCGATTCGATGATATTGATGAAAACCAACATATAAATAACGCGGTCTATGCCGTGTGGGCAACGGAAAGTACGGGATATACATATCGCGACACGCACGAATTGTGCGGCATAGAATTAAACTATAAACACGAAATCGCGCCCGACACGCCCCAGGTTTATATTGATGTGAAAATTGACGGGTTAAAGACCTATCATCGTGTGCGAACAGATGATAATACCGAAAACGCGCAAATCGTATGCTATTGGCGGGAAAGAAAATAAATGAATTATAATATGTAAAAAATACCGGCGAACGCCGGTATTAAACTTTTTTCGATTCGGTTTATTGAACCCAAACCTCGGCAAATGCGGTCGGTGTATTCGAACTGGGTGCGCCCGATGCGACCGGAATTTTAACCGTGTCACGCGTAACGTCAATCGTTTTGCCGTCTGCGTTGACCGCCACGTTCTTTACAACATAACCGTCATTTGCAGTAATACTGTTTGTCGGGGCTCCAATCGCCTGTAAAATATTTGCCAATGCCAAATTACCGGACGAATTTACAATCAAACCTTTGCCAACGTTTGCATTATTTGTGCCAACGCCTTGGGCAACATCAACTTTGTTTGCCCAACCTGCAACTGCAACCTCTGCGGCCGTGCCATTTGTGTTCACCGAAACGGTACCCGCGGTGGAACCGGTTGCAACACTGCGCACACCACTGTTTGTAAAGTTTGTCCCGGTAAGTGTCACACCATCACTTGCGGTATATGTTTGGCCGGCATTACCAAGTGTAACATTGCCGTCATTTCCAACAACCAATGCCTTACCAACATTTGCATTATTTGTGCCGGTACCCTGGGCAATCTTGACCGCATATTCTTTGACCGCGGCCGCCGATGGGTACATAACCTGGTCCTGGCCGGCCGCACTGCCCGCCGCCAGGTCACCAATCTTTTGACCCGTTGTCGCCGTGCCATTTAACTTATTCGATAATTTTTCGTCCAATGCATCCTGCATATCAACGTATGTTTGACTGGTTACAATGGTGTTTGCAACCGCCAAAGACGGCACCACCGCAAGCAGCGCAACCATTGAAAATCCCCCAAATTTTCGCAGATAATGCATGGCCCCCCACTTCCTTACCATATCGAAATCCTTTTACCTTTCTTGTTCCATCCTAGCATTTTATATGGGTTTTGTAAATAACAAAATCATATAAAACGCATTTTTTTACATACATCTTGTGCGCCGATTAAACAGGCGGTAAAACCGACGCACAAAACGATATGCAAGTTTGTTTGTTGTGTTGTTATGTAACAATTCTATCACAAAAAAACACCTTTTCCAAATTCGAATCGAAAATTATTTGAAAAAAATCTTTTTTTGTTTGCTTTTGTATATTTTTTTTTGAAAAATATGCGCGCAAAATTAACAACAAAGGAGAAGCTATGAGCAATAAATGGGTTTATACTTTCGGTAATGGACATGCCGAAGGCCGTGCGGATATGCGCAACCTGTTGGGCGGCAAGGGTGCAAATTTGGCCGAAATGAATTTGGTTGGTTTGCCGGTGCCGGCGGGATTCACTGTCACGACCGAGGTTTGTACGTATTACTATGAACACAATCAAACATACCCGACCGATTTAATGGACCAGGTTCGTGCCGGTATTAACCACATCGAATCGATTATGGGCAAAAAATTTGCCGATATGGAAAATCCTTTGTTGGTGTCTGTGCGTTCGGGTGCGCGCGTTTCTATGCCGGGTATGATGGACACAGTTTTGAATTTGGGATTGAACGACGAAACCGTCAAGGCATTGGCACGTCATTCGGGCAACGAACGCTTCGCATACGATTCGTATCGTCGTTTCATTATGATGTTCAGTGATGTTGTGTTGGGTGCGGATATCGACCTGTTTGAACACACATTGGAAAAAATGAAAGAATCCAAGGGTTACAAGGTTGATACCGAACTGACCGCCGACGATTTGAAAGAATTGGTTGAACAATTCAAAGAAATCGGCGTTAAAATTGGCAAGGTTTTCCCGCAAGACCCATGGGAACAGTTAAAATTGGGTATCGGTGCCGTGTTCGGTTCCTGGATGAGCAAAAAGGCCATCACATATCGCAAATTGAATAATATTCCGGGCGATTGGGGAACCGCGGTGAATGTCCAGGCAATGGTCTTTGGAAATTCAGGCGATGATTCGGCAACGGGCGTGTGCTTTTCGCGTGACCCGGCAACCGGTGAAAATAAATACTATGGCGAATATTTGATAAATGCCCAGGGTGAAGACGTTGTTGCGGGTATTCGCACCCCACAACCAATGAGCAAGGATGATTCCGGTCGTGTATCTTTGGAAGAAGCGATGCCGGCGGTTTATAAAGAACTGTGTGATGTTCGCGAAAAATTGGAAAAACATTACAAAGATATGCAAGATATGGAATTCACCATCGAACACGGAAAATTGTGGATGTTGCAATGCCGTAATGGTAAACGCACGGCGGCGGCGGCGGTTCGTATGGCGGTTGAAATGGTGAACGAAGGGTTGTTGACCAAGGAAGAGGCCATTTTGCGTGTTGGTGCCGACCAATTAAATCACCTGTTGCACCCGATGTTGGACCCCAAGGCCGAAAAGAAAGTTATTGCAACGGGCCTGCCGGCATCCCCGGGTGCCGCGGTTGGTATGGCGGTGTTCAATGCCGAAGATGCGGAAAAATGGGCGGCCGAAGGCAAGAAAGTAATGTTGGTCCGTGTTGAAACATCCCCCGAAGATATTGCCGGTATGAACGCGGCCCAGGGTGTTATCACCGCACGTGGTGGTATGACATCGCACGCGGCGGTGGTTGCGCGCGGTATGGGAACACCGTGTGTGTCGGGTTCTGCGGACATCAAAATTGATTATGAAACCAAGACAATGAAAACAACATCCGGCGCGGTTATCCACGAAGGCGATTGGGTTTCCATTGATGGTGCGCGCGGTGAAATTATTGAGGGCGCGGTTCCAACAGTATCTGTGGAATTGACGGGTAATTTTGGAACACTTATGCAATGGGTTGATGAAATCAAAACTTTGACGGTCAAGGCAAATGCCGAAACACCAAAAGATGCCAAACAGGCGCGTGATTTTGGTGCCGAAGGTATTGGTTTGGCGCGGACCGAACATATGTTCTTTGACCCGGCACGAATCCAGGATATGCGTGAAATGATTTTGGCCGATGACGAGGCCGGTCGCCGCGCAGCACTGGCGAAATTGTTGCCGTATCAAAAGGCGGACTTTATAGAATTGTTCAAGATTATGGACGGTCTGCCGGTGACAATCCGTTTGATTGATCCGCCATTACACGAATTCTTGCCACATACCGACGCAGAAATGGCTGAATTGGCGGCGCATATTGGCAAAACGGTTGAATTTGTTAAATCACGTGCCGATGCGTTGCACGAACAAAACCCGATGTTGGGTCATCGTGGTTGCAGATTGGCGATTACATATCCGGAAATCTGCGAAATGCAGACCCGTGCGATTTTGTCGGCGGCATTGGAATGCAAAAAGAACGGCGTTTCGGTTCATCCGGAAATCGAAGTTCCATTGGTTGGTTCCAAGAAAGAGGTCGATATTGTTAAATCCGTGATTGATGCGACCGCGAATTCATTGTTTGCCGAAGTTGGCGAATCGATTGAATACACGGTTGGTTCAATGATTGAATTACCACGCGCGGCGGTTTTGGCGAACGAAATCGCGGAAAGTTGCGAATTCTTTGAATTTGGCACAAACGATTTGACGCAAACAACATTGGGTATGTCGCGTGATGATACCGGTAAAATCTTGGACGAATACCGTGCGCGCGGTGTCTATGTTGCGGACCCGTTCGCATCGGTTGACCAACTGGGGGTTGGGTTGTTGATTAAAGATGCGGTCCAGAAAGCACGTGCAACCAAGGGTGATAAAATCCACCTGGGGGTGTGCGGCGAACATGGTGGCGACCCAGAATCAATCGAATTCTTCCACAAATGCGGATTTAATTCGGTATCCTGCAGTCCGTTCCGCGTGCCAATCGCACGTCTTGCGGCGGCCCAGGCGGCGGTTAAGTTCCCGCGTAAATAAAAAATACGCAGATAGAAAATGCCCCAAACGGGGCATTTTTTATAATAAAAAAATTAAAAACTGTAATTCACAGATAAACCCGTAAAATTAAAACCGCGGTTTGTTTCGGTTAAATCGCCGTTTGAAAAATGCAGTGTGAAAAATTCAACACGCAAATAATCTGTGATATTTTTTCCAATAAAGAATTTTTCCCCGAAAAATAATCGGCTGGATACCCAACGGTCGTGATTGTCGCGGTAATATGGCCCGATTCCGCCGCCAACATACCAACCATTCCAATCAAAAAACGCCACATCCCACGACAGACCAACACCAAAAAACGACAACCCATCCGCAGAATGATATGCGATGTTTTGAATTATGTTTGCACTCATACGCGCCGGAAATTTGAATATGGTTATGGGTTGACTGTATGTTGCCATAATCATTGTCATCGGTACAAATTCCCAATCACCCGGATACACCAATTTCAGCATTGAACCCGAACCAATTCCGGGACCGGCGGCCAGTGAAACGGAATTTTCATGTCCATCACCAAACATTGGGTTGGCATATGCCGCGCCCATTGCCATAACAGATAAAATTGAAACAATAACCTTTTTCATATCCGGAATTATACACCAGTGGGGATATAATCGCAATAAAATGTTGACGGGGATGGGATAAAAATCTATCATAAAATTGCATAAAACCAAAAGGGGAAAAAATGAAGCAAATATTTTCTGTTAGTTTAATCGCGGCGGTTGCCGTAACAACGGCGGCAAATGCCGGTTGGCGTGATATGTTCGGTTTGAACAAAACGACCGAACCCACCACTTTGGCCGAGGCATGCAATACAGACGAAATCACATCTATTTGCCCAGAAATGATTATGGGTTCAAAAACGATGATGGAATGTTTGACCGATAATATTTCATCGCTGTCTTCAAAGTGTGCGGGTTATGTTAAAAAGCAAATTGCGGCCGGTGTAGATGGTGTCGCAAATTCTGTCCAAGAAACCAAGGCCCAGGCCGCACAGGCGGTTGATGGTGTCAAGGCTGATGCCGCCGCCACCAAGGCCGAAGGAGAAGCCGCGGTCAAAGAAGTAGAAACATCTGCAAAAGAGACCGGCGAAGCCGCCAAAGAAACCGGTGGTTTGTTCAAAAGATTATTTGGATAAAATTAACCCGCCGTGTGGCGGGTTTTCTTGTTTACACGCGCGCGCAAAAATGTTATAATAATACAAACTTGGGTGCGGTTCGTGTGCGAATTCGCCCGTAAAATGGTGGATTTCGGGCGTTTCCGGAATATATGGAGAGTGTTTATGAAAAAGCGTTCTGTTATAAATTTGTGTAAAAATGCACTGGGGACAGTGTTGCTTTTGATGGGTGCATTTTTCGTTTGTTCAACATTTTTGTCTATGCGTGTGGTTTTTGCGGATCCAATCGCGCCGGTCTTTGATGCGTCGGGCGCAACCGCACAACCGCAACAGGCACCGGGCCGTGCCGGCCGGGCCAGTCCGCGTGGGACATCCGTGGCGACATCGGCGCGTCCAACAACGGCGGCAACAACCGCATCCCGTGGCGTTTCCGCGCGCAATGTTGTGTCACGTGCAAATTCAACCACATCCACACCGGCGCGCACAACGACGCGTAATGTTGTTTCGCGCACCGCCCGTTCAACAACGGCAAACCGTGCAACCTCGTCAACGCGCAATGTTCGTGCGCGCACCGCGACCGCGTCCCGTGTTGCGTTGGATGGTGACCCAATTCGTGCCACAAAAACCAAACTGAACAGTTCGTATTATTCATATCTGTCCGGGAAATTGTATTCGGGGAATTATTCAAACATTATCGATTCAACCACGGGTTTAATCTCGGCCGAGGCATACAGTAATTGCCTTGAATCATATTATACCTGTATGGACGAGATTTGTACGGCGCGTAACGCGGCGCAACGTCGTTGTGCGTGTGCCGGTCGCGTCAAAGCATTTGCTGAGGCGGAATCAGCACTGGAATCTGCAAATGAAGAACTTATCAAAATTTCTGGTGAATTGGCATTGTTGATTGCAAACAAGGGTAAAGAAGTCAGTGCCGCGTTTTCATTAACGGATGCAGAAAAGGTTATGAACTGCGCATCCTGGCGCGAGGTTTCACATATGGATACATCGGGTGCCGCCGGTACCGGGTGCAGTGCCGATGCGATGAAAACCTGGTGCGAAAGCCACGGTGAATATACAAACTGTTCTTGTACGGTTGCGCCGGCATATTGCACAAACGAAACCGTATATGGGTTTGATGTTAAAAACCTGGACGGTGCCGGGTCCGACATATTGGCATCGTTGGCATCGTGGGCGGACACCGTTAAAACAAATGTTGATACAATCTTGACCAATAATGATGATTCTGTGTTTGGTGCAATTTCAACATTGACCGGTGTTATCAATGGTATTACGGGGTCGGCATCATCCCTGTACGAAGACCCGACGGTTGACACATTGGCGGAAACATGGGGATACGATTTGTTCCGCTATGCGCATAATAATGTATGCGCGCGCGTGTTGGATTCGTGCTTTAACGGAATATACGAAGGTTGTGGCACGCCGCCGACCGGTGGCCGTTGTGCGAACGGTGCAACATCATCTTGTCCATTTAATTATAACAGCAAGGTTGAAATATCTTCGTCCGGCGACGTTACATTAAATGAACGCAGCACAGCCGGTGCGAACGCATCTGCATCATGCTTTGGATATTCGACATCTTCGGGTGACCCGTATGCATCTTTGCGTGGCCCGGTTGCCGATGCACGTCGTTCGGTTATGCAGAAATATCTGTTGGATGCAAATGCAGATTGCGATTTGTATGGCGAACAATTAAAAACAACCGCACAAAAGATTGCATATCAAAAGGTTGCCGCACAACAGGCATTGCAACAAAAACGTTTGGAATTCTATAACGAAGAACGCAATACGGTTTTGGCCAATGCGGTTGCCGCCGGCACGAACTTTAATGAATGTATCAGTGAATTGTGGGATTGTTATGAAACCCAGGCATCCGCGAATGAAAATTGGTCCACGTCGCGCATCAAAACATATTGCGCACAAATCGCGAATGCACCGCATTGCTATCAAGATATGATTTGCAATCCGTCTGTTGCCCAATTCAAGGCAATAATAGATGTTGCAGACAACACTTCTTGCACATGGCATGCCAGTGATTATACGCAAAACACGTGTCGCAATGTTGTAACATTGAACGAAATTTTAAGCCCGAACGGCACGGGCGCAACGCCGGCAACGCCAAGTGGTACAACGGCAACGGGTAATTCCGCCGGGTTCCGTGAAAAATGTTTACAAGATGCGTTGGGTTGTCCGGGTGAAGGCTGTATCCGCACTTGGACACGGTAAAAACCAAGAAAAAATCAAAATCGGGGTTCGCCCCGATTTTTTTTGTTATCAAATATAACTTCTGCATAAAATTTTATGCAAAATGCTTGACTTTTTATTAAAAAAGCATATTATTTGCATAAACTTTTGAACAAAAGTTAAAAATAACCATAAAAGGATTTGAATATGAGTGATTTTGCAATCTTTCAAACCGGCGGAAAACAGTATCGTGTTAAAACCGGTGACGTTATCAAGGTTGAAAAATTGGACGCAGATGGCGATGTCACATTTGACCATGTTTTGATGATTGGCGAACGCGTTGGTACGCCGACCATTGATGGGGCAACTGTTGTCGCGACCGTTGTTGAACAAAAACGTGCGCCCAAGGTTTTGGTGTTCAAGAAAAAACGCCGTCAAAACTATCGCCGCACACGCGGTCATCGTCAGTTTGTGACTGTGTTGAAAATCAAAGAAATCAAGGGTTAATCCCGGAATTAAAGGAGTTTAATTATGGCACATAAGAAAGGTGGTGCAAGTACCGCAAACGGACGCGATTCTGCGGGACGGAGACTCGGTGTCAAGAAATCTGGTGGTGCACGTGTGATTCCGGGCAACATCATTATTCGTCAACGTGGCACGGCCGTTCACCCGGGTGAAAATGTTGGTATGGGCAAAGACCACACCATATTTGCCAAGGTATCTGGCACTGTTGCGTTCAAACGTGGTTTCCGTGACCGTAAAACGGTTTCGGTCATCCCGGACGAAAAATAAAAAATGCCCCACGGGGCATTTTTAATTCATCTTGCATCGCAACATACAAAACCCGCGATGAAATAACGCCATTAAAATATTTTCTGGAATGGGTTCAACGCCGCGTTCATATCGTCGCCATTGTTTAACAGAAATATGAAACATCTTGGCCATGTCATTTACTTTGATACATTGATGTTTACGTGCAAATCGTAATATATTGCCGAAATATTTTGCATCAACCAAAACAACCATTTTTTACCTCCTTGATTTGTTTATAAAAACACCGTCAATGACGAATTGACGGTTGGAGGCTAGAAAACTGTAGCATAAACAGTGTTGCTTATTCAATATATTCGCAACCCTCCAACCAAGTGGAGTTTTTTTATGCTTGGGGTTTTCTAGACCCCGCAACGGTGTCACCCGTGCAGAAATATTATAACCGATAATCGGCAAGTTTGCAAATAAAATTCCAGATGCTTCTACTAACTACTAACCACTCACACTAACCACTTTCCCCTTTTATCCGCCGAATATTTGTGATATAATTATACCCAAAGATGAAGGGATTTACATTTGGATTTTTAATCGCAATGACGGCTTTGCCCACGATGGCGGCTGTGTCGCGTATAATCCCGGGGACAGATATGTCAACCACACCAACGGTTGATGCGAACTTGCGCGCGAACACTGAAAGTGCGATATCCGCGTCCACATCTGCGCGTGGCACTGCGTCGCGTACGGCGGCCGTGGATACTGCAACACGCACGGCGGTTACGCGCAATGTTTCGCGCGGGGTGTCGGCGGAAATTCCGGACATGACACGTGTGGCAAATCGTTCGGTGGCAATATCGCGTTCGCAATCAACCGTGGATGCCCGCAACAGCCTGGATGCCGTTGTTCACAACAGTGGTCGTTCTGCGCGTACCGATGCGGCAAGCATTAATTCAAATCCGGCGGTGCGGCGTATGGGTTTAACATTACGCCCCAGCACGGCTGAGGTTGGTGGCCGTGCAATAATGGAATCTGGGGCCCAGACCGGTTCGAATATATCAAACGAAATTCGTAACCTGCAATCTTCGCGCATTGCGACAATCAAGACGCGCGACACCACGCCGTTGGATGCGGCGGCGATTGCCGATGCCAAAGAACGATTGGAACAAACGGCGGCGTTAAACAAATCGTGCCAGGAACAATACAACGATTGTATGGACCAATTCTGTGCGGTGATTGATGCGAACCAGAAACGTTGTTCGTGTTCTTCGAATTTGTCAAAATATGCCCGTGTTGAAAAGGCGGTCAAAGATGCAAATGCCGAATTGAACACGGTTGCCCAGAACATCCGCTATGTCGGTTTGTCCGCGGATGAAATATCTGCGATTATGTCCGCGACCGAGGCCGAAGAGGCCATGACCGGTAAAACCGATACGACCGAAAATCGCAATTTGTTGGCGCAAATTGAAAAGATGATAAAAGACCCAACGACAACATCGTCTTCGTCTTTTTCAACCGATTCATTTGGCTTGTTGGATATAGATTTAGATTTTTCATCCACGGAACTGGATGATTTGTTCACGCTGGATTTCTTGAATAATAATAACAGTGCGTTTTCGAACCTGCGTGGGGCGGACCTGTATAATGCGGCGAAAAAACGTTGCAACACCGTTATAAATCAATGTAAAGAGGTTGGGGCAACCGCACAACAAATTACCGGCAACTATGATTTGGCGATTGATAAAGATTGTATCGCGTATGAACAGGGCCTGACCAAGATGAACGAAACATTGGTGTCCAATGTTCGCAGTGCCACGCGTATGTTGCAAAAGGCGCGCCTTGCCGTGATGCAGAATCAAAACACATATGATGCCCGTGGCTGTATCAGTGCGTTGGAAACCTGTATGACGGATGATATGGTGTGTGGCGAAGATTATAAAAAATGTATCGACCCGACCAAAAAGTTCATCGATGAAAACGGTAATGTTGTTTTGGGTAAAAATGTTAATTATATCCAAATGTTTATGAGCAATTATAACAACGCAGGCGTTGACCGTACCTTTTTGTCGTCTGCATATACGACGGCAATAAATGATACGGATTGTGCGGGGCGCTATAATGATGGACGGTGCGTTGTGAAATACTTGCTGACGAAAATTGGAACGGCACAAAAGGCAACAGATGAAGGGCTGTGTCGTCCGGTGTTGGATAAATGCCGTGCATACACATATGATACGCGCGGAAATTACAATGCGTATAACGATATTGTCGTGAACTATATCCAACGTGCGATGGTCAATATCAAGGCCGCCCAGTATCAAATTGTCGCAGACTATGCATCCACGTGTTTAAGTGATATTGCCACGTGCTATAATAACCAGGTTTCCCAACTAACATCGTGGTCGGCAACCGCGGCGGCATCCAGTGTTTACAACATTATGCGCGGTGCGTGTCGTAATGTTGCATTGACCTGTGGGTACGCAGTGTTCGCCGCCGACACGACCAGCTCAGGTTGTCCAACCGCCGACACCACAACGGCCCAAAATACGTGTATAGAAAATATTTCAAATATATTCTATCAATCATTGCTGTGCCCGGATAATTCGGTGTATGTCGGTGGAAATCATACAATATCGGCGAATAATTATGTTGGTGGATACGTGAATCCTATGTGTCAATGTAAAGATGACTTCGTTGTGTTCAATGGTGCGTGCCTGGCGCGATGTGATAACGGTGGGCAATATTTGGCCAACGGCGCGTGCAGCACGGTTAATTGCCCGGATAATGCGACCGAGGCCACCGCAGAAGAAGCGGAATTTTGGGGACATTGTAAATGTAACAATAATTATCATTGGTTCCCGACATTGGCGGCGTGTAAAAAGTGCCCAGACAACTCGACATATAATGTAAATGGTACCGGTTCAAATGCGATAAGTTACTATAACAACCAATGCGTGTGTGATGATGGGCCTGCAAATAATCCGTTCTTTGTGCTTAATAATCGTTCTTGTGCACAATGTCCGTCTGGTTCGACATATAATACAAATTATCCAACATCTGGTGGTACACCTGTTGGTTCACGTTGCATCTGCCCTGACACTGCGCCATATTATTGCGCGACGAATAATCGTTGTTTGGTAAGTTCGGGTGCGTGCCCGGTTCCAATTGGTGGGGGTACCAGCCAAAGCGGCAGTAGTAGTTCCGCCAACAGTTAACATTTGTATAAATAGATTTACCTTTCCTGTGACTTTGTGTCGTGTGACGGCATAAATTGCACGAATTCGTCCATCGTTATTCCGGTGGCGTTTAATACCTTGGCAATGCTGTAAGTGGATGGCCAACGTGGTTGACCATATTTACTGAAACGTTTACTCTTGTTAAAGGTTGTTGCGTCCAGACCAGAAAACTTTGCCAATCCTGAACAAGA
>JAZQCF010000006.1:0-52916 GCA_045546075.1 Candidatus Enterousia sp.
ATCTCTTTGATTCACAGCGAGAATGAAGAGGTCCCGGCTTTCGCCGGGATGACGAAGAATAAATGTCTGCGACGCAACAATAAAATGCGGGGCATATGCCCCGCACACTAACCACTTGTCCACTATTTTTCGTCTTCTTTGCCCAGGCCGATTGCGCTTTTCGCGCTGTCCAGTGTGCGAATAAGGGCGCGACGGATTTTGCCAGATATGGTCATTGGCAAACTGTCCACGAATTCAATCACACGCGGATATTTATATGCCGCGGTGCGGTCGCGAACGTGATTCTGTAATTGGCGTATTAAAACATCGTTGCCTTGGAAATATTTATTCAAAACGATTGTTGCCTTGACCGCCTGGCCACGGGATGGGTCGGGGATGCCGGTAACGGCAACCTCGCGCACAGCGGGGTGTTCCAACAGGACCGATTCAACCTCAAACGGACTTATACGGTAACCGGACGATTTAATTAAATCGTCATTACGGCCCACGAACCAGAAATACCCATCTGCATCGCGATACGCGACATCGCCGGTGTGATAATATCCGTCGCGAAACGCCAAATTGGTAAGTTTTTCGTTTTTATGATAACCCTGGAACAGGCCGACCGGGCGACCATTTTCCAACGATATACAAATCTCGCCAACCTTGCCATCGGGGACCGGGCGACCGTCTTCGTCCAGTAATTTTATGTTCCAACCGGCGGCGGGCATTCCCATACTGCCGGGTTTGGGTTCAATCCATTGATTCGTAAATAATTGAACCGTTGTTTCGGTTTGACCGAATCCTTCGTGCAATTTAATCCCCGTCATATCCAAGAAACGTTCATAAACCTCGGGATTTAATGCTTCGCCGGCGACATCGGCCTTGACCAATTTGGTCAGGTCATATTTTGATGTGTCTGCGTGAATCAGCATTTTATAAACCGTCGGTGGCGCGCAGAAAGACGTTACGCCGTTTTCGGCAATCGCACTCCATAAATCGTGCGCGGTAAATATGCCGGCAACATCAAATATAAATACCGTTGCGCCCGCCAACCATTGGCCGTACATTTTGCCCCACGAACATTTTGCCCAACCCGATTCGCTTAACGTGAAATGAATATCGCCGTCGGTCAGGCGTTGCCAAAACACCGCGGTATTTATATGTCCCAACGGGTATGTATAATTATGTGCAACCATTTTTGGCATATCCGTTGTGCCCGATGTAAAGTAAATAACCATCGTGTCGGTATTTTCATTTGGCACGCGTTCAAAAGTATCCGGCATAGTATTTATCGAATCGGCGACTTCGTCATTGGTTATGAACAAAACATTCGAATCGCCAATCGCGGTTTTAATCTCGCTAATAATATGTCCATCATCAAAGGCAATAATTGCGCGCGCATCGGCGGTATCGATTCGGTATTTGATATCTTCGGCCTTTAACTGATTCGTTGACGGAATAGGGATAACACCGGTTTTGTGCATCGCCATCATTAAAATCCAATATTCCCAACGGCGGCGCAGAAATAACAGCACTGTATCGCCACGTTTAAGCCCGCGTGATGTCAAATAATTCGCCATTGCGTTTGACATTTTTGACAGGTCTGCGAACGTGAAAGTTTTTTTATTTCCCGAATCATCAACCCAGATAATTGCACGTTTTTCCGGGGTTTCACGCGCGATGACATCAACCACGTCATACGCGAAATTAAAGTTTTCCGGGACATTGGGCGTGGCATTTTGCCGGTAATCTTCATAATTTTCAAAATTCTGCTTTGTCAAAAAACGTGTTGCGAACATTTATCTGCCTTTTTTTTCAAACTGACTAAATAATGCTATATTCCCGCGAAAAAACAAGTAAAAAAAGTGGTTAGTGTAAGTGGTTAGTGATTAGTGAATGGTTGTTTGGCCCGGAAAAATAGAAAAAATAAAAAAAGTTAAAAAAAAGTTGCAAATGAATATTTGTGCTCTATAATCGAACCGTTCCTCAAAGAACGTTTGTTTGTTGTGTATGTTCGGAGTATAGCTCAGCCTGGTAGAGCGCTACGTTCGGGACGTAGAGGTCGTAGGTTCGAATCCTGTTACTCCGACCATAAATTTAAACCGCCGCTATCCCTCGCGGCGGTTTTAATTTATTTGGTTCGGCGTTACAGTGATGAGAACCGTGGTTCGAAACCAAGTAGATTTTGCAAGTGAAACGCGCCAAAATCGTCACGGGTTGCGCGCAGCCGGCACACAGTGCCGCGCGAGCGACTACGAGAATACAGAATTAGCAAAATTTTAAAAATTTATTGGAAATAAATTTTTTAATTTTGGTTATTGTGTATCGAGGCCATTGTTACTCCGACCATAAATTTAAACCGCCGCTATCCCTCGCGGCGGTTTTAATATATGTATATGATTATGTAATCATAATTTACAAATTGGTTTTTATCTGGCATAATTTTTAATATGAGCACAGAAAATAAAAATATTATTCGTTGGACTTTGTTGGTGCCGGCCTTGGGTGTGGGCTGGGCGGTCGCAACGGTTATATCTTTGATGGTAATGTTTTTATTTTATTCGCGCGGGTATGAAAATATTTTTGTTTATGTGTTTTTGTATGCTTTCTTATTTTTGATGTATGCTGTGTTGCCGTTTTTTGTTGCGCGATGGGTTGCACCAAAGTACAAAAATATTGTTGGAATTGTGGCGGCGTTTTTAACATATGTGATTCAAATGTATATGATTATGTAATCATAATTTGCAAATTGGTTTTTATCTGGCATAATGTTTTTTGTTATGCGGAGGCGAACCAAGAAAGTTTTTGCACGTTATTTGGTAATCATTGCGATTGCGATGGTGGGTGTTATTTACTATGCGATGTGTGTGCGTTCCCCGATTCGCGAATCGGTTATGTTTTATATCAATTCGGGTGATACGGTGACAAGTGTCGCGCGGCGGTTGGATGCTCAAAAAATTGTCTTTTCAGATATGGCGTTCAAAATGGCGATTCGGCTGCGTGGTGGAAGTGTACAAAGTGGTGAATATGAAATACCGCGGGGCGCGCCCGTTTGGCAAATTGCCGGTATGTTTGCAAAGGGGAAAATCGCAACAATAAAAATTGTTATTCCCGAAGGTTTAACGATTCTGCAAATCAAAGATTTGTTAATGAATTATTCTAAATTAAGTGGTGATGTTAATTGTGATGATGGGCGTGCGGTTTGTGATGTTGGGGACGGGGATGTGTTTCCCGATACGTATTATGTTGCGCGCGGAACATCGCGTTTGGCGGTTTTGGAATTGGCGCGCAAAAAAATGGAAACGATAAAGAATAATTGGCTGCGTATGCGGCGCAATCCGCCGGCACCACTGCGCGGGTGGGACGATGTAATAATATTGGCATCAATCGTGCAAAGGGAAACGCCACGCGCGTCGGAAATGCCCGTGGTGGCAAGTGTTTATTTGAACCGTCTGCGTCGCGGTATGCGGCTTCAGGCCGACCCGACGGTCGTATATGCATTGACCGATGGGTATGGCGATATGCGCGGGGAACCACTGTTGCGTGGACATTTGAAAATTGACAGCCCGTATAACACATACCGCAATAATGGTCTGCCGCCGGCACCAATCGCAAATGTTGGAACGCACGCGATTCGCGCGGTTATGAATCCGGCCGATACAAAATACCTGTATTTTGTTGCAGACGGGCAGGGTGGACACAGGTTTTCCGCCGATTACGAATCGCATATGAAAAATCACGCCGACTGGCGCGAGATAAAAAAATTAAACAATCCAGAATTATAATTCGTCATTCATTAAAAACTTTAATAATTTAATTTTATAAAAATTTAATAAAAAAACGCCGATTGGCGCAGTATTGGCGATATAGGATTATTTACCGAATCGCACAGTGCGCAATTTTAGCATAAAATTTTGTGTTTCGCAAAAATCTTTTTTCTTGAATTTCTGTTTTTTCAATAGGACAATATACACAACTAGATAAGCGATTTTCTAGTTTCCGATAAACAAACAAGGAAAGGATAAATAATGAAAAAAATTGCTTTAACATCTTTATTGGCGGTTTTCGCGGCGGCGGGTGCACATGCGGCAAACGCGATTGACGGTAATCCGTTGTATATGCCACGTGCCGGCCATTTGTACAGCGAGACCGCGTTGTTTTCACATTCTGAACACGGCGAAAATTGGACATTGGGCGAAGAATTTGGTTTTGGTATTACTGATAAATTGGCGGTAAATGTTAAGACCGGTTTAAGTGAATATGATTCGTTTGATGGTTATGCGTGGAACGATTTGTCGTTGGGTTTAACCGCACGCGTTTTTGAAAACCGTGGTTGGGTTGCCGATGTTTATGGTGGTTATGGTGTTGCACCGGTTTGGGGCGATCATAAACCGTTCTTGGATGAAGATATGACGGGTTATACATGGACGGCGGGTATCCGTGCGGGTTATATGACACCGCGTTGGACCGTTGCGGGTTTGTTTGACTTTAATTATATTGGCAGTGAATCATTCAACTGGGGCGATGAAGGGTTACATGTCCTGCGTGCAGGTGTTATGGGTCAGTATGTGATTGATTCCAATTGGAACCTGGTTGCAGATGCGATTTACACCGGGATTACCGATGACGGTTGGAAAAATGCCGGTTCATGGGAAGGTTCATTTGGTGTAAACTATAACTTTGATGCAACCAAATACATTGGTGCATGGGTTTCCGCCGGACTGGATCATTCAACAGGCGATTGGGAATGGGCCGATGGCGTTGGATACGGTGTTAAATTCGGTATCGAATTCTAAAACAAAAACGCCCGAAAGGGCGTTTTTTAGTGGTCAGTGCAAGTGGATAGTGGTTAGTAAAACTGGAATTGGTTCGTAATTACGAAATTATTCCAGAACACTCACCACTAACACTATCCACTAACCACTCTGTTATTCTTGGTTATTATTTTTTGCTTGAATTTATTCCCATTTATGGGTTAAAATACACTTAACTAGGTTGTACTAGTTCATGAACTTAAACAAACAATGAAAGGATAAATAATGAAAAAAATTGCTTTGACATCTTTGTTGGCTGTCTTCGCGGCGGCCGGCGCAAATGCGGCGAATACATTGGATGGTAATCCGTTGTATATGCCAAAGGCGGGTCATTTCTATAGCGAAACGTCTTTGGAATCTGCGACAAGCGAAACAAACGCGGTCGCGTTGGGCGAAGAATTTGGTTATGGTATCACCGATCGTTTGGCGGTTGCCGTTTCCACATCTGTTGCCGAATCTGATTGGTTTGATGGTAATGCATGGAACGAATTGGGTGTTGATTTGAAATGGCGTGTTATCAACGATGATGCGTGGAAATTGGATTTTGTTGGTGCATATGGTATGAACCCGGTTTGGGGCGATCATCGTCCGTTTATGGATAAAGATGACACAATGTATGCATGGGTTGCCGGTCTGCGCGGTGGTTATGTAACCGAAGATTGGACATTGTCTGCACACGCGAACTTTATCTATATGAACACAGAATCCTTTAACTGGGGCGATGATGATGCAAAATTCGTTGTTGACGGTGTAGAAGAAGAATTCTGGGCGAACCACACATTGAACCTGGGTGTTACCGGTCATTGGACAATGAGTGACAGATGGAGTGCAGTTGCATCCGCAGATTACTTCAAAGTCTTGGATCGTTACAATGACAACTATGGTTATTGGACAATCGCAGCCGGTTTGAATATGAACATCGATGACACCAAATACGTCGGTGCGTATGTCAGCAAAGATATCACACACGAAGATGCTGGTTACTGGGTCGTTGAAGACGGCTTTGGTTTCGGTATGAAATTTGGTATCGATTTCTAAGTTAAGAACCAAAAGATAAAAACGCCACCCGATTGGGTGGTGTTTTTTTTAGTGGTTAGTATTAGTGGGTAGTGGTTAGTAAAAAACGGCGCATTGTGCCGTTTTCTATTTTTTATAAATTCGTTTACATCGCAACAGGCAAAAACCATTGCTAAATAAAGATTGAACGATGTTTTCGGGGATAATCTCTTTACCCTGTTCATATCGGTGTAATTGTCGTACCGATACGCCGAACATTTTCGCAACATCCATCGCACGAATTGATTGGTTTCGGCGCGAATTCCGCATAAGTTGCCCATAATATTTTGTATCAATTAATGTAACCATTTTATACCTCCGTTTTTTGTTATAAAAACACCGTCAATGACGAATTGACGGTTGGAGGCCTGAAAACTGCTAAACGAAAACAGTGTCGCTTATTCAATATATTCGCGACCCTCCAACCAAAGTGGAGTAAAATCGTTTAAGAGGTTTTTCAGGACCCCACAACGGTTGTCGTCCGTTGCGAGAGTATTATAAATGATGGCTGCCAAGATTGCAAATAAAATTCCAGATGCCATCCTGGTGACCACTAACACTATCCACTAACCACTAAATTCAGCATTTTTTTGCGAAAATTCCTTGACAATGCGCGGCCTTGGGGTTATAGTAAGGGCGCTTTCCGTGTAAATAAGGAAAGTGAAAAGCACAAAAAACGCCGTAAATCTGGCAGATTTATAATTGCGGTTTGCCGTTAAAATAAGTCTGATACGGGGTTTTGTGTAGAAAAAGGACATAAGGAAAAAACAAAGAGATTTTTAATGCCAACAGTGAACCAACTGATTCGGAAACCTCGTAAAAAAGTTGTCGTGAAATCCACGGCACCTGATATGATGGAAAATCCGCAAAAGCGTGGTGTTTGCACGCGTGTGTACACAACCACACCTAAAAAACCTAACTCGGCGCAACGTAAAGTGGCCCGTGTTAAATTGGCCAATGGTCGCGAAGTGACCGCGTATATTCCGGGTGAAGGTCATAACCTGCAAGAACACAGCGTTGTTATGATTCGTGGCGGCCGTGTTAAGGACTTGCCCGGTGTTAAATATCACATCATCCGTGGTGTGTTGGATACCAAGGGCGTAGAAAGCAGAAAACAAGGTCGTTCTTTGTATGGTGCAAAGAAAGCAAAATAATTAAGAACATATGGATAATCCATATGAGTAATCCGGGTGTCCGGGTGAAGAAACAAAAAGGTATAAAGTATGTCAAGACGTAAAGCCGCAACAAAACGTGAAATTTTGCCAGATTCTAAATATAACAATCTGGTTGTTGCAAAGTTTATAAATAATGTTATGTGGGATGGCAAAAAAGAAGTTGCCGAAAATATAGTTTATGGTGCAATGGAAAAATTGAAATCTGTTGCCAAAGATGGTGATGAATTGGCGTGCTTTTTGGAAGCGTTGGATGCGTTGAAACCATCTGTTGAGGTTAAAGGTCGTCGCGTCGGCGGTGCGACATATCAGGTTCCGGTCGAAGTAAGACCTGATCGTCAACAAACTTTGGCGATTCGTTGGGCGATTATGTTTGCACGTAAACGTGGTGAACGCAGCATGACCGAACGCGTGTTTGGTGAATTGCGTGATGCTTTGAATGGTACCGGTGGCGCATTCAAAAAGAAAATTGATACTCATAAAATGGCAGAAGCGAATAAAGCATTTGCCCATTTCCGTTGGTAATATAAAGAAAGATAAAGGAAAAGAAAAATGTCTGTTGGAAAAACCGCCCCATTACATATGTATCGTAACATCGGCATTATGGCGCACATTGATGCCGGTAAAACGACAACTTCGGAACGTATTTTGTTCTATACCGGAAAGACATATAAAATTGGTGAAGTGCACGATGGTGCCGCCACTATGGACTGGATGGAACAAGAACAAGAACGCGGTATTACAATTACATCCGCGGCGACAACATGTTTCTGGCGTGACCATCGTATCAATTTGATTGATACTCCGGGACACGTGGACTTTACAATGGAAGTGGAACGTTCTTTGCGCGTTTTGGACGGTGCGGTCGCGGTGTTTGAATCCGTGTCCGGTGTTCAACCGCAATCTGAAACTGTTTGGCGCCAGGCCGACAGATACAATGTTCCGCGTATTTGCTTTGTGAACAAAATGGACCGCGTTGGTGCAAATTTCTTCCGCTGTGTTGAAATGTTCCGCGAACGTTTGGGTGCAAATCCGTTGGTCTTGAATTTCCCGATTGGTGCCGAAGCGGACTTTAAGGGCGTTGTCGATGTTTTGGAAATGAAGGGTTTGATTTGGGAAGATGAAACGGGTTCCCACCCGATTACAGTCGAAATCCCCGAAGAATTGAAGGCAAAAGCCGAAGAATTGCACAATAAATTGATTGAAGAAGTTGTGACACTGGATGATGCCGTTATGGAAGAATATATGGAAGGCAAAATCCCAGACCACGACACAATCAAAAAATTATTGCGCAAAGGTGTAATTGCCCAGAACTTTGTTCCGGTATTGTGTGGAACGGCGTTCAAAAACAAGGGTGTTCAACCGTTGTTGGATGCGATTGTTGATTATTTGCCGTCACCGTTGGATGTTCCGGCAATTAAAGGAACCAAGATGGACAAGGAAACCGTTATTGAACGTCATCCGGATCCAAAAGAACCGTTCAGTGCATTGGCGTTCAAGGTTGCAAATGACCCGTTTGTTGGAAATTTGATGTTTATTCGTATCTATTCGGGTAAATTGACATCTGGTTCATATATCTATAATTCGAATCGCGATAAACGCGAACGCGTTGGTCGTATGTTGTTGATGCATTCTAATCAACGTGAAGAAATTAAAGAGGCATCGGCCGGTGACATTATTACATTGGTCGGTATGAAAGAAACGATTACAGGGGACACATTGTGCGATGAAAATAATCCAATTATTTTGGAAAACATCCATGTCCCAGAACCGGTTATTTCTATTGCGGTTGAACCAAAAACCAAGGCGGACATTGAAAAGATGTCTTTGGGATTGCAGGCGTTGGCCAAAGAAGACCCGTCTTTCCGTGTGTCGGTTGACGAAGAATCGGGCCAGACCATTTTGGCGGGTGTCGGTGAATTGCATTTGGAAATTTTGGTCGATCGTTTGCTGCGCGAATTCAAGGTTGATGTAAATGTTGGCGAACCGCGTATTGCGTATCGTGAAACATTCCGCAAACCGGTCACCGAAGAATATACACATAAAAAACAATCTGGTGGTTCGGGTCAGTATGCCCAGGTTAAAATTGAATTTGAACCGTTGGAACCGGGCAAGGGTTATGAATTCGAAAACAAGATTGTTGGTGGTGCAATTCCAAAAGAATACATCCCGGGTGTAGAAAAAGGATTGAAGATAGCCCAACAGACAGGTGTCTTGATTGGCTATCCAACTGTGGATTTCAAGGCAACATTGGTTGATGGTAAATATCATGAAGTCGATTCTAATGTGTTGTGCTTTGAAATTGCGGCACGTGCCTGCTTCCGCGAAGCGATGAAAAAGGCTGCGCCAAAATTGTTGGAACCGATTATGAAACTTTCGGTAAATACACCGGAAGAATATGTCGGTGACATTATCGGCGATTTGAACAGTCGTCGTGGACAAATCAACGGTATCGAAACCCAGTTTGGTAATCAGGTGATTTCGGCGTATGTTCCGTTGGCTAATTTGTTCGGGTATGTCAAAACACTGCGTTCTTTGTCCCAGGGTCGTGCAAATCCGTATATGGAATTGTCGCACTATGACGAAGTTCCGCAAAATGTCGCAGATGAGGTTATCAAAAAGCTGACAAAATAAAAAAAGATTGCGATTTCTGATTTTGGGTGTATTATCCAATCTCAGGAATCAGACAAAAACATTAAATTAACAAACCAGAGCCCAAGGAGAAAACCATGGCAAAAGAAAAGTATGTAAGAACCAAGCCGCACGTCAATATCGGTACAATTGGTCACGTTGACCACGGTAAAACGACATTGACCGCCGCAATCGTTCATTACTATGGTGTTGGTGCCGACGCCCAGAAAGGTGTTGACCAAATCGATAATGCACCAGAAGAAAAGGCACGTGGTATAACAATTAATACCGCGCACGTTGAATATGAAACTGCGAATCGTCACTATGCGCACGTTGACTGCCCGGGACACGCGGACTATGTTAAAAATATGATTACCGGTGCGGCCCAGATGGACGGTGCGATTTTGGTCGTTGCGGCCACTGATGGTCCAATGCCCCAGACACGCGAACACATCTTGTTGGCACGTCAGGTCGGTATTCCAAAAATCGTTGTTTATTTGAACAAATGCGATTTGGCAAATGATCCGGAATTGTTGGAATTGGTTGAAATGGAAATCCGTGAATTGTTGTCTGCGAACGACTTTGACGGTGAAACAGTGCCAATTATCCGTGGTTCTGCGATTTCTGCATTGGAAGGCAAAAACGACGGTTTTGGTAAAGAATCTATCGATGCGTTGTTAAAGGCGTGCGATGAATATATCCCGATGCCGGAACGTCCGGTTGATAAACCGTTCTTGATGCCAATCGAAGACGTGTTCAGCATCACAGGTCGTGGAACCGTTGTGACAGGTCGTGTCGAAGCCGGTGTTATCAAAGTCGGCGACGAATGCGAAATCGTTGGTTTGCGCCCGACACAGAAAACAACAGTTACCGGTGTTGAAATGTTCCGCAAATTGTTGGATCAAGGTGAAGCCGGTGATAACGTTGGTTTGTTGTTGCGTGGAACCAAGAAAGAAGAAGTTGAACGTGGTCAAATTATCTGCAAGCCGGGTTCCATTACCCCGCACACAGATTTCGAAGCAGAAGTCTATATTTTGACCAAAGAAGAAGGTGGCCGTCATACAGCGTTCTTTAGCAACTATCGTCCTCAGTTCTTCTTTAGCACAACCGACGTAACAGGTACTATCACACTGCCGGCGGATAAAGAAATGGTCTTGCCGGGCGATAACGTTCGTATCACGGTTGCATTGATTGCACCTATTGCTATGGACGAAGGCCGTCGCTTTGCTATCCGTGAAGGCGGACGCACAGTCGGCGCAGGTGTCGTATCAAAGATTATCAAATAACAATCGCATCTGTTGGTCGCCCGCGGGAAACCGTTGGGCGGCCGACAAGTGTAACAAATAATAAATAAGGGAAACAAGCAATGGTACCAGCATCAAAAATTCGCATCAAATTGACGGCTTTTGACCACAGAATTTTGGTGGAATCAGTGGAGGAGATTGTCAAAACTGCAAAGCGCACCGGCGCAGATGTCGTTGGGCCTGTTCGCTTGCCGACATTGATTCAAAAATTTACAGTCAATCGTTCGCCACACGTTGATAAAAAATCACGTGAACAATTCGAAATCCGCAATCACAAGGCGGTTGTCGATATTGTGAACCCAACCCCTCAGACAGTTGATGCACTGATGAAGTTGGATTTGGCATCGGGCGTTGATGTAAAAATTAAATTGTAAAATGTACAAGGTTGTTAGCGTTAGTTTATCAATGGATTACTAACCTCTGACATAAAAAAAGGCAAAAAGAAATGAAACGTAGCGGATTGATTACAACAAAAATGGGAATGACACGTCTGTATGATGATACGGGTGTGGCGCACGCGGTTACGGTTTTGTCCGTGGGTGATTGCGCCGTTATCGGGAATCGTACGATGGATAAAAATGGTTATGTGGCAAATGTTCTTGGTATTCGTGAAGCCAAGGCAAAGCATATCGCAAAACCGCAGGCGGTTGCCGCGGACAAGGCGGGTGTTAAGCCATATCGTAAAATTGTGGAATTTCGCGTATCTGATGATTGTGTTATCCCGGTTGGAACACCGTTGAGCGCATCTCATTTCGTGGCCGGACAATTTGTTGATGTCCAAGCGACAAGCAAAGGTAAAGGATTCCAAGGCGCGATGAAACGTCATAACTTTGGTGGTAAAGAAGCGACCCACGGTGTGTTAAAGGCGCATCGTTCATTGGGTGGTACGGGTATGCGTGAATGGCCGGGTCGTGTTTTGAAAGGCAAAAAAATGTCCGGACAAATGGGTAATGAAACCGTAACGGTTCAAAACCTGAAAGTGTTCGGCGTAGACGTGGCGGAAAACTTGGTTTTCGTAGAAGGCGCGGTTCCGGGTTGTAATGGAACATTCGTTTTGATTACAGACGCGATTAAAAAAGAACACAAAGATTTGCCCGTTCCAACGGCAATCAAAGAATCAACAGAAACCAAATCTGAATCTGTTGCGGAATAGGTTTTGAAAACTAAGGTGAAACACTATGCAAGTAAATGTTATAAATTTTGATGGCAAAGCGGTCGGCAAGATTGATTTGCAGGATTCTATTTTTGGTTTAGATGCGCGTGCGGATATTCTGCATCGTGTTGTGACATGGCAACGTGCAAAATCACGTGCGGGCACACATGCGGTGAAAACCGTGTCCGATGTCGCCGGCAGTGGTAAAAAGGCATTTAAGCAAAAGAAAACAGGTAATGCGCGTCAAGGTGAACGCTATAACGTTCATATGCGTGGCGGTGGTGTTGTTCACGGGCCGGTTGTTCGTGACCACAGCATTGATTTGCCGAAAAAGATTCGTGCACTGGGGCTTAAAATGGCGTTGTCGTCCAAATTGAAAGAAGACAGTTTGATTGTGGTTGATTCTGAAAAATTGTCTGCGGCAAAAACGGGCGCATTTGCAAAGCAGTTGAAAAAACTGAATATTGAATCTGCGTTGTTCGTTGGCGGTGATACTTTGGATGAAAATTTCAAGAAGTCTGCGGCAAATATCGTGAACGTTGATGTTTTGCCAACAATCGGTTTGAATGTTTTGGATATCTTGAAACACGAAAAATTGGTTTTGACGGCGGATGCAGTCAAGGCAATAGAGGCACGCCTGGCGGCGTAATGTCAGTCGGTTAAAATAAAAGGTTACAGATATGGCAGAAAAAAAAGTTAGTTCAGCAAAGAAACCAGTTGTAACAGCCGGTATTTATGACGTGCTGCGCCGTCCAATCGTTTCTGAAAAGGCGGTGAAGTTGTCAGAGGCAAATTCGGTTGCTTTCGAAGTTGATGCACGTGCGACCAAAGAAGATGTTGCGCGCGCAGTTCAGGCAATATATAATGTGAAGCCAACCAAGGTCAACATTGTTGTTGTCAAAGGTAAAGTCAAACAATTCCGTGGTCGTGGCACCGGAACACAGCGCACAGTTAAAAAAGCCTATGTTTCTTTGCCGGCGGACGCAAAATTGGATTTGGCGACAAATATATAATAACAACGGCCCGCGGCAGAGAATCCAAAATTTATGGACGTTAGTGTCGGGGCGAAAAAAGGATAGAAAAAATGGCATTGAAAAATTATAAACCTATTACCGCCGGAACGCGTGGTTTGGTTTTGATTGATCACAGTGAACTGCACCGTGGCGCGCCAGAAAAGGCGTTGACGGTTGGTTTGAAATCAAAGGGTGGTCGTAATAACTTTGGTCATGTTACCGTTCCGCACCAGGGTGGTGGTCATAAACGCAAATATCGTTTGATTGATTTCAAACGCAAAAAAATCGATATGCCGGCAACGGTTGTACGTTTGGAATATGACCCGAACCGTACTGCATTTATCGCGTTGATTGAATACAAAGATGGTATGCGTTCATACATTTTGGCACCGCGTGATTTGAAGGCGGGCGATGTTGTGATCTCCGGTGCACACCAGGATATTAAGCCGGGTAATGCAATGCCGTTGAAAAATATGCCGATTGGTACGATTGTGCATAATGTAGAGTTGAAACCGGGTGCCGGCGGCCAGTTGGCGCGCAGTGCCGGTTGCTATGCACAGTTGATGGGTAAAGATGGTGTTTATGCCCAGATTAAGATGAACAGTGGCGAGTTGCGCAAGGTTCATTCTGATTGTTTTGCAACAGTTGGTGCGGTTTCTAACCAAGACCAACGCAATGTCAATTTGGGTAAGGCCGGTCGTGCACGTTGGTTGGGTGTTCGCCCATCCGTACGTGGTATGGCGCAGAACCCGGTCGATCACCCGATGGGTGGTGGTAACGGTCATTCCAAGGGACATGAACCGGTATCGCGCACAGGTATTCCGGCCAAGGGATATCGCACCCGCAGAAATAAACGCACAGCCAAGATGATTATTCGTAGCAGACATTTGGCAAAGAAAAAATAAAATAGGTTAGGAGTTATAAATGTCTCGTTCAGTTTGGAAAGGTCCGTATGTTCATCCTTCTATCTTGAAAAAGGTGGCGGTGGCAAACGAAAAAAATGATCATAAGCCAATTAAAACTTGGTCCAGGGGCAGCACGATTGTTCCGCCAATGGTTGGTTTGACGTTCGAAGTTCACAATGGTAATAAATTTATCCCTGTGTCAATCGTAGAAGATATGGTTGGTCACAAATTGGGTGAATTTGCACCAACACGTACTTTCAAAGGCCATGCGGCGAATAAGAAAGCGGCGGCAGGTAAATAATCAAAAGGTGTAGATTATGGCAAGATATGGAATAAAAGATAATCAAGTCCGTGCGTTCAACAAAATGATACGCATCAGTCACCAGAAATTGAACCTGGTCTGCGATATGATTCGCGGTTTGCCGGTTGACCGTGCGGTTGATGTATTAAAGTTTTCTAAAAAACGTGTTTCCGGTGAAGTTTTGAAAACTTTGCTGTCGGCGATTGCAAATGCAGAACACAACAAAAATTTGGCGGTCGATACTTTGTTCGTCAAAGAAATTTGGTGTGGCAAGGCATTGACAATGAAACGCATTATGCCGGGACCACGTGGCAGTGCACGTCCAATTTTGAAACCGTTCTCGAATTTGACGATTGTGTTGGAATCGGGTGTGGCACCAAAAAAGGAAACGACAAAGAAAAAAGAAACAAAAAAAGAAACTAAAAAATAAAAGAATCGTGTTGGGTGGTATGGGGAAACCCGGAATAAAACCATATGGTTTCAAGAACACCCCACACAAAACGTAAGGAAAAAAAATGGGACAGAAAGTATCGCCAATTGCACAGCGTTTGTCTATTAATAAAATCCCGGATTCCCGTTGGATTGTTGATAAAAAGCACTATGCAGAATGCTTGGCAGAAGATAATACGATTCGTAAATTTATCGAAAAGAAACTGAAAAAGGCCGGGGTTGCAAAAATCGTTATTGACCGTATCGCCAAGAAAGTGGTTGTAACGGTTCATACATCACGTCCAGGTATGATTATCGGTAAAAACGGTGCGGATATTGAAGCGTTGCGTAATGACATCAAAAAATTGGTCAAAAATGACCAGGTCGTGGTGAATATTTATGAGGTTCGCCGTCCGGATTTGAATGCCCAGTTGGTTGCCCAAGGTATCGCGCAACAAATTGAAGGTCGTGTTTCGTACAAACGCGCAATGAAAAAGGCGATTCAAAATGCACAAAAAGCCGGTGCCCAGGGTGTCAAGATTATGTGCAGCGGGCGACTGAACGGTGCGGAAATCGCACGCAGCGAACAAATTCGCGAAGGCCGCATCCCATTGCATACTTTGCGTGCAGATATTGACTATGCCGCGGTTCAGGCCAAAACCACATACGGTGTCGTTGGGGTCAAGGTTTGGATTTACACCGGTGATGTCGTGAACAAGGAAAAGTTGGCATCTGAAATGGCACGTCCCACGGAATATGCCGGCACAAGCGACAGAAGAACAAAATAATTCTAAAAAGTTGAGGTTTGTATCATGTTAATGCCAAATAAGACAAAATTTCGCAAACAGCACAAAGGCCGCATTCATGGCGTTGCCAAGGGTGGCAGTGAATTAGCGTTCGGTTCGTTTGGGCTTAAGGCCATGTCACCTGAACGTATAACCGCGCGCCAGATTGAGGCCGCACGTCGTGCAATTACACGTCGTATGAGACGTATGGGTAAACTGTGGATTCGCGTATTTCCGGATGTTCCGGTCACCGCCAAACCGGCCCAGGTTCGTATGGGTAAAGGTAAAGGTGCCGTTGAATACTGGATTTGCCGTGTTAAACCGGGCCGTATAATCTTTGAATTGGACGGTGTGAAACCGGATGTCGCCATGGAGGCGTTTGCCTTGGCGGCCGCCAAGTTGCCGGTCAAAACAAAAGTCGTTGAACGTAAAGTTAACTAATTTGAAGGGTGACAGATATGGCAGAAAAGAAAACAGAATCTTTGAAAAAAGAAGAATTGCAAAGCAAATTGGTTGATTTGAAGAAAGATCAAATGAATCAACGCTTTCAACACGCGGCGGGTCAATTACCGAAAACGCACGTTTTGCGGAAAACTCGTCGTGAAATCGCGCGCGTTAAAACAAAATTGAACGTGGCGGAATAAATTTGCTGATTTTGGTTGAGATTTCCAAAAATTTGGTTATCATATACCAGGTTGGCCAGATGTAAACAAGAAAAAAGTATATAAGGGATAAGGTTATGCCAAGACGTATACTGCAAGGAACAGTTAGAAGTACCGCAAATGACAAAACGGTCGTTGTAGAAGTTGAACGTCGTTTCCGTCATCCGCTGTATGGAAAATTTGTTAAGCAGAACAAAAAGTACAAGGCGCACGATGAAGACAACAAATATAAAGTTGGCGACATTGTTGCGATAGAGGAACATCGTCCAATATCCAAAACCAAATCTTGGGTTGTCAAGGGATTGGTTGGGGTATCGAAAGACAACGATGTTGAGGTAACAGATTAAAAAATCAACCCAGGGGCTTTTGAGGGGGTATGTGTCTTCGTGACAGGTATCTCAGTCGGGTCCCATAACAAAGCGGTGGGGAATCGCCCCATTCGCAGGACGAGGATAAGGTTATGATTCAAAATGAAACAGTTATGACGGTTGCAGATAACAGTGGTGCACGCAAAGCAATGTGCATCAAGGTTTTGGGTGGTTCACACCGCCGCTATGCCACCGTTGGTGATAAAATTGTCGTTGCCATCAAAGAAGCAATTCCGCGTGGTAAAGTTCAAAAGGGAACGGTTCAACGTGCGATTATTGTTCGTACAAAATTCCCAATTAAACGTGCGGATGGTTCGATAATTCGCTTTGATGACAATGCGGTTGTTCTTATTAACAAGAACAACTTTGAACCGATTGGCACACGTATCTTTGGACCGATTGCACGTGAAGTTCGTCGCAAATATGATGTTCAAAAGATTGTGTCTTTGGCACCGGAAGTATTATAACAAAAGGCGTGTAAAATGAAAATTAAAAAAGGCGATGAAGTCGTAGTCATTTCGGGAAAATACAAAGGCGTCAAAGGTGCAGTACTGGAAGCGCGCCCAACAGAATCACGGGTTGTTGTTGCCGGTGTGAACCGTCACAAATGGCACGTAAAACCAACCCAGGACCAACCGGGTCATATCGTTGACCGCGAGGCCCCAATTCACGTATCCAATGTTGCATTGGTTGACCCAAAAACCAAAAAGCCGACACGTGTTGGATACAAAATGGAAAAAGGCAAAAAGGTTCGCGTTGCCAAAAAATCTGGCACGGAATTATAAAAAACATCCCGCTGTTACGGGAAACAACGTTAAGGAATAAGAAATGCAAAGCAGATTGCGCGAAATTTATGAAAAAGAGATTGTGCCCGAATTGGTTAAAGAATTCGGCTACACAAACGCATTGGCGGTGCCAAAATTGTCCAAAATCGTTTTGAATATGGGCGTTGGTGAAGCCGTTGCCGATAAAAAGAAATTGGATGCGGCGGTAACAGACCTGACGGCGATTGCCGCCCAAAAACCGGTCGTTACGCATGCGAAAAAGTCTATTGCGACATATCGTCTGCGCGAAGGTCAGGCGATTGGTACCAAGGTTACATTGCGTGGTAAACGTATGTATGATTTCTTGGATAAACTGATTACGGTTGCGTTGCCGCGTGTCAAAGACTTTCGTGGTTTGTCGAAATCCAAATTTGATGGTCGTGGAAACTATGCGTTCGGTATCAAAGAACATTTGATATTCCCGGAAATTTCCATTGATAAAATCGATTCTATCCGCGGTATGGACATTGTTATTGCCACAACCGCCAAGACAGATGACGAAGCGCGTGCATTGCTGACCAAAATCGGCCTGCCGTTGGTATTGAAATAATAAAAGGGATAAAAATGGCTAAATTGGCGTTGATAAATAAACAGGAAAGACGTAAAAAATTGGTTGCCAAGTATGCATCAAAGCGTGCCGCAATCAAAGAAAAAATGTCTGTGAACGCAACACCGGAAGAACGCAAGGAAGCAATGCTGAAATTGGCAAAGTTGCCGCGTAATTCCAACCCAACGCGTTTGCATAATCGTTGTTCGGTTACAGGTCGTGCGCGTGGTTATTCGCGTATGTTCGGTCTGTGCCGTCAACAGGTTCGCACCCAGGCATCCGAAGGTAAATTGCCGGGCGTTCGCAAATCAAGTTGGTAAAATAATAAACATAATGTCGATTGTGGACAATGCAATCGGTTAAAATAGGAGTAAAAGATGTCATTATCACACCCGATTGGGGATATGGTTGCCCGAATTCGTAACGGTCAAAATGCGGGCAAAGAAACAATTACATTGCCAAACAGCAAACTGCGTGCCGCGGTTTTGGCTGTATTGAAAGAAGAAGGCTTTATCGAAGATTTCCGCAAAGAAGAAATTGATGAACACCGTTCTAATTTGGTTGTTACATTGAAATATGTTGGTGGAAACGGTGCAATTCAAGAAATTTCTGTGGTATCAAAACCGGGTCGCCGTGTCTATTCCGGCAGTGCAAAAATGCCAAAGGTTTTGAATGGGTTGGGTGTTGCGATTGTGTCAACCCCGCATGGTGTTATGACGGATCACAAGGCACGTTTGATGAATGTCGGCGGCGAAGTGTTGTGCAAAGTTATCTAATAAAAATAAGGATGTAAGTTATGTCTCGTGCAGGAAAATATCCAGTAAAATTAAGTGATGGTGTGGTTGCATCAATCGCGGACGGTAATTTGGTCGTCAAGGGCCCCAAGGGTGAATTGATGGTTCCATTAAACACAAAGAATGCCCACTTGGTTGATATCAAGGTTGAAGGTGCAACGGTTTCCGTTGAACCAAAAGATGCCGAAGATAAAGATTCACGCGCGATGTGGGGAACAATGACCCGCAATATTCGCAATGCTGTCGAGGGTGTAACCCGCGGTTTTGCCAAAGCGATGTATATGAAGGGTGTTGGTTACAAGGCATCGGTCAGTGGTAAAAAATTCACTTTGGTCGTTGGTTTTTCACATGACGTTGTTATGGAAATCCCGGACGGTTTAACCGTAACGATGGGCGATACCCCAACAGAATTTACCATCAGTGGTATCGATAAATGTGCGGTTGGTCTGTTTGCGGACAAGATTCACAAAATTCGTAAAATGGATCCGTACAAGGCCAAAGGTATCTTCTATAAGGGTGAAAAGGTTCGCCGTAAAGAAGGTAAAAAGAAATAATCAATAAATTTCCGCTGTTACGGGAATTGGAAAAAAGGAAAAAAAATGTTGAAACATTTGTCTACAGAAGAAAGACGTAAATTGGTGACGCGTGTCGCGTTAAAGAAAAAGAACCCGGGCAAAATCCGCCTGTCGGTGTTCCGCAGTGGTCGTCATATTGAAATCCAGGCCATTGATGATGTCAAAGGTCGCACAATCTGTGCCGCATCATCCAAGGAAAAAGGATTCAAGGGCAACGGTTGGAATGTTGCCGGTGCGGAATTGGTTGGCAAGGCATTTGCAGAACGTGTTGTCGCGGCAAAAATCGCAGATAACTGCTATTTCGATCGCGGTTCATACCGTTACCATGGTCGCGTCAAGGCACTGTGCGAAGCGATTCGTGCGGGTGGCGTTCGTATATAAAACAACATTATAAGAATTACGGAGAATATAATGGCACGTTTTGATGATAAAAAATTACAGACAGATAATTTGGTAGATAAATTGGTTTCTGTCAACCGCGTTTCGAAAACGGTGAAGGGCGGTAAAAATATGTCTTTCTCGGCATTGGTCGTTGTTGGCGACAAGGCCGGCAAGGTTGGTTTTGGTAAAGGTAAAGCGTTGGAAGTTCAATCTGCTGTGCAAAAGGCAACCAAGGCCGCCAAGGCGAAAATGATTCGCGTTCCGTTGAAAGAAGGTCGCACATTGCATCACGATGTTGCGGTGAAATATGGCGCAAGTAAATTGGTTCTGCGCAGTGCGGTTCCCGGTACCGGTATCATTGCGGGTGGGGCGCTCCGTGCGGTGTTTGACTGCCTGGGGGTGCAAGATGTCGTTGTGAAATCCCAGGGTGCAAACAACCCGAACAATATGATTCGCGCAGTGTTCTTGGCGTTTTCCAAAATGAATTCGCCGAAAACGGTTGCGGCGCGTCGTGGCAAAACGGTTGCGGAAATTATCGCCGGCCGTGATGGTAAAAAGGTCGAAGAAGCGACAGCGGAAGACAAATAATAAAAGGTGATTGTTATGGCAAAAAAATTGGTTGTAAAACAAATCAAAAGCGTTATCGGTCGTCCGGAATCACAACGTCGTGTTTTGGCCGCGTTGGGTTTGGGCCGTATTGGAAAATCAAATGAATTGGATGACAATGCGTCAATCCGTGGTATGATTGCCAAAGTAAATCATTTGATTTGCGTTGTTGAAAAATAATATTTGATAAACCGAGTATGCGGATACTTGTCCGCATGCGCAAACGAACTATATAGTTCATAGGAGTAAAAGAAATGAAATTAAATGCATTGATGGATAATTTGGGCGCACGCCAGGGTATTAAACGTGTTGGTCGTGGTATGGCATCGGGATATGGTAAAACCGCCGGTCGTGGAACCAAGGGTCAAAAGGCGCGTGCGGGTTCACGCAAGCAGGCAACTTTCCAGGGTGGTCAAATGCCGATTCTGCGTCGTTTCCCGAAATATGGTTTTACAAATCCGTTTGCGAAACGTTATGCAACAATCAATTTGGGTGATATTGAAAAATTCATCGCATCTGGTAAAATTGATGCCAAAAAAGAAATCACTTTGGATTCTTTGATGGATGCGAAAATTTTGAATCGCGCGATGTCTGGCCTTAAAATCTTGGCCAAGGGCGAAATCAAAACAGCCGTTAATATCGTTGCAGACAAATGGTCGGCGGCGGCAGAAAAGGCCATTGTAAAGGCCGGCGGCAGCATCAAAAATAAATAATACACGGGAATAAAAACAAGAGAGATTAACGCATGAAGTTCATATCAAAATATTTTAGTAAACTGTCTGATTTGCAGAAACGTATTTTGTTCACACTGGGTGCGTTAATCATCTATCGTGTGGGGTCGTTTATTCCGCTGCCGGGCGTAAATGCGTCGGCGGTTCTGCACCTGTTCACCGGGGAAGGCAGTGGTATGATGGGAATGTTCGATATGTTCACCGGCGGGTCGCTGTCGCGTATGTCGGTGTTGGCATTGAACATTTTCCCGTACATTTCCGCATCTATCGTTTTGCAGTTATTGACCGCAACCAGCAAATCATTGAACGATTTGCGCAAAGAAGGCGAATCGGGCCGTGTAAAAATCAACCAATATACGCGTTATTTGGCGGTGTTGTTGGCGGTGGTCCAAGGTTGGGCTGTCGTGCGTGGACTGGAAATGATGGCACCGGTGAACGGTGTGCGCGCGGTTGTGAATCCAGGATTTTCTTTTGAATTGTCGGCGATAATTGCGTTGGTTGGCGGAACCGTATTTGTCATGTGGTTGGCGGAACAAATTACTGCGCGTGGTATAGGCCAAGGCGCATCACTTTTGATTTTCGCAGGTATCATTGCCCAGGTTCCCGAAGGCATTGCAAAAATCGTCTCGTTGGGGTCGGTTGGTCAAATGTCGCCGGCGATGATTGCGTTGGTTTTGGGTTTTGTGGTCGGTATTGTCGCGTTGATTGCGTTCTTTGAATTGGCGCAACGTCGTATCCAGATTCTGTATCCGCGCCAGGTTATGGCAAATGGTGTCGTGAACACGAATGCATCTTATTTGCCGATTAAGGTGAATATGTCGGGCGTTATGGGGCCGGTGTTCGCATCGTCTATTATGATGTTGCCGGCGTTTATTCAACGGTTTGCGCAAAGTGAAAATTTGGTCGTGCAAAATATTATGGCATTCTTTACCTATGGCGCGTGGTCGTACATTATTTTGTATACGGTTTTGATTGTGTTCTTTGCGTATTTCCAAACCGCGGTTGTATTCAATTCCGAAGAAACCAGTAATAATCTTCGTAATGCTGGCGGGTACATTCCGGGTGTGCGTCCGGGTGAACAGACGGTGACGTTCTTGGATTCTTTGGTGTCGCGCGTTACGGCGATTGGTGTTCTGTATTTGATTGTGGTTTGCGTATTGCCAATCATATTAAATACTCATTTTGGTATGCCGTTGATGATTGGCGGAACCAGTGTTTTAATCGTTGCGGGTGTTGTTTTGGATACCATGAACCAGGTTCAATCCTATCTGGTGGCGAAACAATATCATGGCGTTATGGGCGCCGCCGCACGGAAGGGGCGTTTCCGCAACTAATGTGGTTTGCGTGAAACAAAAGTGGTTTGACTTTTGCGGCAATTTATATAAAATTGTTCTGCAAAGGTAAATGTTCGGCGGCGGTGCCGTCGGGCGAAATGGCGGGGCGGGGTCGTCCCAAGGTAAAAAATAAAAAGGAAAAATAAAAATGGCACGTATAGCAGGTGTAAACATTCCGACAGAAAAACGTATCGAGGCCGCACTGCAATATATTCACGGCATCGGTCCGGCCAAGGCCGCACAAATCTGTAAAGATTTGAAATTGCGTGACGGTCTGCGCGCGAAAGATTTAACTGACGAGGATGTTGTTAAAATTTCGAACTATATCGAACAAAATTTCAAGGTCGAAGGTGATGTTCGCCGTGAAGTTGCAATGAACATTAAACGTTTGCAAGATTTGAAAACATATCGCGGTATTCGTCATCGTAACCGTTTGCCCGTTCGTGGTCAACGGACCCAAACAAATGCGCGTACACGTAAAGGTAAACGCGTCGTTGTCGCGGGTTCTGCGGTCAAGGGTAAATAATAAAATTGGGTAGAGATTAACACGATAGTTAATTGAAGACATCTAATCAAAGGAAAAAATAAAAATGGCAATAAATAAAAAGAAAGTTGTAAAAAAAGTATCTCATGGCATCGCACACATCGTTGCCACGAACAATAACACACGTATAACAATTACTGATCAATCGGGTGCCGTGTTGACATGGGCAACCGCAGGCGCAAATAATTTCAAAGGCGCCAAAAAATCGACCCCATATGCCGCGACGGTTGTTGCAGACGCCGTTGGCAAACGGGTTGCCGAAATGGGCATGAAAACGGTTGACGTCCTTATGCGTGGTATCGGCCAGGGTCGTGAATCCGCCGTTCGTGGTTTGGCAAATGCCGGCCTGGTGGTGCAAAGTATTACTGATACAACACGTATTCCGCACAACGGATGCAGACCGAAGAAAGTCCGTCGTGTATAAGATTCAAAAACGCCCGTTTGGGCGTTTTTTAGTGGATAGTGTAAGTGGATAGTGATAAGTTCTCCTCCTTTGGAGGAGTACCCGAAGGGGGAGGTGGTTAGAGAATACAGATTATTACGAACACTCTAACCACCCCGTCACCGTTCGGCGCCACCCCTCCAATGGAGGGGAACTTGAACCGCGACACAAAAAAACACCGCTCCACGTTTTCCCGTCATCCCGACGAAAGTCGGGATCCCATCAGGCCTCGACGTGACTCAAAGAAATCCCGGCCTACGCCGGGATGACGGTGGTTTTTGTATTAAGCCGCTTGCACTAACAACCATTTTATGGTAAAATTCATATGCCGGCGGGTGTTCTGTCGGTGGGGTGTCAAGACCCGGGGTTATGAGTGTCCGTGGGGACATAAAACACCTCCAACCAATTTGTGGTTGGAGGGTGGTGAATATATTGAATAAGCCCACTATTTCTCATAACATAGTCTTGAACCTCCAACCACTTGAAGTATATTCGGTGGTTTTTTAATTTGAAAAAACAAAAAGGGAAAACAATGAAAAAAAATTTTGATACAGCAACATTCGATTTATTAAAAGAATTGGCGGAAAATCCGGAAAACCAAATTAAATTCAGCGCAAGTAAAGACGGTTCGCACCGTGAATATGTTCTGATTTCACCAAAAACAAATGAAGAAATTTTTAAAATTGAATATAAAGAACCGAGATTGGGCAATGCTCCGTACATATGTAAATTGGTCGTCAATGATTCACAGGTTAATTTGCCCCAAGAAAATATTACCGAAATTATGAATGTTTTAAAAAAACGACATGTGGCAAAGAATAAAACCGCAAAATTCGTCAAAGAAAAAACCGAACAGGCATCTTTGCTGAACTATTTGGGGCGTTTCCAATCCAAGAAATAAAATTGTTTATGCACCCGGTTGGGCAATCCGCCCAATCGGTAAACATCTGTTGTAGGGGGGGATGATGAAATTTAGTATCTTTTTACTTTTTGTGTTTATGGTATTAGCCATACCATTTGATATTGCAATTGCAATTACAGGACAAGAGTGCACCTGGTTTCAATTACAAAATAACGAAGTAGAAAACGCTAATTGGTTAACAGATCATTGGCGAACTCACATTGATAGTATAGACGATAAGTTATCTTGTGGCCTGCATGAATATCCCAGCGGAACAGATGCGGGTGATGGCTGCCCAGATGGAACAATCGTTTTTTCATTTCAACAAGGCTCTTGGTATAAATGTGACGCCTCTATAGAAAAATGGTCTCTTTACAGCCCTTTTGATTGTGATGATGATCTACAAACAGTGGTGAATAAATATTATCACAGTTATGGTAATTATTATAGGAATACAAGCAGTCGCCCATTTTCGTATTTTTATCATTACGGTGTGGGGGTATCAGCCGGCGATATATGCAGCTACCCATTGGATAAACTTAATGATATTGAAAAAGGCTGTGTTGAAACAGATGGTTTGTTTTCTACATTCCGGCTGAGCGAGGATACCCCGTCATATGTTTGTTGGTGTGATGACGAATTGTACGAAAACGACGGACCGTATAAATGTAAACCCAAATCAAAATACAACTATAAATCCTGTTCGTCTAATGCGGATTGTACGAGGATAGATAACACAAAACGTCCGTATTTACATTCGACGGCGTGGAAATGTATTGAACAAACGGCGGGGGTGCGTGTGTGCGCGGCCAAGGAATGTGAAAGCGGTTGGACGCCAATCAATGGTTATTGCCAGGAAAGTAAAACCACACAAACACCGCAATCCGAAAATAAAAATGCGGTGTCCGGGGGCAAAACCGAAAAGAAAATGGGTGTGACGAAAACCTGTACTGATTCAAATATGGATGCGAATTGTAAATGTATTGTGCCGGGAACGGTTGAATGGGGTGGGGTATGTGTGTGTACCGATTTCAATAAAGAAATCAAAGGTGGCAAATGTGAATATACGGCGGCGTATCGTTTGACACTAAAGGCCGATATTGACAGCAAGTATTCAAAAATAAAATCATTAACCGCCGGGTTCGAGGCGAATAAGTGGCGTGATGCCGAAGGAAACTTTAACACTGCGCGCCTTGCGTCCGACAGTATTGCCGGTGTGGTGCTTGGTACCGTTGGCGGTGTCGTGACTGCATCATTGGTAAAAAAGTCCCAGGTCAAGAAAGGATTTGAAGACATACAATGCCATATTGGTGGGCAATCGGTTGCAAACTTTGGTGATGTGTTTGTCGTTGGCCGATAAAGGCAAGTGGGGAGTGTTAGTGGATAGTGTAAGTGGCTAGTGTTTAGTTATGCGGGGCAAATGCCCCGTTTTTTTGCGACACCCCGGCGGGTTCCGCCCGCCACCCCTCTAGCCAGAGGGGAATTGTTCGCTGGGATGACAGTTAAACTAACCCCTGTCTCACGAAGCACGGCGTGCGAAGTGGGAACTATCCACTTACACTAACCACTACCCACTAATAAATATTTTTGTCAATTAAACTTGACAACGGATTTTTATGTCCTATAATTCTTGACGAATAACCAAAAGGGACACAAATGAAAAAAACAATTTTGACTTCTTTGTTTGCTGGTATGGTTGCGTTTGGCGCCAATGCGTCTGACGGTGGCCTTTACCAGGAAACAGAAACATACACAAACCGCGTTCGTTACAATACGGTCGAATATACTGCACCGGTTGAACAGCGCGTTGCACCGGTGGCAACATGCAATTCCTGCGCGCAGCCGGTTCGCGTTAAAACCCACACCGAAGTAATTGATCATTACCAGGTGTATCGTCCGGTCACGGTTTATGAACCGGCGGGTACATATGCGGAACGTCGTGTTGTTCGCAACACATGCAACCGCTGCAACTATTAAAAAAATGCCCTTCGGGGCATTTTTAGTGGTTAGTGCAAGTGGATAGTGGTTAGTGAAAACACCGGCATCCGCCGGTGTTTTCTAATACTTGGTTAAAAAATTTAGAATTATAAATAAAATTCCAGATTCTACTAACCACTAACACCCGTCGCGGCACGCCGCGCCGCGGTCGTGACGGACTAACCACTAACACTAATTTTTCCCTTTTATTTATTTCTATTTTATGTTAGAATTATAGGAACAGAAGAGAGATGAAATTTTCGTTGGGTATTTTGTGTGGTGTTTTGTGTGCCGCGTTTATTGCGCCGGCGGGGGCGAATGTTGCCACGACGGCGGGGTCTAATTTGACGGCATATAACGGCACGGGCGCAACAAACAATAATCAGTGGAACACTTTAATGAACGCGCGCGGTGGAATGTCAGCGACCGCGGCGGATGCGAATTTTGGAAACTGTAATGCGGTAATTCTGCGGTGTGCGTCGCCAAAATGCAGTGGTGGCGGTTGCTATGACATGAACGTTGCGCGTCCGATTGTTGCGGGTTGTGTAAATTCTAATGCGTCTTGCAAGAAACACGGTGAAGATTTAATCAACTATATAACCGCGCAAATTGTGGCGCAATCGAACGCAAAGCAGCAAGAGCAGGCAAACGCCGTCGCATTGGCTCAGGCCCAGGCCGAAGCGCAGGCCCAGGCTTCTGCGGCCGCCGCGGCGCAAAGCAATGCGCAAATGCAACAAATGCAACAGCAAATGGCCGCAATGCAGGCCCAGATGGCGGAATCTATGGCGTCGATGCAGCAACAAATGGCGGCACAGACCGAATCGCAAAATGCCCAGATTCAAAGCGCATTGGAATCGCAACGTGAAAGTATGGTGGCGGCATCCACCGCGGGTACCGGCGACACTGGGGCGGTGATTGCGGGACTGGAAGGTTTAGGTGTTGCGGAACAATTGGCGGCGAAAAATGGCATCAGTGCCGATATTTTGGTGCGTGAACAAATGGGCGGCAAAATCGAAACCGCAATCGAAGACGCCATGACCGCAATGAAAGATTTAAAGGCCAAATTGGATGCGGTGTTGGAATATGCGGGTTGCGATGCGTCGGCAACGAACTGCACGGGGCCAAAGCGCGTGAAAAAATTCAAAGATTTGGCAAATGAATTCTTTGACCCGTATGAAAACGTGGTGGAAAACATCTATGATGCGTTGATTTTGGCAATGACATTGGGTATAGATGTGAACGATGTTATTATGTTATTGTCTGAATCTTGCAACATTTGGGGCAAATATATATGCGAGACGTGTCCAGCATCAGCCGAAGATGGTGCTACGTGTGTTTGTAATGATCATAGCACTACACCGCACAGTGGATGTTATTACCGTGTTGCAACGGAGACCGGCACTGGCAATGTTTCAAAAAAGCAGACACATTGTCGTTTGGTTGATACGTTAACGGAAAAAGATACGGTTTGGCGCGAATGGATTGATGCGAATACTGGTATGACCGGTTCGACCCAGGTTGCCTGCGCAAGCGACGTGGTTATGAATGTGCCGATGTTCCGCAATATGAAAAAACAGGCGACATTAGATATTGATAATCTGCGCCGGTTGGTAAACCAAGATTCTTATTCGTGCCGCGGAAAAATGAACGGCAAAGTGTTTGAGCCGACCGGTGGCGATGCGGTTGAGGCGTGTGGTATAAATATGTGTGCGGTTGACCCAGACGATAATTCCGATGCGTATAAGTTATTAAGCGATACTGCACGGAATCGCAAATTACCCCGGGCCGATGGAACGTCAAAATCACTGTGCTGGGCCAGTTATGATGATGCCCCCCGCACCGTGAAAGATATTACACCGATTATCGGGGATGTGATAGACGAAAAACCAACGCTTATAACATCACAAACCTGGGAAGGTACGAATATTTCAAAGAAGGTAGGTCAAGATTTTGGCAAGGATATTGAAGAAAAAATAAAGACAGATGTGTCCGCAGTTGATTGTACTATGTTTACCAGTGTTGATACCTGTCGGCCTGCATTGGGTTGTCAATGGCGTGGTGGAAAATGTTGGAAAGATTTTGGCTCCTCTGTTGGAATTGGTTTTGTGCCGAATTTTAATATCACTGGAGGGTTGGGTGGCAATTAAAATGAAAATTTTTAATGTTATCTTTTGTGCGCTGATATGCTTGGGGCCGGTTGGTGCGCGCGCGGCCGATGATATTGACTGTGGTTACTTTAACCCGGCGTTCGGTTTGTGCAGTGTGCATTCGCACAATATCGCGTATCTTGATGGAACCGCAAATTTGCCGGCCAACCCGACCAAGGCCGAGGAAACCGCCCAGATGAGAGAAGTTATCGCATTAAAATCCACCGTTATCGCGCAACAGTTAAAAGAACAATATGACCAACTGAATGCCGTGGTTAAACGTTTCAAAACCCAACTGGAAAAGGCCGTTTTGACCAGTAAAATCGAAGTCCTTACCGGCAACGCCGCATCTGGCAATTCCGGCGGCGGTTCATATTCATCAACGGATAAAGGATTGGCAAATGCAAACGATTGTTCTTTTGTTGAATATGATAAAGTGTTTGATTGTTTGATGGGGAATTTGCAAAAAGTTCAGCAGGCAGCCGATAGTGATACTGTAAATGCAAGAAAACAGTTGGAAAAAGATTTAGGACTTATGAGCAGTTATTCAATGTGTACAACGACTAATAAAGATGGTAAAAATGTTAATAGCTCGTGTAATGCGGACGCTACAGGTTATCAGAGTAAATGTGGTAATTATTCTAGTGGCAGAAAACAATTACAAACTTGTGCGCAATGGTTATGGTCCCAGGTAAATATTGCTAAGAATAACTATTCCCAACAATCCAGAAGTTATAATCAAAGATGGCAATGATTTCCACCGCCGCGTGCGGTGTTTTTTATCTTGTCATCCCGACGAAAGTCGGGAACCCGTCAGTCTTCGACGTGACCCGAAGAGGTCCCGACTTTCGTCGGGATGACGCTTGCTTATTAACCATTAAACACTACATATTTCTTGACTTTTGATAAAAAACGCTATAAAATGCGCGGGCACATAAGGGTTTTATGTGCGGCCGATTGGCGAAAATGATAAACTAAGCCTAAAAGGAAACAAAATGATTGAAAAAAATTGGATGACTTTAATCAAGCCAAAAAAACTTAATATTGTCCCTGATGAACACAATCCCAATATGGCAACACTGGTCGCGGAACCGTTGGAAAAGGGTTTCGGTTTGACACTGGGGACCGCGCTGCGTCGCGTGTTGTTGTCGTCACTCCAGGGATGCGCGCCGTTGTATGTCAAAATTGATGGCGTTCAACACGAATTTTCCAGTATCCAGGGCGTGCACGAAGACGTTGCGGATATTCTGTTAAACCTGAAAGGTGTGTTTTTCAAGGCCAACAGTGAAGGTCAGCACAAGGCAAGCCTGCACGTTACTGGTCCGGCCGTTGTCAAGGCGGGTATGATTGAAACATCGTCTGCGATTGAAATTATGAACCCGGATGCAGAAATCTGCAACCTGGACAAGGGCGCACAATTCGATATGGAAATCACATTGGGAACGGGGCGTGGATATGTTCCGGCGACCGCGCATGCCGATGGTTTACCGTTGGGCGTGATTCCGGTTGATTCAATATTCTCGCCGATTTTGAATGTGGCATCAAATGTTTCGGAAACACGTGTTGGTCAATCAACCGACTTTGATAAATTGGAATTGACCGTTAAAACGAACGGGGCTGTTTCACCCGAAGATGCTATCGCGTTCGCGGCACGTATTTTGACCGACCAATTAACCGTCTTTATCAACTTTGAAGACCCGGCACAAATCAGCGCGCCCGTCGAAGAAGAGGCCGCCAAAGATGCGTTGCAATTCGATCCAAAACTGTTAAAGCGCGTTGATGAATTGGAATTGTCGGTTCGTGCGAATAACTGCCTGAAAAACGACAAAATTAACTGGTTGGGCGAATTGGTCCAAAAGACCGAGGCCGATATGTTAAAGACCCCGAACTTTGGACGCAAATCGTTGAACGAAATTAAAATCCAACTGGAAGCAATGGGCCTGGGCCTGGGGATGGAAGTTCCGGGTTGGCCACCAGAAAATATTGCAGAGTTGGCAAAGAAATACGAAGACCCCTATAAATAAAACAATTTATATGGGCTCTTGTCGCGATTGCCGGTTCTTATGTAGGTCGACTACACTGCGAACCGTCAATCGCATCCAATAACCTCATATAAATTGTTTTCTTGAAAGTGGCGGTTTATATGGGCTCTTGTCGCGATTGCCGGTTCTTATGTAGGTCAACTACACTGCGAACCGTCAATCGCATCCAATAACCTCATATAAATTGTTTTCTTGAAAGTGGCAATTTATATGGGAAAAACGCGTGTTGCTGGGGATGCCTGGGGCACGAAAAACTGGTAAAATCCCACCCCGGATTGGGGCAGGGCGGAAACAAAATAAAGGAGTAACCGATGAGACACCAGAAATCAGGTCGCACTTTTAATCGCGACACAAATGCACGCAAGGCTTTGTTTATTGGCCTGGCGAAAAACCTTATTGAAAAAGAACAAATCAAAACAACTTTGCCAAAGGCCAAAGATTTACGCAGTGTCGTAGAAAAATTGGTTACCCGTGCCAAGGTTGACACCGTTGCAAATCGTCGCCTGGTTGCGGCCGAATTGGGCAACGCAAGTGCGGCGACCGTTAAAAAATTGTTCACCGTTTTGGGACCGCGCTATGCCAAACGTCCGGGTGGATATACCCGCGTATTAAAGGCCGGTTTCCGTTATGGTGATGCGGCACCGATGGCGATAATTGAATTTATTGACCGCGATGAAAACGCGAAAAAGGTTGTAAAACCGACGGTTGCGGCGGCGGATGCCAAAGAAGTGGCGGCGACCGATGCGGAATCTAAACCGGCGGCCAAGGCACCGAAAGCAGAAAAGGCACCGGCGACCAAAAAAACGGCAACAAAAGAACCGGCGGCAAAGAAAGCCACGGCGGCAAAAAAGACCGTTGCGGTGAAACGTCGCGCCACAGGCAAATAAGTGATAATTCCCCTTCGGTACCCGAAGGGGGGGACCACCAGCGGTGGTAGGGTAGTTATAAAAACGGGCGCGATTGCGCCCGTTTTTTTGTGGTTCAGGCCGGGATATGTTTTGTTTCGTCGTGAATCAAAGAGACCCCGCTTTTCAGCGGGGTGATTATATTGCGTGCGGTTTGTTAGAATTGTGTATCTGTGCAATTTTCGGTTTCTTCACCCCATTCCTTACAATACTTGTTACCGAACAGCGGATTTCTTGTATCTTCGCACTTTGTTGCACGAACACACTTATGACACACTAAATTTTCCCAATCAAACGTTGTTGTAATTGTTTCTTTGTAATTCCATTGGTTCAATTCACTGGAAGCACTCAACGCCGCTTTGTCTGGATTAAATTCACTCTGTTCGCCATTTGCGGAACCCGAACCCGCATTACCAAGCAATCCGGTTGCGGCCACAGCCCCCGCGCCAGACAGTTCGACAATCCCGAGAGTTGATAAACTGGTGGTCGTTGTTGTGCCGCCAAGTAAAGTGGGAATCGTGGCGGTGCTTAGTCCACCCGTTAACGGTATCGCAACAACTGCACCGGTTATTGCAACCATAGCCGCGATTTTGCCGAAACTGTTTCTTGGTGGTTCCGCAGATTGTGGCAATGTTGACATATCCGATAACCACAGACACGATTGTCGTGCGATTTCACGCCGTCTATCTTTGTTGTTTTCCTTGTTAATATCGGCGATGCGTTCCGCAAGGGTTGAATAGTCTTTTAACATTTTTTCATTTAATTCGTCATATTTCGCATAATAATTTTCTTTCATTTGCGATAGTGCAGATGCAGTGATAGTTTTTTTCATCTGGTCTATTAAATTCGGGAAACGAACTTTATTTTTTGTGCCCAGTGTCCCTTTATATCCCTGAAATTCGCGACCTGTCATACAATATTGAACCATTTGGTCGGATTCAATCGCACTTATTGCATTTTTTACACTTGTTTGTAACGCGTATAATTCATCGGATATACGTTGCCGTTGTTCTGTTGTAATTTGCGAATGGCCGGTGTTTTCGGATTGGGCGATATCATTTTTTTCAACGCTTTCGAAATATTTTGATAAATCAATATTTCCATCATTGCTAATATCAACACTGCCCCAATAAATCAATCCGTCCAGAACCGCCGCCAATGGTTCGCGGGATTTAGATGTATAATTTATATCGCCGGTTGATTGCGACTTAATGTCTGCTTCGTTGCGTCCCAATTCTGCATCGGTTATTTGGTCAATATTTGTACGGCAATAATTGTAATCTATACTCATATTTTTTCCACTGCCGGTGTAATTGCAAATCTTGTATTCCAAACTTCTGGACCCAAGGCCATTATCAACAATTAAATTATCACAGTCGGTGGTACTGCCGCAGACCTTTATCATTGCGGCATCGGCCGCGCGCTGGCACGCGGTTAACATATTGTTATCAATGTTCAAGAATATACCGGTGGCAATTTCCGCCAATTCATCGTATACGTCTGCATCCGGTTTTTTGGAATTATAGCATCCAACCAATTTATCGCGTGGGCACATTTCAACGATTGTGTCTGTGTCCAGACCGATACATTGGGTATAATCTGCACCACAGCGGTCTTCACTGGTTAAACATTGTTTGAATTCGCGGGTACATGAATCAACCCGCATAGAGGCCAGACGCGCCGTTACATATTCCATAATATTTGGTATTGCGCCTTCGCACGGGTCAATTTCAACCTTGCACGCACTGCGCAAAGTTTCAGGCCGGGTCAGGCACATATCGTATGAACCGTCCGGGTCGTTCGGGTCCATATTATCTTTACACGCCTTTTGGAAACAGGCGGAAATATTCGAAATGCACGATGTACGTTTGTTCGATTCTACAATCAATTCCGCAGATTTTACCTGGGGTGCAACTTCACGCAAGAATGTGTCCCAAACCTGGTCCCGGACGTTTACGCATTGTTGCGTCACGGACATACAGAGTTCTTTCTTTGATTCCAACACATCGTATGTTTCCGCCGATAATTTGATTTGCGAAGATGTGCCTTTGATAGTTTTTGTTTTTCCGGTTTTGTCACCACGGACCATCCCTTCGCGAACAGAATATTCTACGCATCCGGTGAAGTCATCGCCGCACCCGCCGGTCGTTTGCATACACTGTTTGAATTGAACCGTGCATTGCCCAAGGTCGTATTTGTTCGCACTGCGATATTGTTCCAATGCGGCTTCGCGCATCGCGCTTTGGGCCGTTGCCAATTTTTGTGCGCTTTGTGTGCGTTGTTGGCGTAGGCTGTTTTCATATGCGGTGCAATCGGAACGCACGCGTTGTTTATACATTAATTCCATCATGGTCGATTGCGATTTACATTCTGGAATTTGCGCATTACAGAGTTTCGCCGCCGCACGATACAGTGCGTCCCCGGTCTTGTTTGTGATTGCGGTGCCGTCACTTGCCAGCGAGAATATGTCTTCCACGTCTGCATCAAAGTCAACTTCGGTCAAATTCCACGCGGATAAATCCAAAGATTTACGTTTCGATTGTGTGGAATCTTTTTCAATGCTTTTTGTGATTTCTTGGGTTTTTTTCATAATGGCATTTGCGTCATCACCCATTTCAATGCGTTCCACGCCGACAGTTGCCATTTGATAAGATTGTTCGTCCAAAGATTGAATTTCCGCCAAAATAGAATCATATTCGGCGTTTTTATCGCTGCAGATACAACGGCCGCCATTTGCGTTGTCCAACATACAGAATGAATCCATACATCCCATAAATCCGTTCCAACATTTCTCGTCAACAACGGTGTTCTGGGTGGCGGAGGCGACCTTGGTACCGGTGCTGATTACACTTTGTTTGGCGGCGCGTGATACAACGGCATTGTTGGTGCGCGCGGCGGATGGCGCACTGATTATCGTGGTGGTGGTGCGTGTTCCGGTTGATTTTGTTTGAACTGGCGATGTTGCGGCGGGGGTGCGTGCGGCGCGTGCGTTTGTGGCACTGCGTGCGGCGCGCGCAGATGTGTTCGCCAAGGCGGGTTGTGGTGTGTTTTTATCGCGCGGGGACGGTCGTGTTGCGCCGTCTGCGCCAAACCCGGTTATTAAAAATACCAAAATCAACAGAATTTTTTTCATGTAAAAATCCCCCTATTATCCCAACTATTTTATCATAAAAAGGCACCTTAACCAAGAATAAAAATAAAAAAAGTGGTTAGTGGATAGTGTTAGTGGTTGGTTCCGTCTGCGCTATCGCTCCGTCGCGACAGGGTTCCGTCTGCGCTATTGCCCAGTCGCGACAGGGTTCCGTCTGCGCTATCGCTCCGTCGCGACAGGGTTAAATGACGTGGAAATAAAAAACCGTCCACGTGGGACGGTTTTAGAGGGACACCAAGCCAAACTGATTAGTCTATACGGAATGGGCAATCCGCCGGATCCATATACTGGGTCACTTTTGCCGCACGTGGACGGCATTCGTTTATCCGTGTGTGGTATTTGCACGCGGTTGATACCAACATTTGTGCAGGTGCGTATATAACCTTGGTTGTGCCACACTTGGTTGGGTCGTTGTTATATACCTGGCATGCATCATTCCATTCTGTGCAATTTGTCACACTTGGATAATCGGCATCCGCCGGTGTGTCGGGGTTGACCGGATTATCCGGGGTTACAACACATGCGCCGTTCGCCTGGGCCACCGGCAGGTTTGCGATACAGGCACTGCCCGATGCGCGACACGGATTTTGGACCAATGTCGTACTGGACAAATTACCCGGGCGATAGTTAAATTGGGCCGCTGCACATTCTTTCAGGTCTGTGAACATTGCGCAGGTTAATTGCCAATTTTCGCAATTCGTAACGACCGCCGTCGGTGCCAATGTCTGGGGCAGGTTCAATGCCCATTTCACATAGAAATCACGCAGACGGTCAATCGTATAGGATTTGCCAAACGATACGCGTCCCAATCCGTCCGCCACGCGGCAATTAATGTTGTTGCGTTCAACAAATGCCGTAATTGCGGTTGCGGTCCCACCAACGGCCGCGCCGGTTCCCGCACCAACCAATGTTGTTTTCAGGCGGTTCGATTTTTGGCCTTCCAATATATCAATAGAACCAAATATTTTCGACAACATATTCAGGTCTTTTTGGAATGTGTCTTTATCAACACAGCCATCCGAACTTTCGCAATAGACATCTGTGCCATATTTGCTGGAAAGGTTCAGGTTCACGAACAGACAATTCTTTTGTGCATCACGAACGTCTTCGAATCTTGCATCGCCGCAATCGGTTTTACCGTCGCCTTGACACCATTTATCATATGCGGTTCTGTCATCGATTTTTGTTTCGCATTCGGTCGGTTGTTTGCCCTCGCTAGTGCACTGTGTCCTGGTATATGTAACATATTTATCGATAACAACCGTCAGGTTTGCAGACTGAGAGTTGCAACGTGTAATCGCCTGGTTACCCATTTGCCACAGGTCAAACAGGTGAATAATCTCATTACACTGGGCGATACTCATTGTTTTGTCTGCACTGGACAGGTCGGCATCAATAAACTGGTTCAAATTACCGATTGCCTGGTTGTTTTGCAATTTGACCAATAATTGATTCCGCATATTTTCATCCGTGCAGTCGAATTTACGATCGCCGTGGCCCGCCAATGCACCAATTCCGGCACCAAGCAATGTTCCACCCGGAATCGCGGTTGCCGCCACCGTCTTGGTTGTTGGCATTAACGAGAAATCAAACAGGTTTTTGTTGCATGTAAAGGTTGAACCGGCGGCCTGCCATACTTCGGCCGTGCGGTCGTCGCCAACCGTGCCGAATAACCAACTGTTTGTAATCAGGGTGTCTTTGTTATATGCCGCGACACGCAACAGGCATTGTGCGCGTTCCGCGTCCCAACGCGCATAGTATCCACGTTGACCGTCGATGCCGGTGGTGTTAACTTCTACGCCCAATGGGTTTGCCTTGGACAGGGAATCATTCAGTGCGCTGTTGTACGCGCCAACCTGTTTGTTATATTCACTGGTTACGTTGTCTGTGGATGACACCGCGTCAAACGACAATCCATATGTGTTGCGGTCCAACAACAGACAGGTGTTTTCTGCCTGGGTCGGGGTAAGGCCCGTTTGGCGCAAAACAAATGCATAATATTCAGGTTGAACTTTGCGCGCGTTGAAATCCAACCATACGTCGGATGCAGACGCATAAACATACTGGCAATTCCGGCGAACCGTCGTTACACAGCGTTCAACCTGGGCCAGGCAAAGCCCCATACCATTAACGATGGAATTACGTAAATCTTCGTTAAACAGCGAATTTATGCCGTTCGGCAAAGAACCGCCGTTGACGCACGCCAACACATCGTTCATACACGTTTCAACCGTGTAATCAGAATTCGCAACGCCGCCGTCCGGGCATTCCGGGGTTGGCGGATTCGGGTTCACAGGCGTATCCGGTTCGTCCGGTCCGGGATTCGGCCCCGGGTTCGGTCCAGGATTCGGCCCAGGATTTGGTCCCGGGTTCGGCCCCGGTGTTGGTGTTACATTATGATTGTCGTTACCGGTGGACATATTGCCAACGGCACTGACCGGCAAAACCGGTATAGATGGCATACGTGAAACGTTTGTTGTTCCGCGTCCGCGGTTCTGTGCGGCCGCACCACGTGCCGGTGTTGTATCACCGAAACACGCACTTGTAAATGCAACCACTGAAAGGCAAATTATGCCCTTACCAAATGTTTTCAGCAATTTCTGCATGAAAAACCCTCCTTTTTATCTCTGGCATTATATCACAGAAAAGGGATATAAAAAAGCGTTTTTTAATATTTTTTTAATTAAATCGGGAAATAAATTGCTTGTTTAGTTGACGGATTATAAAATATGTCTATAATGATAGTGGTTGGTGATGGTGGTTAGTGTGAATAATTTTTTGAAAAATTATTGGCGCGCGGTTGCGTGGACGGTTTTCTATGTGTTTTTAATGTGGTGCATTTTGCATTATTTATTCAACTTTAATATTTTTTCGATTGCGCATTGGACGCGATTGGCACGGATAGAACTGCACGGATTCCCGGGGTTGGTGTTTGGGTTGTTAATTTTGGCGGCGGTGCCAATTTATGTTGCAACCACGGTTTTGACGATGCGCAATAAATCGGTCCCAATCAAAATCCCGGTGCCAAAATGCTTTGCGCCAATTCCAAATGCTGTGCCGGTTGAAACGCCACAGCCGATTGTGACAGAACAAGAGGCTTTACCGGAACTGCGCCCCGGTGTCCCGCCAGAGATGCGCGAAGTTTTTATGCGTGCGCAAAAAAATCGTGGTGTGCGTCAACAATCGGTATTTAATAAACCGATGAATATTCGTGCGATGACTGGGCCCGACGCATCGGTTGCGGAACCGGTGCCGGTTGGTGGGACGGATGCATCCGTGACAGATAACGTATTTCCACTGCCGACAGATTTTGATTTGGACGCGTCGGCGGATACGGACTATGGAATCCCGGTATTTGAAGATGTTGATTTTGGTGATGGTGGTGCAACGACGGAATTGCCGGACGTGCCGGATGCGGAATCACCACTGGAAAATTTGTGTAAATTTATTTGCGATTCGGGGGTTGTGGCACATACCGCTGATGATTTAATAATTGCGGGCGATTTTGCGATTGCGGTTCACGATGATGACGATTTTTGGGTTGCAGACGAATTTGATTGGTTTGCCGCCGGTCGGCAAAAGCCTTCGCCGATTGTGGCGTTATTAAATGCAAAAGATGCCAATGCAAAAAATCCAATACTGTATTTGGGTGGGAAAAATATTATGGATTTTGATACATTGGTTGAAAAATGGCGTGCCGACGGCATAACCGTTGTAACAAATACCGATGAATTATTGAATCTGATTAAACCGGTAAAAGAATAATCATTAACGATTGCGCGTCATGGTCAGCATAAATGCGTTTTGTGCATTATGTGATTTTGTTGTGCCCCAACCGCATGCGCGTGCGGCCGCGTCAACCGATTCAGATACACCTGTTTGAACCCACGATGTATAAAGCATAATTTCGCCACCATTTTTGATAAATGGTCTAAGGCTGTTCAAGACGGTTGTGATTTTTTTCTGGCTTGGGAAATATTCAAAAATATTTGATAAATACACAATGTCATATTCTTGGGTTAATTCTTTGTGTAAATCCTGTAAATCTGTCCAGATAAAATTCATTGGGCCGGTAACCGTTTTGCGTGCAATATCGTATTCGGTGTCGGTTGGCATATATTCATCACGAACGCCGGTGCCGGCATTAAATATCTTGCACCCGGTCATTTGCTTGGCCGCCAAAATAGATGGTCTTGGGCAAACAGATGCGATTTTGTCATATCCCGAAATTTCGCGGACCGATTTGGTATAACGCAATTCTTGGACAAAGTTATTATATTGTTTGCGGTTCATCGTTTGAATTGCCGATGTTTTCATATCCATAATAACCTTGGCAAAATATGTTGTGTCGAATGTATCAATTTTGCGTGCACCGGAAATCGCGAATGCGATGGCCTGGTCGCCACTGCCGGTGACGGTCAATATGGATTTGCCCGCCGGATTTAATTCGGCCATGGCGAAACGCCAATCTTCGTTTGTGGTTGGATACGCAGGTGAATATTGACCAAAGTTTGTCATATTGCAATCTGCGTCTGAAATTTTTATATCCCGATGTGCGCGTGCAATTTTTTGCCACAGTGGAATATAGTCCCCTGTACGTTGATTATAATCTGCACGTGCAAAATGTGGATAGAAATACATAATGATTCCCCGTTGTTTTGTTACACCGGGGACGGATTATAGGATTTTATTTTTATTTGTCAAATACTAGTATCGGCTTATTTGTATGTTGTAAGATTTTGTAAACGCCTATCTTGTAATAAAGTATTTTATATATTTTGTCTGTCTTGTTGGGTTGCTGTCTTGGTTTGTTGTTTTTGTTGTGCTGAGGTTTGATTTCCAGTGGTGCGACCGGATGATGTTGGGCTATTGTTTACCCCCTCCTGCGACGAATTTTGCATATTGTCAAATGTGATTTCGTTACCATTTGCATCAACGCATTTTTGACCATTCCAATTTCCGCCTGCGTCCTGGCACGCTTCTTTAACCGCTGCTTCGGCGTTACGGGTGTTGCGTGCACGACTGATTGCGCCAGATGATGCCAAACCCGTCGCCGCACCAACGCCTGCACCAAATATCGCGGACGATGCCGATGTTTGTTCGCCTGTCATACGGTATGCGTTTTCCTTGAATGTCGTAATATCGACACCGAACCAATCTGCGTTGCATTGGAACGTGTCGCCGGAATAAAGTTTCTTGGATGCCATAAGTGTATTATCGTCGCCCGCAAAGAAATTCACCGTGTACACGCAATCCAATGTGCGTTCGTCAAACATTGCACCCAGGCGAGTGCATTGTGCGCGCATTAAATCGCGCAGTTCGTAAAGGCGCGCTTCGTCCCGTTGAACGCGGGCGGTTGCGATTTTGCGCAAATCACCAAAAACACTCATCGTGCGCGCCGCCAGTCCATTATCCAAAGATTTACAATCGTTTGCAATTTTTGCGCATTTTGATATTGCGTTGTCGCCGTCTTTTTTGGCCAGGCACCTGTTCAATGTTGTCCCGCATTCGGCAAAAATACAACTGTTATACCGGTTGCCACAATTTATCACCGAATTATAGTGTGCCATATAAACGTTCATATCGCGATCCGCCAAAATTTCCGGCGCAAGTAATGCGTATTCATGTGCGGTGCATTTGGTTTGGGCGCGGCACAATTCCATTTTTTGACCCCATATTGTGGTTGAATCGTTTGCGCATTGTGTGAAATCGTTGCCGCACTTTTCCGCCATACACTTACGCAAGGCGTTATCGCATACGCCCGCGGTAATTGTTAATGTTGCCGCGGCGGGCGTGTTTGCTGCATTATCCAGTAATGCACGTTGGCGACGTATCGCATCGGCCCGGGCATCGCTGGACATATCGGTTTCCGTTGTCCCCAGTTCCGCCATAACATCATTAAACATTGATGTTTTGTTATCGACAATGATGACCGGTTCAGTTGGCTCTGGTTCGGGGTCGGGTATTACAACGGGTTCCGGTTCGGGTGACATAATCGTTGGCGTGGTCGCAACAATTTGAGTGGTTGATGTTGGTACACGTGCGCCGGTTCGGTTTTGGGCCCGGGCCGCCGCCGCAGTGTTTGCCGCCGTTGGGCGTGCCGTTACCGCCGCATAGGTTGGGGCCGCGAATGCCGCCGTCGCAATCGCGATAACCAAAAGCCTGTGAAAATTTTCAAATGTTTTCTTCATTGTTTCCTATTTTAACACTGTGCACGCCACGTCATAGAATTTACATAACTGTGTCGCCATAGATTTTTCGGTTGAATCTTCGCATTTGCCCGGCATATTATTTGCGCAAACTGTATTAACACACGATTCGACGGCGGTTTTGCTGTTACACGCCGCGCGTGCCCCAGATAATTTATTTTCGCGTGTCGTCTTATGGTTTTCCACCAATGATTGAACCGAATTTTCGCGGTTCGCATATGCGCGGGCGCGTTCGTTCGTTGCGGATTGACGGAATTCCGCGATATATTCATCGCAACCACTTGCATCGGCCGCACATTCGGCGATAAAGCGGTCAAAATCTGCGTCCGCCGAACAAGAATCAAAGCCCGTACCACATTTTTTGGTCAGGCAAATATTCAATGTTTCGTTGCATTTGGTTTTTGTTGGTGCGGTATTTATATTTTTAATCGTGTTCGATATTTGAATACTGATACCCGCAGATTTACACGATTGTTCAATTAATCGGTCGTATGTCGCCGATGCATCGTCCGGGGTGCATCCGGGTAATTTTTTAATACATTCGGTCGTTGCCCAGATATAACGCCGGCCGGGGTCGGCGGGGGCCACAGATAACTCCTTGGCGGTCAATGCGTATTTTGTTGATTGGCCCGCGGTAATGTTGGTCAGGCCCTTTTGCGATGGGGCCGTGCCGGCAGATGATGTTCCGCAATACTGGCACCGGGCCGCCGGGTTAACCCCGATATTTATTGCGCACGCCGAATCCAGGCACCGTGTCAGGTTTGTACGCGAACATTTTGGGGTGGCGGCAAAGGCCCCGCACACAAATATGCAGGTAAATAATCCGGCAAAGGTTATACTTAGTGATTTCATTCTCTCAATCTGTTTAAGCATTATATCAAAAAAACTTTTTGGTTGCAAAAGATATTTTTTGAAACAACCCTTGACAACGTTAAAAATTTGTCTATAATATCAGCAGAAACAAAGCAAAGGAGGCAAGAATGCCAGAAGAAAGACGCGATGAACATCGTGACGAACGTCGCGAAGAAAAAAATAACAAAGCGGTATTGTGGCCGTGGATTTTGGCCGGTGGTATGTTGGGCAGTTCGCTTATAATGTGCCTGTGTGGCCGCGGTTGCACCAAGGGCACCGGTTGTGGTGGTGACTGTGGTAAAACAAAACACGATACTGTTTGGGTCGTCAAGGAAGACCCGTCCATCAAGGTTGGTGGTGATGCGGTTATTATCAATGGTAATAACAATGATGCAACACTGATTAAAGGCAATGGTAATAATGTTGCAAATCGTAGCCAGGGTAACCAAAACACACGCCCGGCGAAACCGCGCAAAACTGTTCCGGTTGTGAATCCGGCACCTGTTGTTGAACCAAAGCCAGAACCGAAACCTGAACCAAAGCCGGAACCGAACCCACAATGTGTAACTGAAACGGTAACTGAACATACACATATTGTAATCAGTGGTCGGCCGGATGATGTTATGCGCACGGTTGTTCGTGTTATGAATAACGGTAATTGCCGTTAATTTGGGCGACATAATAAAAAATATTCGGGATGATTTTTCATCCCGTTTATTTTTTTGCTAGACACGCAATTAAAATCTGTGTTAGAATACCACAAGATATAGAGAGAGGACGAATGAAATTCATAAGATTCTTGGTTTTTGCGATTGTTTTCGCCCCACTTGCATCGTTTGCGGCACCAAGTGAGTTTACTGTTGCGGCACAGTTGTTGGCCGCCGCGAAAAATGCCGATATTCAACAGGTGCAAATTTTGGTAAACAATGGTGCGAACATAAATTATGTTGATAATACGGGATTGTCGTTGGTGTGCACCGCGTTAATGAATAACGATTTGCGCGCGGCCCAGATTTTACAGATGTATGGTGCAGATGCGTCAAATTGTGAACGACAAATCAAGGATTATAAAAATAAAAATTCGCCCGGTCGAACGGGTGGGCTGTTCGGTGGACTATCCACCGCCCAGGGCTTGACATTGGCGGCGGCGGGTGCCGCCGTTGTTGTAGGTGGACTTTTTTTGTTGACCGATGTGTTTGATCCGGATAATGACAATGATTCGTCGGGTGGCAGTTCGGGTTCCGGTGGTGGCGGTTCGTCGGGTGGCGGTTCCGCATCAAGTGAAGGCAGCCCGCTGTTCTCGTCCGGCCTGCCGTATGGACCGGCGTTTGCCGGAATGAACGTTAGTGATACGGTTGCAATCAAAAATTTATACAGTGATAATTTGGCGTTTTATGCATCGGGCGATATGGCAGATACATTTGAATTGATGAACGCGGGTGAAAATTATCTGTTGTTAATGCGCGGTTATTCACCATTGGCGCGTGGTTATTTGGGGCAAAGAACATTGCGAAATGCGGATAATTCCCCGATATCGTTGCCCGATAATTATTCGGGTGGGCGGCCCGTTAATGTTGCGTTGATTACCGCAAATGGAATAAACGCGGCCGAAAATACTTCGTTAGATACAGATGTTTATATTACCTGGTTTGACAAGACAGGGTCGGTTTTGGGTGTTTCAAACAAGTATTATAATAATATCTTGAATTCCACTGACACTGGGCACACTGTAACCGAAGGCGGAACGGATAATTTTGATTTGTCGGGGAACGGAACCGCGATACATAACACGGGTGCATCGTCTGCGGATAATATGTTGGCGAAAATTGTTGGTGGTTATACCAGTGCTGGTTCGGGGACGGACTTTATTGGTTTTATGCCCAATGGCCAGATGACAATATATCGTACCGGTGGCGGGCAAAATTCTGCCAATGAATCGGTTGATTATTATAACTATAAGGCTTTGGTGGATGCGTTAAGTATACGGACCAATTCAACAGGGGGACGTTCCCGTGTTGATGTAATCGCAAATTTGGATGTAATAGAGCCGTTGCATTTGCGGACGGCACCAACAATAGATTCTGTTTTGGCGACAGGGGCCGACAATTACAGTGTGTTTTTCCCGGAATTTATTGGTCAAACGTATGGGACTGCATCTGGGGCAACATCTGGAAATTTGCCGTCTATTAATGCCGAAACGTTTTTTGTTAATTTGAATACAATGAGTGCGAATAACAGTTTTGGAACGCCATCGGCCCCCCCGTTAATTGTGTTTTCAACCGGGGCATCGGTTCAGGATACAGGTTCAAATTATTTGGATGCAGTTCAAGTTGCAGGCTTTGAAAATGCGGCACCGATTATTTATCAAAACTTGGAACATTTGTTTATGTCGGTGGTTGCCGTTGGCGTAGAATCTACCGCATCGGCATCGTCAATCGCACCGGATACAGATGGTGTGCCTGTGTCGGGTCTGTACCAGTTGGCGCAGTGGCCAAGCGGCACCGGAACAGATGCGACATATTATAAATCGCGCATTTGTGGTGCGGCGGGGACCGGAAATAATGGTGCGATGGATCCGTGGTGTTTCGCGGCGGTGGGTTTGACCGATGAAATGGCGGCGGCGGCGGCGGCCGGTGCGGCAGGTGTGTTAACATCGGCGTTTTACTATATGTCCCCGGCCCAGATATTCACACTGTTGGCATTAACGGCGGATGGTCCGTTTTTGGGACGCAAGACCACCGGTGGTCGGTTTAACGAGGCCGAATTGATTGCGTACCTGAAAACAATGTACAAGTTGCCAAATGAATTTAATCCCACTGATGCGCAATATCTTGATACGTTCAAACAGGTTTTTGGTTATGGGGTGATAAACCTTGAACGGGCGACAACGCCGGGAACGAATTTATACTTCTTTGATGGAACAAATATAGTGTCCAGTCCAAATAACGCGTACTGGCGGGCGGCAATCAATACCGGTTTCCGTGCGTCGGGTGCGCTGAACCTGGGGCGGGGTGCGATTGATGTCGCGGCGTTTGATATGTTGGAAAGTGCCGACGGGACTATGCGGTTGCCGCGTATCTGGAAAAATTCGTTCGCGTTTGATGATGGTGGCCGGCACGGATTGTATATGGGGGATGTCTTGGGTGATTTACGGACACGTGCACCCGAAAACAATATGGTTCAGGTTGGAAAGTTTTCATTTGGTTTGATGCGGTCGGCGCGTGCATATAATGATAATATGGACGGGTTGGATAATATGCGGTTTGAATACGCGGATGGGAATTGGAAAATGTCGGGCGATTACCAGCATTATTTGACCGATGGCGAATCGCGCTTTACGGGTATGGCGAATCCAATTTTGTCTTTGGCATCAAATGCGATTGATGTCGGGGCAGGGTACAATTATAATAATTGGACGTTCGGTGCGCGCGCGTTTTCAGGAATCGTAACCGACGAAGGTTTGGTGGAAAACGACCCGGTGGTTTCAACAATGTATGAACCGATGCATTTAGGAACCGTTGTTGGTGCACAATCAAATGTTGGCTGGGGAAATAAAAGTTTTGGATTAAATACCGCCGTTGGTGTGATGCGTGAAAACAATACGGTTTTGGGTGCATACGGTTCGGGATTGATGGCGATTGGTAACGCGAACACGAATTATGTTGATGTTGATGCGTTTGTGGCACCGTTTGAAAATGTTAAATTGCGGGCACGTGCAACGTTTGCGTGGACCCGGCCGGGTATGGAAAACGATGCAGTGATGCATATGGGCGATTTTACATCAAACGCGTTTGCGGCCGGAATCGATATTGGTAATTTCACATTTGGTGCATCAATGCCTTTGGCGGTGACGCATGGTGGTATTGATTATGCCTATGCGAATTATGATATAGTCGAAGATGCCGATGGGCGGTATGATTTGGCAATTTCTGGTACCGGGCTGCGCAGGATTGATATGGCACCACATTCGCGTGAATTACGGTTTAACGCATCGTATCGGCACAGTTTTGGTCCGTTCACAGATGGCGCGGTTGGATTTATTTATCGCGTGAATCCAAATAATGTTCGCGAATATGGAAACGAATCGATTTTTATGCTAAAACTGTCGCATGCGATTGGCATATAAAGACTTGACTTATATTTTGTTGGGTATATCATTTGCCCCCGGTGTGAAAAAGGGACCGGATATGATTTATGCCAAATATTTGTTATCGAAAACGGGGCTGTTTCCAAAATGGGAACCCCAGGTCAGTGATGTCTTGCGGGCGGCGTTTTGTGCGTACGCGGTCAAAGATGTGATAACATCGCGTGGTCGCCGATATTACTATGTAATACCAATGAACACCAATGTTCAGCATATGTATGATATGGCCCGCATTTTTCGTGCAAATGGCGTGATTCTGCGGCCGTGTCGTGGAATGGATGGCGTATCGGTGGCATTTCGTGTACCGAATCGTGGCCAAGAATTTATGCGTGACGTGATGCGTGTTAATGAAAATGCAAATAATTTTCAATCTGTTTTGGCGGCGTATAATGCACGGGCCGGAAAAGAAACGGTTTTGAAAAAACTGTTTGGAAAGTTTGATAAAGAAAAATAAAAACAGAACTTGACATAAATTTATTTTAGTCTATATTTATTACCGATAAAGTGTGAGGATTTTATTATGGTTTATATGAAATATGTTTTAAGCAAGACCGGTTGGTTTCCAAAATGGGAACGCGGTGTCGAAGATGTGTTAAGTGCGGCATCTATGGTGTTTGATGTCAAAAATGTCGTTACACCAAGTGATAGACACTTTTATTATGTCATATTAAGCGATAAAAGTTTTCGCAATATTCATGATGTTTTGCGGCTGTTTCGTGCAAATGGCGTGATTTTGCGTCCGCACAGAAGTCATAAATATTCCGGGGTCGTATTCCGCGTGCCAAATCATGGCCAGAAATTTATGCGCGATGTTATGCGTGTGAATCAAGATATAGATAATTTTCAAACCGTGTTAAAAGAACGGAATATTGAAATGTCGGCGGAAAATTCTGCGTTATTGCGTAAATTTCGCGAAATGAAATATCGTCAATATTAATTGCATATAAAGAAATATTTTTCAATCGGGCAAATTTTTGCCCGATTTTAATTTGTTTATGTCCCAAAATTATGATATAATACACACGTTGATTTTGAGGGAGAAATTTACGCAATGTACAGGTTTAACAAAATATGTGCATATTTGCAGGCTGCTTTGTTTGCGACATTTGTGTTCGGCGCGGCGCGTGCAGATGATTTTAATATAACATACGAACTTAATGGTGGGACGGCGGCAACATCGGGAATGCCTGCAACATATACCGGTGGGACGGCAATAACACTGGGGACACCCACCCGCGTGGGCAGCACCTTTGTCGGTTGGTGCACAGATGCCGAATTGACCGATTGTGCAAATCCAATGATAATCGGCGCGGATGCAACGGGTGATAAAACATTTTATGCATCATGGACGTGTAATAATGGGTATGGCGCGGCATTGGATGGTCAATCGTGCGTGGCGGATGAATACACCGTGACATACGATTGTGGCGATGGGACGGGAACCGCGCCGGCAAATGCGACCGCGACATATAACGCGAATTTTTCGCCGGTTATGATAATGAAGAACCTGTGTGAAAAACCGGGTTATGTGTTGTCCGGTTGGGCGGTGTCGGGGACCGGCGATGTAAAATCTGGAACATTCACATGGACATATACGGGCGATAAAACATTGACGGCGCAATGGGTGGAATTTGACCCAAAATTTACCATTACAACAACGAATATGTCGGCCAATTCTACATTTAAGTATTGGCAGGGCGCGTCCGGTAAATTCTATGTCGATTGGGGTGATGGCACATATCAGACGATAAATTATACCGCGGTTATTCCACACACGTATGAAACCGCCGGCGTGCATACAATTCGGTTTGGTGGCCGCGCGACGGGGTATAGTACCAGTGCATCAGATACCGCACCAAATGCGATTGGTTTTGGCATTCGTTCAGTATATAAACGCGATGCCACGACAAATGCGGGAACGCCGCTGTTTGTTGCGGGTATATCGGGGTCGCTTGGCGATATTTACCCCAGTTTGCCAAACGATAATCATCCGCGTTTTATGTCGACATTTAATGGTTGCACAAATTTAACCGGGTCGATACCTGCGGAATTGTTCCGCGGTGTGACCGGTTCAAAAACAGATAAAGATAAAAATCAGGCTATGTTTACCGCCACATTTCAAGATTGTTCCGGGCTAACCGGTTCGATTCCGGCGGGATTGTTTGGCGATTTAGATAATGCCACAACCGCAATGGGAATGTTTCAGGAAACATTTATGGGGTGTAGTGGTTTGACTGGTTCAATACCGGAAAACCTGTTTGCGGGGGCTGTGGGGATTCCGCGTGCCGGATTGTTTAACGCAATATTCAGGGATTGTTCCGGTTTAACCGGTTCAATTCCGGAAAATTTATTTGCCGGTATATCCGGTGATGCACATGCGGACATGGGTTCAAGTTTTGCCATTAGTGGCGATACCACATACCGTGACCAGGCAACGGCTGCATTTATGAATACTTTTGGTAATTGCCCCGGTTTAACCGGTTCAATACCGGAAAACCTGTTTAGTGGTATAACGGGTAATGCCGCATATTTGTTTAGTGGGACATTTTACGGTTGTAGCGGTTTAACCGGTTCAATACCGGAAAACCTGTTTAGTGGTATAACGGGTTCGGCAGCATTTTTATTCCAATCGACTTTCTATAAGTGCAGTGGTATAACGGGTTCGATACCGGAAAATTTATTTCGTGGTGTGACGGGTTCGGCGAAAGCTTTATTTAATGGAACATTCAATAATTGTACGGGGTTAAGTGGAACCATTCCGGCGAATTTGTTTCGTGGTGTGACCGGTGCGGCCGAAAGGATGTTTCGGTTGACATTCCAAGGCCTGTGTCGCATAGAAACGCCAATTCCATCAAATTTGTTTTCGGGTGTTTCGGGAACCGCCAAAGATATGTTTAGTTCAACATTTAATATGGGAAATTGCGGTGCGGTCGGTGGAAATGGTTTACCGGAAAGTGGTTTAACCGGGTATATTGATCCGCAACTGTTCGCCGGTGTGACCGGTAATTCAACGGATATATTTACATATACATTTAGAAACACGCGGTTGGATGCGGAATGTCCGTGTGGTGCGCACAGTGTGACGACCGCGTGGGGAATTGATAAAATTCCACCAACCGCATATAACCCGGCAAATGACCCAACGGGCAAAGATGTGCCGCGCGCCGTCTGTGCGCCGGGATTAAAACCGAACGAACATTATTATACCGATGGTAATGGTAATACGGTTTGCACAACGAATTGTGATTTTGCGACGGAACTTAAAATCGAAAATGGTTTGTCGTATCCGTTGTTGGCCGAACAGGTTACTACCCCAACAATGGTCGTTCAAAACGGTGAAACCAAATGCTATGTGCCATTGGAATCGGGTGTGGATTCATTAAACCTGAAATGGAATGAAAACGTTTATCATACCGGCACGTTGGACCCAGTGAATTAAAGAAAAAGGCGCGAATTTATCGCGCCTTGATATGTTATGACAATTTGTGAATGACCAAACCACTGCGCAGTTTGGGTTCAAACCACGTTGTCTTTGGTGGCATAATGTTGCCGGTGTCTGCAATGTCAATAATTTGACGCATCGTCACCGGGTACAGCGCAAATGCAACCGCCATTTCACCACTGTCAACGCGTTTCTGTAATTCGCCAAGGCCGCGGATGCCGCCGACAAAGTCGATACGCTTGCTTGTGCGCAAATCGCCAAGGTTCAATATTTTATCAAACACTAAATTCGACAGAACCGTCACGTCCAAAACGCCAATCGGGTCGTTGTCATTGTATGTCCCCGGTTTTGCGGTCAACGAATACCATTTACCGCCCATATACATACCAAAGTTATGCAATTTGTTTGGTTTATAGATTTCGGTTCCCATGTCGACAACTTCAAAAGATTTTGAAAGTTCCGCCAAGAATTGTTCAGGTGTCAATCCATTCAAATCTTTGACAACGCGGTTATAGTCGATAACCTTTAATTGGGATTCTGGGAAAATCACGGCCAAGAAGTAATTGTATTCTTCGTTGCCGGTGTGGTTCGGGTTTTGTTCGCGTTTTTCTGCGCCAACGCGTGCCGCCGCCGCCGTGCGGTGGTGGCCGTCCGCCACATACATTGCCGGAATATCACGGAAAATTTCTGTAATGCGCGCGTTGATTTTATCATCGCGAATAACCCAGAATTTATGGCCAAAACCATCCGCGGCCGTAAAGTCATATTCGGGGGCATTGTTCGCAACAAAGTCCGCGACAATTTTGTTCATCTCTGCGACATCGGGATACGCAAAGAACACCGGTTCGATGTTCGCGTTTTGAATGCGCACGTGAATCATACGGTCGTCTTCTTTGTCTTTGCGTGTCAATTCGTGTTTCTTGATTTTGCCGTTCATATAATCATCTACATTTGCCGCGGCAACCAAACCATATTGTGTGCGGCCGTCCATTGTTTGGGCATAGATGTAATACATTTCTTTGTCATCGGTTTTTAACCAGCCGCGGTCTTGCCACAGTTTGAAGTTTTCAACGGCTTTGTCATAAACGGCCTGGCTGTGTTCATCGGCAATCGGGTCAAAATCGATTTCTGGTTTAATAATGTGCAGTAATGATTTTTCACCGGCCTCGGCCTTGGCTTCGACTGAATTCAAAACGTCGTATGGACGCGATGCAACCTCTGCCGCCAATTCTTTGGGTGGGCGAACGCCACGAAATGGTTTTATTTTCATAACATCTCCTTTGATTGAACGGGGTGATTATAGACCCATTTTTTCAAAAGGCAATAGATTAGTGGTTGACTTTACCAATTCACCGGTGCGTCGATTATGGTTTCGCTTTCGGTTGCGTCCAACGGGTGTGATTGAAACGGAACACGGTCAAAATTTATATTTGACATATCAATTCTGCGAATTGTGCGGTTATACATTGTGTGATAGTAAATAATGTGATTGGCCGTATCGGTTGCAATCGTCCATTGGGTTGCCGATGGCATATCAAATGTCGCCTTGCCAAGATTATACGATGCGCCAAACGGGACATCAAAATTGTTCAATATATGGAAAGATTGCATAATGGCCGCGCGCGCGGTTGGTTGCGGTATGGAATATGTCTTTAAAAATGCCGCACGGACAAAGCGCGATGGCGATGAAAAATCGCCCGGCAGCCCCAACAGGCCCGTGCCTTTACTTAAAGACCTTAATTTAATTGGCCCAAAGACCGTCGGGGCCGCCGTGCCGGGATACAGGTTCACATAATTGTTCAAATTTGTCATGTGCCAATCAAAATTCGGGGCGTTCGCGATAACACCAACCGGATTTTCATAAAATATCGGCACGCCGTCGATAATTTCTAAAACCGCCACGTGCCCGTTCGGTTCGGCGATGCGCCAATGGACGGTTGATGCAGACGGGTCTATGTTGACCACGCGCACGGTGTCGATTGCGGATTTTACTTCGTCAATGGTGGAAAATTGCGACAGTATCCATGACGCGACCTGAAAATCTGCGATGGTTTTATCGCGATATTTTTCATCATATGGTTGGTATTTGCCAAATTCCGGGAAATAGAACAGGCCGACATTTAATCCGGCTTCGTTCGTGCCGTCAACAACGAATTCTGGACGTTCCATCCCCAGACCAACAAAGCCGTATTTTGCGGTGAATTTTACACCACCCGCGGTGCCGTCTGGCAAAAGCGATTGTTCGGTGTGGCCGCGTGGGGAAATAACATACATATTGTTCATCTTGGCCCCGGACCAATCGACGGTGCGCGCCGTGATGAAAGATTTGTCCCCTGCGGTCAGGGTGATTCCGGTGCATGCGTGCGCGGTGTTGATTGTGACGATGGCGATTACAATAATTGATATCGATAATTTTATCATGGTGAATCCCTTGTGTTATAAAAATTATATTCTTTGGCGCGTGCCAAAACCATAGGAACAGATGCACCGCATAAATGCGGATTAAAAAAATATTGCAAAATGGAACAGGGCGGTATATAATCCGTGTCGCCTGGGGCATAGTTTAATGGTAGAACACCGGACTCTGACTCCGTTAGTGTTGGTTCGAATCCAGCTGCCCCAACCAAGATAAAACAAAAATGCCCCATCGGGGCGTTTTTGTTTTATCGGTGGGGCGGCTGGATCGGTGCGAACACGAAGTGTGCAGCACCAATACGAGAATACACAATTAAGAAAATCTTAAAAAATCGACTTTGGAGAATTTTTTTGATTTTATTTATTGTGTATCAAGGCACCCAGCTGCCCCAACCATAGTTTCAAACCGTTCGTTTCAGGGCGGTTTTTTGTTAGAATTACAAGTATTTCACCGAGTTCGAAAGTTTGGTTTTTGAAAAATGCTATTTTTTTGAGTTTTCGAACTTTTTGTGATAAAATGCATACGTAGAATAGGAAATATCCATGTTTGGCAAGATAAAAAAATTTATTGAAGCAAAGCGTATTTTGGATAATTGGGATTATTTATTTAAACAAAATCCAGAAATAGAAAACATAGGTTCAAGAAAAGAATATATGGAATATGTAAAAAGCATATTCCCTAATAGCAAATCCAAACAAGTTTTATTTCATGGTGGTAGAAAAGGGATAGACAAATTTATGTCGCCCAAAGATCCAAATTTTAAAAAAAATAAAGGAATAGGAACAGCCACAAAAGATTATGGAATTTATTTTACTGCAGACAAAGGAATGGCGAAACAGTATACTAGGGGGCATAAAAGAAAAGATAGACAGATATATTGCGTTTTGGTAAATGCGGAAAATCCTGTGTTTACGGATGTTTGGTTTGCTTTGCAGATTAGAAAAGCGATAAATGAAGATGTTTTCTGGCCAGCAAGAATAACTGATAAAGATTATAAAAAGCTAAGTGATGCTGGACATGATTCTATCATATGGGGTGGAGAAAGAGGTGAAGTGGTTGTTTTTGACCCAAAACAAATTCATATTTTAGGAACACAAGAGGATTTAGATAAATTTAGACAATGGAAAACAAATAAAACTATGACACAAACTATTGCGCAAAGTTTAGGTAATAAACGCGGTTAGTAAGACGGCTTTAATGCAAATTCGTTAAATTCAATTTATCTTTTACTTCATCAATCTCTTGCCCAATCTCTAATAATTCGGCTCGCGAATTGCACACATAGCACAACCAAAAATTTAAACAACCCGGCGGGGGGTTGAATTTTTTGTTCTTGGGGTGGGTGGAACATTTGGAACCAACCGTGCAAAAGGGTTG
>JAZQCF010000007.1:0-23650 GCA_045546075.1 Candidatus Enterousia sp.
GTCATACCGCCGAAGGGAGGTACCCAGGCCGAGCGACAGCGAGGACCTGCCCCGCAGGGAATTTGGAACGCGCTTTGCGCGTGACAAACATTCACTGTCTGCGACGCAAGTGTTCACTTCGTTCACACTGGGTCCCGGCCTGCGCCGGGATGACGGTGGAAAAACAAAAAGAGGGAAAATATGAGCAAAAAACCATTATTCATTGGTGCAATCGCATCAATTATCGCAATTAATTCAGTCTTCGCAGATACAACATCAACCGTTACATCACGGGGATATGTCGATACCCAGGTTGCAACCAAGCAAACCAAAATTGATGCAACCGGTGCAAACTTTCCAAACGGCAGTGTTGTTGAAACAACCGGAACAGAAGGCGTTGTTACCCAACGCGGAATTTTTAACCCATCAACAGACGCTGAAACCGATCCATTTGATGGCACTGTATGGCCGAAACAAGGTCATGCAAACGACCTGGTCACCGCAGGACCGATTTATGAACAGATAAATGACACTGCATATATTGTCAAAAGTCATACCCACAAGATACGGCAAGAATGTGCTGAATATGTTGCGAACGCCGAACAGACCCCTGAAAATTGCTTATTGTGGTATTTACCATATACAGATACTGGTCCCGCCGTCTATTTTGGCAGTTCTTGCGCCACCGATGCCGACTGCGGTGTTCGTCATTATTGCAAAAGTGGTGTTTGCGACACGCTAGCGAATTAATACAAACATACGTAACGCCCCGGCACCAGAAAATGCGCAAGCATTTTTTGGTGGACCCCGGGGCTTTCTTAATCTTTCTTTTCTGCTTCTGTTTTAACTGGTTCGGCCATTTTAGACATTGCGATAACCATTTCCATTGCGCGCTGTAATTGATAATCGCGCGCATCTTTTTCGGCATCGGTCAATTCGCGGTCTTCGTCATCCAAATTCCAATCATCATCGTCATCATTTGTCTTGCCCGATTTAGCCTTGGCCTTGGCTTTCTTGTCCGCGGCATCGTTCTTTAACGAATTACGGAAAGATGCCTCAGAATACATACTTTCGCGTTTTTCTAACACTTTGACCTTGCTCTGTAATACTTCTACATCCGGGGTAATTCCGGTGTTTTGAATCGATGTTCCACTGGGCGTGTAATACCGCGCAATGGTTATATGAATCGCCGTTCCATCGCCCAGGGGCTTTTGTTGTTGCACACTGCCCTTGCCAAAGCTTTGCGACCCCATAATAATTCCACGTTTATTGTCCTGAATCGCGCCGGCAACGATTTCCGATGCCGAAGCCGACCCGTGGTTAATCAACACCACCAACGGTTTACCGTTTGTTAAATCACCGGGGGTGGCGAAACTGCGGTCTATATCAGTTTTATTTTTCCCGCGCGTAGAAACGATTTCCCCGCCCTCTAAAAACGCATCCGCCACGTCAATCGCCGCGGTCAGGTATCCGCCCGGATTGTTCCGCACATCCAACACATATCCCAAAACTTTCTTTTTTTCCAAATCTTTAATCGCATCGCGCAAATCGCGCGCGGTTGTCGCACCAAAATCAGATATACGAACATAGCCGATTTTCGGCGCATCATCTTCGGCATCCGCCAGTTGTTTTTCTTCAAACTTTACCGATTTAACCTTGATAATCGCGCGCTTCAGTGTGATTGTTTTCGGTTCTTTTTCACCGGAAATCACAGTCAGTTTTACTTTCGTTCCGGGTTTTCCCTTCATTTTTTTGACGGCCTGATTCAGGCTTAAATCAAACACCGGTTCATCATCAATATGGGTTATATAGTCCCCGGCCTTGATTCCGGCCTTGTCCGCCGGCGTATCGTCAATAGGCGAAATCACACGCACCGCGCCGCGGTCGGATGTAATTTGAATACCAAGTCCCCCGAATTCGCCGGTTGATTTATCATTAAAGTCTTTGAAATCATCCTTGTTCAAATACGAAGAATGTGGATCCAACGCCGACAGCATACCGTTCATTGCCGCCTCAAGCATTTTGCGCTCATCGGCCTCTTCCACAAAATTATCGCGCGACACTTCGAACACCAGTGCCAATTTTTTCAATTCTTCGTAAATCTGTTCATCGGTCAGGTGTTCAATCGGTTCTTCTTTCTTTTTATCGGCGGCAACGGCAACATTTATTGCGACCGGCAAACCCAACGCGAACAACACCAGAATTTTCTTAAACATATTGCTTTCCCCTTGGTTATATATGGATTCAGTCTAGAATAAAAAATCCGCCCCCGCAACACGATTTTAGGGAAATTTTAACAAAAAATAAAAAATGGGGCCACATCGCAATAATGTAACCCCAAACATAATAAATTCACGTGGATTTTATGGTGCCGTGACAACACCAAGATGATATGTTTCGTTATTGTATAAAATATTCATCGAACCGGCACCGCCATCGCCCGCCTCTAACGGGATATAGCATACCACATCGTTATATTTAACATTTATCGCCGGCGTTGTAGGTTTAGTACTGAATATAGGAAACACCAATCCGGTTGATGTTTTAATTTTTGTAATCCCCGCGCCACAGTCTTGATAACATACATCGTTATATATGTGTTCATTTTCACCCACCGAAAATTCACATGAAACTCTGTTAGACCAATATTGTTCAAACCCGGTAATGTATTGTTTGTGGCACGACGGACATTTTGTCGCAAGACCGGTCGCCCTAGCGAATACATCTGTCATATGATTTGTAACAGTTCCTGAATTTGTTATCCCCTGAAATAACGCGGGGGGCACAAACCCGGTAAGGCCCGAACAATAATAAAAAGTTTCTCGAAACATATCGACGGCCGGGGCACCAGATATTCCGGAAAACAGCCCCGCCGGAATTGTCCCGGTCAGGCCCATGCATCCACTAAAAGTGCTACGAAACATACCGGCGACCGGGGCACCGGATATTCCGGCAAACAAGTTTTCCGGTATCGAACCCGTCAGTTTTGAACAGTTATGAAATGTTGCATAAAACATATATGTGGCCGGGGAACCCGATATCCCGGCAAACAGGCCCGCCGGAATTGTCCCGGTCAGGCCCGCGCATCCACTAAAGGTGCCAGAGAACATATAGGTGACCGGGGCACCGGATATTCCGGCAAACAAATTTTCCGGTATCGAACCCGTCAGTTTTGAACAGCCCATAAATGTGCGATAAAACATATTCTTGGTTGGGGGACCCGATATCCCGGCAAACAGGCCCGCCGGAATTGTCCCGGTCAGGCCCGCGCATCCACTAAAGGTGCTAGCGAACATACCATCGGCCGGTGCACCCGATATACCGGAAAACAGCCCCGCTGGAATTGAACCCGTCAGGTTTGAACAACCAGTAAATGTTTGTTGAAACATCGTGGAAACCGGCGCACCAGATATTCCGGAAAACAAGTTTTCCGGAATTGAACCCGTCAGTTTTGCACAACCATTAAATGTATTTCTAAACGACGGTTGCAACACGGCCCCGACACCCATTGTTGGAAATATCGCCCCCAATGAACCGGATATTCCGGCAACAAGTGTTGGCGTTCCGCCATTAAATCTTATTGCCGCAACTGCACCGCTGTGATACCTGGACGCAACGCCACCAAAACGAATCGTCTTTACGCCGGCATCGTTATATGTGCATGTATATGTTGCCTCGGTATTAGTGGTGCGAACGATTGTTTTTCCCGACGCGCCGGTTCCACTTAATGTTCCACCATCACCGCAATCAACATAAAATGTTCCAATGGCGGTCATTAGAAATTTGAATTCACCGCCGCCGGCGATTTCCGTTGTCGTTACGGTGAATTTGGCGGTTTCGCATTGGGTGCCGTCGCCCAAAACATCTATCTCGTTTTCGGCACATGCCGCGCGGGCAACCGTTGGCATTATATACACCATTCCCAAAATTATTGTGAATATGATTGTTTTCAATGGCTTTATTAACATTTGGTCCCCCCGTTTGGTTCGCGGTTGGCGTGCGCACAAAAACAATGGCCGACACATCAACCGGTCCAATGGCGTTTTCCCCAAATTAAAAGCCTTGGAATTAAACTTTTGCCTGATAAAAACCACCGAAAATATCAGTGGTTGGAGGTTAACGACAATTTACATGCAAATTGTGTGCTTATTTTGATGGGCCGTCAGGCCACAACATTATTCACAACCCTCCAACCCGACGGTTGGAGTTTTTTGTCCATATGGACAGCATGTAAACGGGTCGTTACACCCCATCAGCAGAACACCTGCTGACGTTGTCAGTGTACAACGAAAATAGATTTATTGCAACAGGTTTTATTTTCTTGAAAACACAATAATTGACAAAATTAAATAATGTGTTATATATAGAGTATGTCAAACAATAATATACAACGAAAAAATATCAAACTTTACGGTCGCCAGATTCGTCACGCGATGGAATGTGACTTTACAGTATATAAACGTTTTTTTGATATAAATTGGATAAACCACGAAATCGTCCATATCGAACCGCGCGCGCTGTTTCCGTGGAATGACAAGAAAACTATTCGCGAATTTTTTGATGCGGCGAACCTGAATAATGTTGCACGCGCCTATGATTATATAAGCATCAATCGCGAACAAGAAATAAATTGGCAATCGATTTGCGATGTTCACTATATTATTTGCAAAAATACATTTATCCCCGGCGGCCAGTTTCGCACATCGGCCAAGATTTTGGATATTACCATTGACGGCATTCAATATCATGCACCGAATTATTTAACCGTGCCATTTGAAATGCACGAAAACATTGAAAACAGAATTCAACGAATTGGTGCCGACCCATTGGACACGGCAATCAAGACACACGCAGAAATGATATTATTACAACCATTTGAAGACTTTAATAAACGCACCGCGCGAATGGTAATGAATTGGATTTTATTACAGAACGACTTTACACCGATTATATTCAACCATAAAACAGACAAAATCGCATACCGCAACGCAATCGGCGCATACGCCGCGGGCGCAACCAAGGTATACGATGAATTTATGCTGAGCGCGATGGAACGCACGCAAAAATCTTTACTGCGTGTATTACAAAAATCCCGCCGGCCTTAGCGTTCAAATTTATGTAAATCTTCGATTTGTTTTTTTAACCGGGTAACCGACTTCTTTTTATCATCCCGCCCCAGGTATTGAAAATCTGCAACAGATTCGTCCATTTGTTCCAATAAACCCGCCGCTTTATGATAGCGGACAATTTTTTGCCACCGCGCATCATCCACAAAATCCGCCGGCAAATCACGTGCATCACGATATTTCAAATATCGCGCGCGCACCGCATCGGCAACACCCAAATCATTTGCATATGAACTTAACATATCATAATGCAGAAACCCGGTGCCCGCATCGGTAAAATCTATGACATTGAATTTTTGCGTTTTAACATCGTATAACACATTACCTTCAAATAAATCGCCGTGCACCGATACGATGCGTGTTTCATACGAAAAGTTCGCTATGTTTTGATATATTTTTTCCACAAATTTTACATCGGCACGCGGGAAATATTTATTCATATCCGCACCGATAAAGTTTTCTAAATACTCACCCCCCAACCCATATTCCATTTTATATTCAACCGGGTTTGGAATAATATCTATGGAATGTATATCCGCGTAAAACTGCGCCAAAGAATCTGTGACACGTTCGCGCGCGGCATCATCCAATGTCCGGAACAACAACGGCGATAGCGGCACCCCACTGACCCGTTCCTCGATAACACGAAAACGGTTTGAATCAATCGATTTAATATGCGGCACGCCATAGGCATCATTACCAATTTCCGCCAATTTATTAAGCATATTTGCGGCATTTTGCTGGCGCGCCAACCACTCGCGTTTTTGTTTAAGGCCACGTCCCGGCAAAGGTTCTTTGGAAACATATTTGCCGCCCGCAATTTTAACCAAACTTTCACGTCCGTGTTTTATCATATGCGATTCACCACTATCAGTTTTCTTTGAACAATCGTGCCGGGTCAATGGCTTTGTCGCCACGGCGCACCTCAAGATACATTTCCGGTTTATTTGGGTTCATACGCCCCACGGGTTCGCCGCCCAAGACCTCTTGTCCCACGACAACATCAATATCCCCAAGGTTTGTCATAACGGTATTATAACCATTTTTATGTGATATAATAATCACGCGACCGAAACCTTTGAAACTGTCTGCGAATTTCACGACACCGTCCGCCGGTGCGGTAACCAACGCATCGGCACTGGTGCGGATACGCCACCCATCAGATTTTAACCCCAACGCGGTCTTTTCACCGAATCGCACAATAATGCGCCCACGAACAGGCTGGTTCAACTTACGAATTGAAAAACGTGCATCTGCGGACATTTGTGAACTCCCCACGCCGGCGGATAATTCCGAAATATTTTTTGCGCGCGCCGACAATTCGCGCAATTTTTTCTGGGTTGCGGCCTGTTCATTGCGCAACTTTTCATTTTGTGCCGACCGCCGACGCAGCAATTTATCCAACAGATTTTTTTCATCCGCGTATTTCTTTGCGGTTCGGTCCAATTTTTCTTTTTCGATTGCGCGCGCATCACGAATTTTATCCAATTCCGCGATTTTTTTACCGGCATCGACAATCTGTTCATCGAAACCGTCCGCCATACCCGCCAAAACCGCAGATGTCAAAACAAAGTTATGCATATTTTGCGAATCAAAACTTGGGTTTGCCGCAATAAACACCATACCCGCCGTGGCATCGGCAACGCGTTCACGGTTTTTTTCCAATTCCGCCGACAATTCCGCCCGACGCGCATCCAATTCCGCAATTTTTTTCGCGATTGATGCCCGCACTTCCTCTAATGAAGACACTTTGCCCGCGGCGGTTACCAACTGTTTTTTAGTTTTCGCGACATCGCGGTCCGATGTTTTAACCTGTTGTTCCAGTTGTTTGTTTTTCTGTTCAGTCTGTTTAATTTGCGTTTGAATTTTATCCAGTTCGCTTGGCGCGGCAAAAACCGAATTTGCCCCCCCAAACAAAATCGCCAAAATTAACAAGATTCGAAACATTATTTTACAATCACCCGCAAAAATACCTTTTTCCCGCGTTGAACAACAAATTCCTTCTTGGGCGCAACGATTGCACGCCAATCAGTAATTTTTTCACCATCGATTTGAACGGCACCTTGCTCTATCATACGGCGTGCATCGGATTTAGAATCAAACAATCCAACCGCGGTCAAGAAATCCAATACCCCCATCGGCGAAAACATTTCAATGTCGCGCGTTGGCATATTTTCGGCCGCGCCCGCACCACCAAACAACGCCGCCGCCGCGCGTTCCGCCGCCACCGCGGCATCTGCACCGTGCGCGATTGTTGTTGCCACATTTGCCAAAATCCGCTTTGCATCGTTCAATTCCGCACCGCGCAGTTTTGACAACTTTTCAATTTCATCCATTGGAATTTCCGTAAAGATTTTAAGAAATTTTTCCACCAATTCATCGGGCGTATTGCGGAAATATTGCCAATATTCGTATGGCGACAATTTGTCTTCGTTTACCCATACGGCGTTTCCGGCAGATTTGCCAATTTTGTTCCCCGCGGCATCGGTAATCAGCGCGGTTGAAAGAACAAATGCCTCTTTGCCCAATTTTTTACGGATAAGTTCGATACCCATAATCGCGTTACCCCATTGGTCTGCGCCACACAGTTGCAATATACAGCCATATTTTTGAAACAACGTCAAGAAATCCACCGCCTGGAACGTCATATAGTTAAATTCAAGAAATGTCATACCGTTTTCCAAACGCCGTTTAACACTTTCCATCGACAGCATACGTGGCACGGTAAAATCGGTTCCATATTGCGCCAAGAAATCTATATGGCCATAATTCTTCATCCAATCATAGTTATCAACAATAATGGCATCATTTGCGCCATCACCGAATTTCAAAAATTTAGAATAAGATTTTTTTAACCCCGCAATATTTTTGGCCAACGTTTCTTCGGTCATCATCGGCCGCCCCGTATCACGACCCGACGGGTCACCAATGCGCCCGGTTGCACCACCAACCAACATTAACGGCCGATGACCATATTTTTGCAACCACCGCATCATCATAACGGGAACCAAATGCCCCACATGCAGCGAATCCGCCGTTGGGTCAGACCCCAAATATGCGGTAATATGCCCGTTATTCAACGCATCGGTCAACGCATCCATATTTGAACATTGATTGATAAAACCACGCACACTAAGTTCGTGCAACAAATCATTTTTCATCGCAAAAGCCCTTTGTATCAAAATGATTTTATCAAAATCCACGCGATATTCAACGAAAAAGTGGTAAAAGAAACCCGCCCATTCGGGCGGGCGCACAATATCATTAAACACTATCTGGTATATACCGGCAAATAATTTCCATCGCTTGGTTCTTTAATTCTAATCAATAAACAGTTTTCATTTTCATCTCTTTCAATACATAGCCCATACCCAGCAAAAGCTTCGTTTACAGCATCCGCCGTAACAAGGGATTGTTCTTGCCCCTCATAGGTATCCTCTCGTCCCCACGAATAAATTCCGCGTTCACCGATTTGTCCCGCAGTGTCGGTGTATGTAACAACGGACACACCACCACCATTTTCTTCGGCATTTACACCCGCCTCTGGGATTGTTGCCTGGCGTGTGGTATCAACGTACGTTTTTGATGTAACGGTTGTATCCGCAACAACTGAATTAATCGCGATAATTGATGCGACCGCACCGAGTAATAATGGTTTTTTGCTCATATTTTCCCTCTTTTTGCTTGTTTGTTAATCTCTCCACCGTCATCCCGGCTTTCTCTCGTCATCCCGGCGCAGGCCGGGGTCCAGGCCGAGCGACAGCGAGGACCTGCCCCGCAGGGAATTTGGAACGCGCTTTGCGCGTGACAAACATTCACTGTCTGCGACGCAATCAACCTTCGCCAAGGCTTCGGTTGATGGGTCCCGGCCTACGCCGGGATGACGGCTCTCTTGTCGTGCCTGACGGCGTTGTTTTATGTTTATAATGATAACAAAAAACGAACGTTTTTTGTGACCAGTCTAAAATGAATTTTTGTCAATTAAAAATGGCGGATTTTCGCCATTTCTTATAATTTGAAAAACATCAAAAAAGTACTGGACAAAAACGTTCGTTTTTGACCACCCCGCGCACACGTAAAAACCCGCGGTTTCCCGCGGGTTTTACCAATCACTAACCACTAATCACTTATACTAGCCACTTATTTCAACATATTTGCGACTTCATCGGCCAGGTTATCATTGCGTTTTTCAATTCCTTCACCCAGCACAAAATACGCAAATCCCGCCAGTTTCCCGCCGGCCTCAGCCAAAACCTGCTTCACGCTCTTGGACGGGTCCATAACGAACGGTTGTTCTTCCAATACCGATTCTGCATAATATTTCTGCAAACGACCATTAACCATCTTTTCAACGATGTTTTCCGGTTTACCCGCCGTTGCGCCCGATTCGATAAACACTTTCTTTTCGCGTTCAACCGCCGCCGGATCAACATCGGCAATGGTCATAAATTCCGGTTTATTTGCGGCAATATGCATCGCAATTTTCGGGCCGATTTCGGCAATTTTATCCGAATCGCCATCAATCGCGACCGCAACACCAATTTGCCCCATACCCGGAACCAATGCATTGTGAATATAACTGAAAATATGTTGGCCCGAAACCTTTGCGATACGGCGCAGGTTCATATTTTCACCGATTGTTGCGATGGTTGATGCGATGTCGTCTTTGACCGCAGCCAATGTCGCATCAAAATCACCCGACAGTTCCAATGCCTTGTTCGCAACATCTGCAACCAATTTTTGGAATTTATCGTTTTTCGCAACAAAGTCTGTTTCGGCGTTCAATTCTACGACGCATCCCATATTGTCGCATTTTACAACGGTAACCAGACCCGATGCCGCAACACGACCGGCCTTGGACGCGGCCTTGACAATACCCTTTTGGCGCAACCAATCGGCCGCCGCCGCGATATCACCATTTGTTTCAATCAATGCCTTTTTGCAGTCCATCATACCCGCGGATGTTTTTTCGCGCAGTTCCTGAATTAATTTTGCGGTAACTTCTGCCATATCTTCCCCCTTTGCTTAAAGATTGTTTGTGTGGGCGCGCCCCCGCACCCACATATTATATTAAAATTATTTGTCGGCTTTTTCGGCCAGTTTTTCACGACGTTCGGCGCGCGACGCAGATGTTTTAGATTTTTGCTTCATTTCTTTATCTTTGATTTCATCTTCCAATGCGTCGTGTTCATCAACCATATTTGATTCTACCTTTTTACCGGCCGCGCCGCCCAGGCGTTTTTCAATACCGGACAAAATTGCATCAACGAACAAATCACAATACAGTTGTGTTGCGCGTGCCGCGTCATCATTACCCGGCACCGGATAGTCAACCATTTCAGGATTCGCGTTTGTATCGCAAATTGCGATTGTCGGGATATCCAAGTTTTTCGCTTCGCGTACCGCGTTCATTTCGCGTGGCACGTCAATAACAATCATAACCTGGGGCACACCGTGCATATCCAAAATGCCGCCGAAAATATCGCGCAGTTTCGCGACTTCTTTGGTCATAACACCGACTTCTTTCTTGGTCAGGCCCAATTTATCGGCGTTTTCAATATCGGCCTCCATCTTTTTCAAACGGCGAATAGATTGTGAAACGGTTGTCCAATTCGTCAACATACCACCCAACCAACGGTTGTTAACATAGAATTGACCGCAACGTTCGGCCGCATCTTTGACGATGTCTTTTGCCTGATGCTTGGTTGCGACGAACAAAACCTTACCACCGGCGGCGGCAATCGCCTCTAACGCGACCAATGCGCGATGTAACAACGGTGCGGTTTTATTCAAATTGATAATATGAATTTTATCTTTGACCCCATAAACATACGGTGTCATAAGTGGGTTCCAACGACGGGTGTGGTGTCCAAAATGAACGCCGGCCTCCATCAACTGTTGCATAGTAAAAGTTGGCAATGCCATAGTAAATCCTTTTATTTCTGTTGTTATCCTCGCCGCGTGGGGATGCAAACCGGTTGTCCGGACAGAAATTCCCAAATGCGACTGTGTTCTTCGCGCCATTGGGCACGTGCCCGCATAATATGACAAAAAATTAAAAAAAGCAAGTATTTTTTACACAAAGATTATGCTTGGTGGCACCACCGGGTCGCCACCAAGTATATGGAAACTAATCCGGTTCCACCGGCAACGTCCCCGCGTGATACGTTTGTCCACCATACGATACATTCAGCGAACCCGAACCACCATTTCCCGACTCCAACGGAACGTAACAAATACTACTATTATACCTGAACTTTACATTTAACGCCGGATTAGTGACCTTGGTTGATAAAATTGGAAATTCAGAACCATTCCCAAGCATCAATTTGGTTCCCCCGCTTTGACAATTGGTGGTGCAAACACCATTGTAAAAGAATTCACCATCTTTCAAACCAACTTCGCATACCGCACGGGAATCAACCGTTGTATCGCCCCAACCGGTTTCGGCGGGTTTTGCTCCGCATGGACATTCGGTATACAGGTTGGTATTTGTAAACGTCCCACCTACACCCCCTGATCCGGTTGATGTTATATTTTCAAATAATCCCTTTGGCACATAACCTGTAAGCCCAGTGCATCCAGCAAAAGTTTCGCCAAACATGTACTGAGCACCTGCCCCAGATAAACTTCTAAACAACCCGGATGGTATCGAACCCGTTAGGCCCGAACAGCGAGCAAATGTGCTGTAAAACATATATTGTGCCGGCGCACCGGAAATACCGGCGAACAAATCCTCTGGTATTGAACCAGTCAATCCCGAACAACCCTTGAAAGTACTAGAAAACATACTTGATGCAGGTGCACCGGATATGCCACTGAACAGGTTCTCGGGTATTGAACCGGTCAATCCACTGCAACCAGAAAACGTGGAATTGAACATACTCTGTGCCGGTGCACCGGAAATACCGGCGAACAAATTCTCTGGTATTGAACCGCTCAACCCTGAGCAATTCATAAATGTACCTTGGAACAAAGCCTGTGCCGGTGCACCGGAAATACCGGCGAACAAATCCTCTGGTATTGAACCGGTCAATCCCGAACAACCATTAAATGTGGCAAAGAACATAGATGACGCTGGCGCACCAGATATATCGCTGAACAGATTTTCCGGTATCGAGCCTGTCAAACCGGAACAACCGCTGAATGTGCTCTGAAACATCCGTGTATTAGGAAAAGTATAACCCCTAAACAAATCCTCTGGAATAGATAACAGATTGGAGCAACCGCTAAAACTTCCCTCAAACCTTACTGCTCTAGTCAGTCCCGTACCAAAGTGCGGGAATAGTTCGCTCAATTTTCCCCCGGGCAATATGCGTTTTACCCAATTGTTAAAGCGAATTGCGGCTCCAGGAAAAGAAGTTGAACTATAGCATGGAGTTTGGTCTCTATATGATGTTGCAACCCCACCAAAACGAACCACATATTCACCAGGTTTCGAATACGTGTGCGGCATTGTATTTTCATATACCTCATTCGTGTTTATAACCTTGCACGCCGTACGTGCGGCGTTTCCACTATAAGAACCACTTGTTCCGCCACAACTAACGTACAATTCATAACAACTTAGTTTATATGTCATTCCATCACCCCAATCGACATAAAACGTTCCGCGCGCGCCCATATTAAACGATACGGTATCATCGGCACCTAAATTTATTGTTTGTACTTCAAATTTTGATTCAACATATTGGGCAACAAAGGTTTTGCTTTCATTGTAATTCCATACAAATGTTCCACCTGTGGTTTTGATTTCGTTATTTGTTGTATTACTGACCAACCATCCACTTAAAATATATCCGTCTTTATAACATCCTGTCGATAGCGCAGGTGTAAAATCTTTGCCGGATGTTGCGGTAACGCCTGCCGGTGGTGTACCGGTCCCATCACCACAATCGTATGTGACTGTATAATCCGTGGTCCAATTTGCATAAATTGTTTTTGATGTATCAGCCATTTTTGCCATTTTTAATATCGCATCTGTTGTTAAGAAATTACCATCGTTATCAATAACTTGTGTTCCCGCACCATTGGTGGCCGTCCAATAACCATCAAAATCATAATCTGTCTTGGTTGGGTTGGTGGTTAACACAGAAATCGATGTCGTTGCACCCGCATCGGAATACCAACCGGCTCCGTATTTAAGATATACCGTTGTCGGTACCGATGTTGTTGTGGCGGATTGTCCGTCCAACACAACCGGTGTCACAAATGGTTCGGTACAGGAAACTTTGCCGTTCCAATAACTTTCAAACCCGGTAATATATTGAACGGTTGTTCCCGAACATGTCGTATCAAAGCCGGTTCCATAAAACATATTGTTCATCATATTGTTTGAATATGTCGTAATTTTATCAAACATCCCCGCCGGAATATATCCGGTCAGCCCCGAACAATTATAAAACGTATGCGAGAACATATTGGTTGCCGTACCACTAATACCACTAAACAACCCAGACGGTATAGATTTCAAGCCACTACAATTCGAAAACGTTTGCCAAAACATAGATTGTGCCGCCCCACTAATACCACTAAATAACTCTGCTGGAATTTGTTCCAAAGATGTACACGATGCAAATGTTTGTTGAAATAAATAGTCCGCTTTACCGCTGATATTACCAAACAAATTCTGTGGGATTATCCGCAATCCAGAACAATTATTGAATGTACCCCAAAACATACTTGATGCCGCACCACTATTGCCACTGAATAATCCCGCCGGAATTTCTTCCAAACCCGTACAACCCCAAAAAGTTTGGGAATACATATATGTTCTTGCACCGGTCACACCAGAAAATAACCCACTCGGAATTTCGGTCAGTTTTGTACAATTTGCAAACGTAGACCAAAACACAGGTTGGCGTGCCGTCGTCGTACCACGTGACGGAAACACTGCCCCCAAAGAACCAGATATTGATGCAACAAGTGCAGGTGTCACATTAAATCGTATAGCAGCTGCACTGATGTTAACCCCTGTTGAATATGCATTGCCTGTTGCGGCGATACCCCCAAATCGAATCGTTTTGGCCTCGGTATCACCCGTATATGTACATGTATATGTTGCGCCGGTCGTATTGGAACGGGTTATCGTTTTGCCCGATGCGCCAGTTCCACTTAATGTTCCGCCCGTGCCGCAATCTACATAAAAAGTCCCCTTGGCGGACATATAAAATTGGAAAGTTTCGCCATCCGCAATTTCCGTTGTCGTTATTGTAAACTTTGCCGCTTCGCATTGGGAACCATCGCCCATAACATCAATTTCATCGCTTGTGCACGCATATGACACGGTTGTGCCAAACATACATACAAAACCAACCGCGAATGCGATGAAAAAACGCCGTATCATTGTTCTGCCTCCTCAAACCAGACAAATGAAAAACCACCGAATTTATTCCAGTGGTTGGAGGTTAACGACAATTTGTATACTAATTGTGTGTTTATTTTGATGGGCCTCTTAGTACCCCAACATTATTCACAACCCTCCAACCTATGGGTTGGAGTTTTTTCGTCCTGAAACGACGGTATACAAACGGGCCGTTACACCCCATCGGCGGAACACCCGCCGATAGGATTATTTTAGCAACACAACCAACAAAACACAATAAAAAATTTCGTTTTTGTCGCGACAAATTCATAACAAAAAACTTGTGTTTTAATATTTATATTCTAATATAGAAACACATTCAGGAATGGAGAATTTATCTATGTTACGAAAATCTGGCATTTGGGCTTCCCGCGTGTTGCGAATTTTGGCCATTATCGCCGCCGCCGCGGTGTTTGTTGGTTTGGGAATTTATTGGATTTCAACGCGAAATGTGAATATTACAAAAATGAATATGGCGGTTGAAACGCCAATTTCTGCGCACTTTGCAGATGATAAATCTACAATTCTGTTAAACGATGCACCGGACACAAACAACAATCGCGACATTGTGCCCGCCGAATCGCTAAGAATATCATATAATTATGTATCCGGCCCGGGTGCACCGGCATTTAACACAAACATTTCTGCCGCTGAATTGGCCCAGAACGTAAAAATATCGCCGGCAATTCACGGCAAATGGTATTTTTCAAACCCATATGAAATCGCCTTTACGCCCGATGGCGATTGGCCGGCAGATACAAAATTCAGTGTAAAATTGGGCGAAAAAATCTTTTCACGTGATGTTCGACCGAATACACGGCACATATCATTTAGAACCGCACCAATCACCGCAAAAATCGATATGTTCAATATATATCCTGCACCGGGCGACGAACGCGCGGTCATTGGCGTTGCGGTAATATCTTTTGATTACCCGATTCAAACACGCGACTTTGCGGACAAGGTTTCAATGCGAATCGGCACCCAACGATTGGGATTTGATGTAAAAATTGACCGATATATGCGCACGGCGATTATTCGCACCGACCCCATTGATATAACGGATTCTGCACGCACATTGCGTTTCAAATTGAATCGAATATATGATGCCGATGGTGTATCACGAACATCAAAGGTTACTGCGCATGCCACAATCGAATCTGCCGATAACTTCTTCAAAATTGCCGATGTATCAACCATTACCGCAGATGATAAATACGGAAACCCGCAACAGTTGATTTTGGTCAATATGACATCGGCCGCGGCGGATAACACAAATTGGAATAAATATATTGATGCATACCTGTTACCACGCAATACCGAAAACGACGAAGATACAACCGAACCGCACACGTGGGCAAATGACGAAATAACCGCCGATGTTATAAAAAAATCCCAGCAAATAAAACTGACGCGCACGAATTTTGTAAACCCCGCGGGAACCTATCAATATGCGTTTTCTTATGATGTCGCCGACAATGTTCCACGTTACCTGTATATATCAATTAAACCCGATATACATTCTGTGAACGGTTTTGTTTCGCACAACGGTGTCAATCGCGTGATTCCGGTTGCATACCCTGAACGCAGTGTAAAAATCGCGGGCGGCGGTGCATTATTGTCACTGGCTGGGGATAAAAAGTTGGGTATTGTCGCACGTGGCGGCGTGGACGCGGCGTACATTAATTTATACAAGATTGAATCTGGGTCGATAAACCACCTTATTACACAAACGTATAATCTGTTTTCTGATTTAGAATTTCGTGCACCGTGGATATTTGATGCATATGATATGGCAAGTGTATTTCAAAAAAAGATACCTTTCGCCGACACATCAAAAAACCGTGTAAATTATGCCGCATTGAACCTGGGCGAATATTTGGACCGGACATATACAGACAAAACCGGGATATTCATCATTAAAACCGGCGCAACCCGGGACAGTGCCGAATATGGGGATGCGCGATTAATATTGCTGACCGACCTTGGGATTATACGAAAAATAAACCTGGACCGGTCATCGGTGGTATTTGTGTCACACCTGTCAACCGGTGGTCCTGCGGCGGAAATTGATATAAGCGTATTGGGGCGCAACGGCTATCCAATATGGGCGGGCGTAACCGATACAGACGGGCGCGTGGACATTCCACGGTTTTCAAATGACGAATACAGAAATGAAAAAGAACCCGTTGCGATTGTGGCGCGTCACGGTCCCGACGTATCGTTTATTCCATACTATGCCGATATGCCCCAGGCCGCCGAATATTCAAAATTTGATGTTGGTGGCACCTATGCGATAATGGATACACCGTTAAAGTCATTCATCTTTTCCGATCGTGGTATTTATCGGCCCGGCGAAACATTAACGATTGGCGCGATTGTTGAAAACAAAACTTTCGGTCCAATGGCCGATATACCGGTCAAATTAGAAATAACCGACCCACGCGGACGGACGGTTCTGGATAAAAAGGTATCTTTACCCACGGATGGTATGATTGACGTTACACATAAATTATCAACCGATGCGCCATTGGGACGATATGACGTTACAATATATACACTGAACGGCCGTGGACATATCCAAGACACAATCGGCACAGGTAATTTTAACGTTCAAGAATTTGTTCCTGACACAATGAAAATTATTGCCGCAATTAACAATGCATCTGTGGACGGATGGATTTCCCCAGAAAATTTGACGGCAAATGTATCTTTGAATAATTTGTATGGCACGCCCGCCACCAACCGTCGCATATCTGCGCATGCGACACTGCGCCCGGTGGATTTTGTATTTGAAGATTATAAAACATATAAATTCATATCGAACTTTAATTCCAAAACGGGCCTGGCCGGCGGGGTGGCACGCACCGCGCAAACATTTAACATTGATACCGCGGACACACGCACAGACGAAAATGGTAACGCAACGATTAATGTCAATTTTAATCGTGAAATTCCGGTTGGAACATATATGCTGACACTGGCCATCAATGGATTCGAAGCCGGCGATGGCAAAAGCATCCAAACGGTTTTGAATTCCCGGGTATCAAACCTGACACAACTGATTGGATATAAACCGGAATCAGATTTGTCTTATGTCCCACGCAATTCAACACAAAACGTGAAACTTATCGTTTTGGATGCATCTGGACACGCCGTTGATGCAGATAATATCACGATGAAATTGGTAAAGCGTGAAACATTAACCAGTTTATTAAAGGACTATGGCAACCATTATAAATATCAAACAACCGCGCATGATGTTATAATTGCGCAATCACAAATATCGGTTGCAAAAACCGGTTCCAGCATAAAGTTAAACACATCAAATGGCGGAACATATTATGTTCAATTATTGGATTCAAACGAAAATATTTTGGCAAATATCGAATACTTTGTTGCCGCGGATGAAAACACTGAATTGCGCGAAGATTCGCACGCAGAATTACAAATTAAATTGGATTCCGCCACATATAAACCCGGTGACACAATAAACATCGGTGTCATTGCACCATATGCCGGCACGGGTCTTATCACCATTGAACGGGACCGCGTATACGCGCATAAATGGTTCAACGCCACAACCACCGCATCAACCCAGGAAATTACCCTGCCCGCGGATTTTGAAGGCACCGGCTATATCAACGTTTCCTTTGTGCGTGATATAAACAGCCGCGATATATTCACAACACCATATACTTATGCGGTTGCACCTTTCTCAACCAGTATTGATAAGCATAAAATCAACATAAACCTGGACACACCAAAAATCGTTCGTGATAATAAATTACCGGTTGAAATCACAACCGACACAGACGCACGGGTTATGCTGTTTGCGGTCAACACGGGCATATTACAGGTTGCAAACTATTCAATTCCAAATCCGTTAAAATTCTTTTTCCAAAAGGCCGCGCTTCAGGTTGAAACATACCAAATATTGTCGTTGTTGTTGCCTGAATATAATGTCCTGCGCGAAGTTGCAAAAATCGGGGGCAGTGATTTTGACGGTGGCGTTGGCGGAATCGAGGCACCACTGACCAATCCGTTTGGTCGTAAAACATTACCGCCGGTCGCATTTTATTCGGGTATAGTCAGCACAACCGCGGACACGCCAAAAACCGTAACATTTGACATACCGGAATATTTCAACGGTGCGGTTAATGTCTATGCCGTGGCCGCCGCACCTGGTCGCACGGGCGCGAACGCAACCGATGTCCGCGTTCAATCACCGGTTATTATATCTGTTGTGGCACCAACGGTCGTTGCGCCGAACGACAAATTCACAGTAAACACGGTCATATCAAACCTGGCCACGGAATCTGGCAATGCCGCAACGGCACGCAATGATGTGATTGCCACGGGTAAAATTTTGCCAATCGAAAAATCATCAGGATTGATAAGTCTGCCTGAAAACACAGAAAAATTGTGGGCATTTAATGTAACGGCGGCGGACACACCCGGCACCGGAACATTGGACATATCAACGGCATTGTTTGACGATAAAAATCACTCAATCGCCGCACGACACGCAACACACGAATTGTCGGTTCGACCGGCGACAATGTTCCACACAGACATAAAAACCGGTATTCTGGATTCGGCCCACACAAACATACGTGGTGCGTCCGGTAATATGTTTGATGCAGAATCATCAAATATGTTGTACATATCAAAATCTTTATCAATTTTGGCGCGTCCAATGTTTATGTACCTGGCGCATTATGATTTTGACTGCACAGAACAGTTGGTATCCCGCGCATTACCATATGTAATTGCGCCGGACGACAAATTGTTGGGCACCAACCGTAATGATTCGAACGCATTTGTAACACGCGCGATTCAAACATTATCAAATCGTCAAAACACAGACGGTTCATTTGGAATGTGGGCGGACGGTGGCATATCCCAAGACAATGAAACAGACCCAACGACCGCATATTTGACGGCATACACGATGAATTTCTTGACCATGGCGCGCCGTGGTGGATTCAACGTTCCGCAATCAATGTTTTCACGGGGTATTGATTTCCTGCGCACATATGCGGGCGGGCGCACAACATCGGTTGCCGATGCCCATGCCAAGGCATTTGCGATATATACATTAAGTCTTAATGATTATGTCACAACCAGTTATATTGATTTATTGGAAGAATACTTGGATGAAAACGTCAAAGATTGGTCGAACAATGTAATCGGCGCATATATCGCGGCATCTTATAAAATGTTAAAGCAAACCGATAAAGCCTTTAACCTTATTTCCAAATATAAATCGGGTGATGATATGTATGATGGAATATTCGCGGACACGGTTGCGGCAGATGCGGTTTACACATTTATTGCACATAACTATTTTGATATGATGCCCGAACACGCGTCCAAGAATATTCAAAACTATATCAATCGTGGCAACTATGACACATTTACCGCGGCGGCAATTATTATGGCCTATTCCAATGTTTCGGCCCAGGGTGTAATTGACAGTGATACGATATCTGTTTTGGTCAATGATAAAAAATTAGAACAAACAGAAACCGCCGGTACGATTATTGTAAAACTGCCCAATGGATTTGATAAACTGCGCATAAATTGCGAAAGTTGCAAATCCAAAAACACCGCGTTTTATACCATCGTAACCCAGGGTTTCCCGAAAACAGTTCGCGCCGAATCAAACGGTTTGGATGTGTCGCGCGAATATTATAACGCAAACGGCGACAGGGTTCATTCCGGTGAAATCGGTGATATATTGGATGTTAAAATCACTGTTCGCACACGTGGGACGACCCAAAGAATTGACAATGCGGTTATTGCCGATTTATTGCCGGGCGGATTCATTCCAATATCTGATTCTGTTACGGGCGATATGAATTACAACGAAATTCGCGAAGACCGCGTATTGATATTTGCACCCGTTGACCGCAATGTTGCAACGTTCACATATCGGGTTCAATTATCTGTGGCGGGCGAATTCACGGTTCCCCCGGTAACGGCGATGGATATGTACAATTCCAACCTGCGGGCGACGACAGACCCAGAAACATTCACCGTTTCAAATGCGCAAGACTAAAAGATTTTTAATCGTTATTGGTGCGATTCTTGTCGCATATGCCATTGTTAGGTTGTTTTTTACCGCGCCATTATTGTCAGGTATGTCTTTTTCGCGCGCATATTATGACCGTGATGGGAACCTGATGCGCATAACATTATCGGCGGATGATAAATACAGAATTTACACCCCGCTGAATGAAATCAGTCCGCACATCGTCAACGCGGTTGTTTTATACGAAGACAAACATTTTTATCATCATCCCGGCATAAATCCAATATCATTGGTTCGCGCCGCGCGTCAGTATTTATCGCACACGCCCCACCCCGTTGGCGCATCAACAATTACCATGCAACTTGCGCGCATAAAATACGATTTGAACAGTAAAACACTTGGGGGAAAAATCGCCCAAATTGCGGCGGCGATTTATATCGACCTGTTTCACCCCAAGGACGAGATTATCGAGGCATACCTGAACCTGGCCCCGTATGGTGGAAATATCGAAGGCATTGGCGCGGCATCAACCATATATTTTGGCCACCCTGCGCGCGATTTAACAAAAATAGAATCCATTACATTGGCAACCGTTCCACAAAACCCAACAAAGCGCGGATTGAACACACCGGGTGGAATAAAAACATTGGAAAATATGCGCCACGATTTGGTCGAACGTTGGTTGGACGAATTCCCGGCGGATGAAAAATTGCGAACATTGGCCAATATGCCTTTGGCGGTTGGTGGTATATCCGCCATCCCATTTTTGGCACCACATTTTACAGATATGATGAACACCCGGCGCACAAAAAAATCCGCGATAAAAACCACATTGGATTTGAAATTGCAACAGAAATTGGAACGGGCACTTGCCGCCGAAATTGGTGCACGGCGCAGTGTTGGAATTACGAATGCGGCGGCGATTTTGGTAAATTATAAAACGATGGAAACATTGGCCTATATCGGTTCGGCGGATTATTTCAGTCGCGATATATTTGGTGAAAATGATGGCGTGCGCGCACGACGCAGTCCCGGTTCCACATTAAAGCCACTGATTTATGCGACCGCAACCGATATGGGGTTGATACACGGTATGACACTTCTAAGTGATTCACGTGTGAACTTTGGTGTGTATGCGCCCGAAAACGCGGACAGTGAATTTTATGGCCCCGTCCTTGCACGGGACGCATTAACCCATTCGCGCAATATTCCGGCAATAAACCTGGTGCGGGAAATCGGGGTTAAGAATTTTCATAAAATATTGGCGGATTCGGGCGTTATGAACCTGCGTGCACCGGAACATTATGGCATTTCAATCGCCATGGGCGGGGCCGAGGTTTCAATGATGGAATTGGCGGACATATACGCAACGATGGCGAATATGGGCACGCGGCGCGCAATACGGTTTGATATGGACACGCCGGATGAAACGATAACGCACCTGTTGTCGCCCGAGGCGTTTTTCATAACACTGGATATGTTATCACACCAATCAACGCCAACAAAAAAAATTCCGTTTGCCAAACGCGCCCCACAAACGATTCGCCACTATTGGAAGACCGGCACATCGTCATCATATCGTGATGCGTGGACGGCGGGCATATTTGGTGACTTTGTGTTAATCGTTTGGGTTGGAAACTTTGACGGCACACCGAACAATGCATTCAGTGGTGCCCGCGCCGCCGCGCCGATATACTTTGCGCTGTCCAATGCAGTGATTGATTATTATGCGGGGAAAAATATACCGATTAAAAATAATAATTTCCTGAACCCCGATATGAACATTGTCGAAATAGAAATGTGTGATATCGGTGGCAACATCGCCGGCGAATTTTGTCCGCAAAAATCGCGTGGATATTTTATTCCGGGCAAATCGCCAATTACGCGCAACACGGTTCACCGGCAAATTCCGATTGATAATAAAACGGGCCTGCGGGCGTGTAAATATGACCCAGAAAAGACCCATATGGAAACGTTTGAATTTTGGGATGCAGAATATCTGGATATGTTTCACCGTGCGGGCGTGCGCCGTAAAACCGCGCCAAAATTTATGCCTGGTTGCGATATAAATGAAATTCCGGACGATGGCACCGCCCCGGTTATTGTGTATCCAAATGCCGATACAAAAATTGTAATAACATCCAACAAAGACTTTGAACCGGTTGGCATTATGGGGATTGCAACCGGCACAGACGAAAAAATATTCTGGTTCTTGGACGATAATACATTGGGTTCAACATTCAGCGGCGAAACATTGGAATATAATGTTCCAATGGGCGACCACATATTGCGCGCGACCGCCCAAAACGGCACCACAACAATCGTTAAATTCAGTATTGTAAAATAAATCACCCAGCCAGATTGGATGGGTGATCGGTGTTTTAGTATTGCGGGCTTGCACAATAGCCAAAATCGCAATAACCACCACAACACTGCGAACGGCTGCTACAACTTGCGCCATCTGCCAAACAGCCGTACACAGTTTGGTCGGTTAAATTCCACAGCAAACAATTTGCATCCGTTTGTGCCTGACCCGCAACCCATTCGGTACAAACCTTGTTGGTGGTCGTTGTTCTCGGCAGGTTGGTTAGAATTTGCTCGCTAAAATAATTGCCAAAATCATCCATCTGGTCGCCTAATAAATCCAATGTAACCAGATTATCATCATTACAATAGCCATTGTCGTCGGCATCGGCATCACATATAAAACGTTCACCGATTTGTCCCGCGGTACCTGTATATGTTACAACCGCCGAGCCAGGTATTGATGCATTTGTGCCCGCCGCCGGGATAATATCTTGTTTTATTTCATCAAGTTCATTGTAAACTGCGTCATCTTGGTTATCAACATATTGCCTTGATGTAACGGTTGTATCCCCGAAAACTGAATTGATTGCGATAATTGATGCGACCGCACCAATGAATAATGATTTTTTGCTCATATTTTCCCTCTTTTTGTTTTTTTTCCACCGTCATCCCGGCTTTCTCTCGTCATCCCGGCGAAGGCCGGGACCCAGTGTGAACGAAGTGAACACTTGCGTCGCAGACAGTGAATGTTTGTCACGCGCAAAGCGCGTTCCAAATTCCCTGCGGGGCAGGTCCTCGCTGTCGCTCGGCCTGGGTACCTCCCTTCGGCGGTATGAC